>CP024846.1:1306250-1632812 GCA_004564215.1 Beijerinckiaceae bacterium | reverse complement strand
CGGCGGGTTCCACCGCTCGACCGGCGGCAGAGCTGTAGTCTCGCCCGCCTCCGCGCCTTTTTGACCCGCCACTTCGGAGCGATTTGCGACGCTGGCGAAGGACACCAAAGTGTCGAGCGTCGGCCGAGACTTGGGCTTCGCGCCGGTGTTTGAGAAGGAATCGTCGGCCATATTCTCCGCCCTATTGGCGTGAGACTATCAAAAAACCGTGCAGGTCGATAAAAGCAACTATTCCATCGACAATGCGGTTTTGATCGTCCATGCAGTCGGTTATAAACGACGATCTAATTAGAAATATCTGAATTGGAAGCCATAGCGGCGCGAATGGCAGCGTTAACCGTGAATGCCGCAAGCTGAAAGGCAAATCATTCATGCCGGAAGTGATTACGGCTTCACTCGAAGCCGCCGTTGCGCGTAGCGCCGAGACTGCGCTGGAGCGGATTGCCGCCGCACGCAATGCGATCGAAACCATTATCTTCGGGCAGACTGTCGTTGTCGAGCAGGCCCTGGTCACGATCCTCGCGGGGGGACACGGCCTTCTGGTCGGCGTACCGGGTCTCGCCAAGACGAAACTCGTCGAAACCCTGGGCGTGGTTCTGGGCCTGAATACGCGGCGCGTTCAGTTCACGCCCGATTTGATGCCGGCCGACATTCTCGGCTCCGAAGTTCTGGAGGAGTCGGCGGATCGGCGCCGGAGCTTCCGCTTCGTGCAAGGTCCGATCTTTACCCAGTTGCTGATGGCCGATGAGATCAACCGGGCCAGTCCGCGAACCCAATCGGCGCTGCTGCAGGCGATGCAGGAATATCATGTCTCCGTTGCCGGCGAACGGCACGATCTGCCGCGTCCGTTTCACGTCCTGGCGACCCAGAATCCGTTGGAACAGGAAGGCACCTATCCGCTTCCCGAGGCGCAGCTCGATCGCTTTCTGATGCAGATCGATGTGGCGTATCCCGATCGTGCGGCCGAACGGCGGATCCTCATCGAAACGACCGGCGATACCAACCCGGAAGCAAAATCCGCAATGAGCGCGGAGGATCTGATGGCCATCCAGCGGCTGGTGCGCCGGCTGCCGGTGGGTGAAAGCGTTATCGAAGCTATTCTCGACGTTGTCCGCCAAGCCCGCCCCGGCGAGGGGAGCTCGGATATCACGCAGCATATTGCCTGGGGTCCGGGGCCTCGCGCCGCGCAAGCCTTGATGCTGGCAACACGGGCTCGCGCCCTGCTGGGCGGCCGGGTATCGCCGTCCCTCGACGATGTGGTGGCGCTTGCCGTTCCCGTCTTGAAGCATCGCATGGCGCTCACTTTTGCCGCGCGGGCCGAGGGCCTCGTGGTGAGCGAGCTGGTTACCCGCCTGGTCGGACGGCTTGGCTGACCGATGCCTCAGGTTCGACTCCTCGATAGAAATGAGAGCCGAATTGAGGGGCGCCACCAAAACCATGCGCTCGTATTGGCGCAGCGTTTTCCAGGCCTTTGCGCCGCCGCGCGGGAGTCCGCAGCCACCGTCATGCATGGCGTGCATGGACGGCGGCGCGCCGGCGTCGGCGAGACCTTTTGGCAATTCCGCCCGTTTGTCGCGGGCGAAGCGTCCAGCCGGATCGATTGGCGCCGCTCGGCCAGGGATGAACGCCTCTATGTACGCGAGCGCGAATGGGAAGCCGCGCACACGATTTTCGTCTGGATCGATCGGTCCGCGTCGATGTGGTTTACCTCCGAGCTTGCATTGCAGCCCAAAATCGATCGGGCGCTCGTCCTCGGACTCGCCGTCGCCGATCTTCTGGTGCGCGGCGGTGAACGTGTGGCGCTCGCAGACCTGACGCCTCCCTTGGCGGTCCGGAATATCGTCGAACGTTTCGCCGAGGTCCTGCTCGCGCATGAACTCACGCCCGGTTACAAGCCGGAGGAATTGCCGCCGCAAATAAATTTGCCACGCGGCGCGAAAGCCATACTGATCGGCGATTTTCTTTCCGATCCCATTTCGATTTCGGCCGCGATCGAGTCCATCAGCGCGCGGGGTGCGAGGGGACATCTCGTCATGATCGCCGATCCCGTCGAAGATGCCTTTCCCTTTTCCGGCCACACTGAATTTGTCGATGTCGATTCGCCGGCGAGACTGCGGGTTGGCCAAGCGGAAAGCTTTCGCGCCGAATATGTCCGCCGGCTTGGCGTCCACCGGGACGCAATTGGCACTGCGGCGCGCGGGCGCGGTTGGACGTTTTTGCTTCACCGGACCGACCGTCCGGCGACCGAGGCGTTGCTCGCCTTGCGGATGGAGCTTGATGCTGACCTTGATCGCGGCCTCGATCGCTGGAGCGCCCGGTAATGTTCGGCTTTCCGCTCGCTTTCAGCTTTCCTTTGGTCCTGGGCGCGCTGGCGGTCTTGCCGCTGTTGTATTTTTTGCTACGCATTACGCCGCCGCGCCCGGCGGTTGTCCCGTTCCCACCGCTGCGGCTCATTCTCGGTCTCAGCCCCAAGGACGAGACGGCGGCTCGCACGCCTTGGTGGATCCTGCTGCTGCGCCTCGCGATTGCGGCTTGCCTCGTTTTCGCGATGGCGGGCCCGGTCTTGAACCCGCTTCCGGGAGCCGAAGCTGGCGACGGGCCTTTGCTGATCGTCCTCGATGACGGCTGGCCGGCGGCTCCGAGCTGGGATCGCAGAATTGCCGCCGCGGCACGGCGAATCGAAGCGGCGGCGCGAAAATCGCAACTCGCAATCATCGTTGCGACCTCGGAAGGCGGTCGCGAAATCACCCCCCTGGATGCCGGACAAGCGCTTGATCGCCTGCGCGCACTCAAGCCTGTGCCGTTTGTTCCAGACCGGCTGCCCGTTCTTGCCGCAATTGAAAGATATGCAGGCACACATCGCAAGCCGTCGATCGTTTGGATTGCCGACGCGGTCGAACGCGGCCATGCGCGGGAATTTGCCGAAAAAATTGCCGGAAATCTGGGCGAGCTTACTATTTTGACAGATCGCGAGACCGTGCGAGGACTTGCCGGACCGCAAAATAGGACCGGTAGCCTCGAAGTACGCGTGCTACGAGGGGCGCCGGGCGGGGACGGGCGAGGCATTGTGCGCGCGCTGGATCTGAAGGGGCTTTCCGTCGGCGAGGCGCCCTTCGATTTTGGCGTCGCGAACGAGACGCTGGCGCGTTTTGAGATGCCGGTCGAATTGCGCAATGAGATCGCCCGGCTCGAAATCCTCGGGGAGCATTCGGCCGCCGCCGTTTCGCTTCTCGACGAACGCTGGCGCCGCCGCCGTGTCGGCCTTGTCAGCGGTGAAACCGCGGATCTCGCACAACCTTTGCTCGCGCCAAATTATTATCTCGTCAAGGCGCTTGGTCCCTTTGCCGACATGCGTGAAGCAAAGCCGGGAACGCTCGATCCCATTCGGTCGGTCCTGCAGGATCGGGTAGCGATCCTAATCCTCGCCGATGTTGGCATGGTACCGGGCCAGGCGCATGACGATCTCACCCGCTTCACCGAAGACGGCGGCATATTGGTTCGTTTTGCGGGAACCCGCCTTGCAGCCGCTTCCGATGATTTGGTTCCTGTCCGACTGCGCCGGGGCGGCCGCGTGCTCGGCGGCTCGATGTCTTGGGATACGCCGAAAAAACTGGCGCCTTTCGACAGGCAAAGCCCATTCTACGGCTTGCCGGTTCCAGATGAGGTGACCGTTGCGCGGCAGGTTCTGGCCGAACCGGATCCTGGTCTCTCCTCCAAAACCTGGGCGATGCTTTCGGACGGGACGCCCCTCGTGACTGCGGCGCGACGCGGCAAGGGTCTGAGCATTTTGTTCCATGTGACCGCCGACACGACCTGGTCGAATCTGCCGCTCTCGGGCTTGTTCGTCGATATGCTTCGCAAGATCGTCGACCTGTCGGGGGAGGGCGTAAAGGGCGTCGATGCGGCTTTGGGCGCCGAGGCGAAAGCGCAACAAACCGCCAGCATCGCCCCGAATCGGACCCTCGATGGTTTCGGCGTCCTCGGCGCCCCGCCACCTTCCGCCACCCCCATTCCCGCTGGGTTCGACGACGTTGCCGGGCCCGAGCATCCCCCCGGCTTCTATGGACCAACCGACGCGCTGGTCGCGGTCAATACATTGGGTCCGCGGGAAACCGTCGTGCCGGCGGACTTTTCGGGCTTGGCTTATACCCAAGAATCATTGCGCGAGTCGCAGCCTGTCGATCTCAAGCCCTGGCTGATCGCCGCCGCGCTCATTTTGTTTGTGGCGGATTGTTTGGCCTCTTTGTGGCTCTCGGGGCGTCTGCGTCGGCCTTCGCGCCGGGCCGTTGCGGGTCTTTCGCTCGTTATCTTCGCCGCCCTGGCAGCCCCGGTCCGGCCTGCCGCCGCCGAGCCGGCGCCGCCCGCGCCGTCCGCTGTTTCGCCGCGCGATCTTGGAGCCGCGCTCACGACAAGGCTCGCCTATGTGGCAAGCGGTGACGCGAGGGTCGATGATGTGAGCCGACAGGGGCTCGTGAGCCTTTCGCATGTACTCGCAAGGCGCACATCCCTGACTCCCGGCGATCCGGTGGGACTTGATCCCGCGCGTGACGAATTAAGCTTCTACCCGTTGCTCTATTGGCCGATCGTTGCCACGAACCCGCAGCCCCCGCGGTCGGCGATCGCCAAGGCTGCCGCCTATATGAAACAAGGCGGCACGATCATTTTCGACACCCGCGATGCGCTGACGGCGCGTCCGGGAGGCCCGCCCACGCCGGAGGCCAAATGGCTGCGGCAACTGCTTGAGGGGGTCGATGTGCCCGAACTCGAGCCCATCCCTGCAGATCATGTGGTGACGAAAACATTTTATCTTCTCGATGGATTTGTTGGCCGCTATTCGACCGGAGCGACATGGATCGAAGCCTTGCCTCCGGCCCCTGCCGACGGTGGCGTGCGGCCGGCCCGTGCGGGCGACAGCGTTTCGCCGATCATCATCACATCGAACGATCTCGCGGCCGGCTGGGCGAGCGACCCGGACGGCGAAAGCCTTTTTCCCCTTGTGCCGGGGGGGCGTAGACAGCATGAAATGGCGTTGCGGGGCGGGGTCAATCTCGTGATGTATACCCTCACCGGCAATTATAAATCCGATCAGGTCCATGTGCGCGATCTGTTGGAGCGCCTGGCGCATTAACGCCTCATCCCGCGCTGCGGCAGGTGTTCGCCTTCGGCGAAGTTCCTCAGGATTAGCTGTACACTTTCACCACCTGCATCATGCCCAGCTCCTCATGATTCATCATGTGGCAATGGAGCATGAAACGACCGGTAAAATCGAGAAAACGGGAGCGGAAGGTCAGGCTACCGTTTCGCGGGAGCACCACTGTGTCGAGCCACACCGGCTCTGCCAGCGGCTCGTCGTTTACCTTGATGAGTTGAAACGGATTGGTGTGGATGTGGAAGATGTGATCGTGTTTATGCAGATTGACGATCTTCCATTCCTCCACGGCCCCGAGTCGAACCCGCTGATCGATGCGGTTCATGTCGAAGCTGCGCCCGTCGATCCAGAACTTGAACTCCCGCCAGTGCTCGGTCGCCTCAACCTCCGGCGCCTTCGACGAGAAGGTGAGCTGCCGACGGCCGGTAATCTCCTCGTCGCGGATGGTCGCGAGCGGCGAGGGTGGGAGCTTCCTTGGCAGCTTCATGGAAAGCGGCGCCCCGGCGATCACGACGCGCGCAATCAGCCCGGCGGGGGACGGATAGCCCTGGTCGTAAGGCAGCGCCCGCAGCTCATAGGTGCCTGGCACGCCAGCCTTCACCAAAAGATCGATCCGTTGGCCGGGGGCAATCAGGATCGCCGTTGGATCGTCGTTCGCATGGTCCGCGGTGCGGATCTCGGGTTGGTCGATTCGGGCGAGCGGTATTCCATCGCGCGCGATGGGGTGCAGCCTATGGCCCTGAAGGGCCAGAAAAAGATCGTCCTGATAACCGGCGTGCAGCAGGCGCCAGCGCTGTACCTCGCCCGGCTGCATGGCAATCGTTGGCGCTCGCTGGCCGTTGACGGTGAGGAAACGGGTCGCCGTCTCGGGAAACAGCGTCTCGAAATTCTCCACCATCCCAAACGCATCGAATACGACTTCGCCCAAGACCAAAAGCCGTTCCCGAGCGGCCGCGATTTCCGGAACGTCATCGAAGTCCCCTTCGACGATGACGGCGCCGGCCATGCCGCTCGCCATTTGAACATCGGCGCCGCCATGATGGTGTGGGTGATACCAATATGTGCCCGCCGTGTGATCGGCGGGCAGCGCGATCTCGATCTCGTAGCTCTGTCCGGGCTCCATGGACCGCATCACATTGTCGGCGATGCCGCTCGGGCTGACATGTGCGCCGTGCAGATGAAAGTTCGTGGTGTTGAGATGATGCGGCTGGTCGATATTCGCCGGCATCGGATCGCGGTTCGGCGGAAGATCGTTGATGAGCCGAATGCGCAGGACATCTCCACGGCGCACGCGTAGCGTCGGCCCGGGGATGGTGCCTTCATAGGTCCTCAGATAGAGCCGGTAGCCGCCGCAGTCCTTGTAGGCGTAGTTGACACGCAGTGTCGTCTTAAGTTCTCCGCCGACCGAGCGGCGTAGTTCCGGCTCCACCAGCGGCAAGCCCTCCGTAAACGGTGCCGGTCGCACCCCGATCGTATCTGCGGCCTCATGCTCGGACATATTCATGTCCATGCGACCATCGGGCACCCCGGCATGGGCGGTCTCGAAGGTGTCTTTCAAGAAACCGGGGGCCGCCAGAACGGCCCCGCCGCCTGCACAGGTCATAAGAAAACGCCGTCGCGAGTGACCTTTGCCGTGCGCCGCGGGCGATCGCACGTTTGGCTGGGTCATTCGGCCGTTGTCTTGATTTTCGGGACGATCGGACATTTGGGGTTCTTTGCGGTGTTTGTGGCCCGCTGGCCAGCCCGCTCTTGGATATTAGGCTGGAAGCTTGGCGAAGCTGAGAGGTGGTTTGAACGGCAGGGCTGCCGGCCGAGGCCTAAACATGGAGTGCGGCCAGGCGGGCGGCGTTGCGATTGTGCTCCCGGATGACAGGATCCATGTCGAGCGTGACGATCTCGCCCTTGTCGACGATCAAGCGTCCGCCAACCACCGTATGGCGGGCTCGGGTCGGCGCGCAAAAGACCACGGCCGCGACCGGATCGCTGAGACCACCGGCGTAGGCGATTGCGTTGAGGTCGAGCGTGAAGAAATCGGCGTATTTTCCTGGCTCAAGCGAACCGATGTCGTTTCGCCCGAGCACGGAAGCTCCTCCGATCGTGGCGATCTCGAGGGCATCGCGCGCCGTCATCCACTCGTTGGCACGCAGTGGATCGGAGGTGGAAAGCACGGTTTGCGGTCCTTCGGGAGGCAGCAGGCCAATCTTTAGCCGCGCGAGCAGCATGGTCTCGCGCACCTCGATCAGGAGGTTTGAGCCGTCATTGCTTGCCGCGCCGTCGACCCCGAGCCCCGTTTTGACGCCTGCATCGCGATATTTCTTCACCGGCGCAATGCCCGAAGCGAGCCGCATATTCGACGACGGGCAGTGACAGACCCCGGCGCCCTTGGCCGCAAACAGGCGGATCTCGTCATCGTTGACATGGACCGCGTGTGCGTACCAGACATCGTTTCCTACCCAATCGAGGGATTCCATATAGGCGACCGGCCGCAGTCCCTTATGCTCGAGGGTATAGCGCTCCTCGTCCAAAGTCTCGCAGAGATGGGTGTGGAGATGCACGCCATAGTGGCGCGCCATTTTGGCCGACTCGCGCATCAGCTCGGCGGTGACGGAAAAGGGCGAGCAGGGCGCAAGCACGAGCTGCAGCATCGAGCCGGGCGAAGGGTCGTGATAGCGCTCGATAACCCGGATGCAGTCCTTGAGGATAGCGTCTTCGGATTCCACACAATCGTCCGGCGGCAAGCCGCCTTTCGATTGGCCGAGCGACATGCTTCCCCGCGAGACGACGAACCGGATGCCAAGCTCAGCGGCCGCCGCGATCTGATCGTCCACCCTGCAGCCGTTCTGAAAAACATAGGCGTGGTCGAACACCGTCGTGCAGCCTGAGAGGGCTAGCTCTCCGCAGCCGACCAGCACCGCGGTGCGCGTATCTTCCGGTGTCCGGCTTCCCCAGATCCGGTAATGCGCCTTGAGCCAGGGAAAGAGGTTGGTATTCTGCCCCGTAGGCAGATTGCGCGTGAGAATCTGGTCGAGGTGATGGTGGCAGTTGATCAGGCCGGGAAGCAGGATATGGCCGCGAAGGTCGAGAACGACATCGGCCGTCTCCGGCAATTCGGCGCTCGAGCCAACCTGCTCGATCACCCCGTCTCGTGCAAAGAGCCCGGCATCCCTCAGTTCACGCCGCTGTCCATCCATCGTCACGAGCACGTCGGCGTTCTTTGCGAGCAGAGTCGCCATGTGAGTCCCGAAAGTCGCTGTAAAGGCGCGGCGAACGCCGGTTAGTTCGATACCGTAAACTGCCGGGCAGCGACTGCCAACCCGCGCTGGTCAAGAGGGGCACACTTTACCGTCTCTTCCGACAGGCCGGAAGGTCAGGTTGACCTTGGCCGGACATTCGGGAACATTGGCCGCACCTCGGCGGCGTGATCCTGATTCAGCAGATCTCATTCCGTCGCGCGCGGTAGCTGAGGCGGCTGGAGAGCAGCTTCGGTGGCTTGCTCCTTTAGCAAAGCCAGCAAGTCGTCTCCGTCTTGAACCTCGATTTCTTTATCGCCCAAGCGAACTTTTATTTTCCGTTTCGCGCGGAGATCGCGCCAATCTTTGGCAGTGCCGATGACATTTCGCGCGAAAATGGCGAACGCGGCAATTGACCCTGCGGCGTAAGTTATCGTCTGCATGCTGATATAGTCGTGTCCCGGCATGCCTCCGAAATAATGCGGACCCGAATAACCACGGGGGTTGTGCATTCTTTTCCGAAAATCCTCATTGGCTTGTTTGGACGTTTCGGACTCGCCTCGTTGGGCATTGTTCTTGATTGATAAATTATTGAGTTCCGCTTCTTTCTTGATTTCCTTCAGGAACGTTTCATTTTTTTCCACGTCAGCCACGGAAGCCGGGGTCACGCTGTAGCGGTGGGCCACCGTCTCCGGATAGATGTGCTCCACCTGCTCTTCGACAAGCAAAAGTTCAAATTTCATCGTCATTGCCGGTATCCCGCTGGTCGCTGGTTTCGCGCGGAAGATCGACATTTACCTCATTGCGGCCGCAAGGGACAAGCCAATCTGCCCGGCATGGAGCCGATAAAACAGTTGGGCTTTCCTGCGGAGGCGATTGGCCTGCGAACTCACGCATGCGGGGGCGCTAACATCAAAGGTTCTTTGAGTCGCACAATCTGATGCACCCCGTCCGCATCGACGATTTCGACGCTGGCCAGGAGGCCGGTTCCATCCTCGACATAGATCTCGCGAGGCTTGGGAATCATATGGTCGAGTCCCTGGAGCGCGACTTCGACTAAATCGTCCTTCGGGTCATACACTAGGCCAATCAGGGGCAACCATGTGGCTTGTATTTGGTCACCGAGACGAAGCGACGCCACTTCGATTTCCGCCTGGCAGCCGTCGAGCATTTTGGAAAGGCGATCGAGAAATGGATGCCACTCTGCTTTTTCGAGCTTTCTAACGGTCATAATCGTCTCCGTCTTTTGGTCGCCGCGCGGCGCATCCGACTCATTGCATTGCCATATTCACAATGGCTTGCAGATATGAAACATCTATGGCGCAATGACGCTGAGGCCAGCCCGAAGCTAAGACTAACCGTGAGCGGTGCATTCAAATCCGAATTCTATCCACGCCGCGGGCATTTCCTGGAGCCTATCGCCCAGGCTGCCGAACCATGCTCAACCGGCGTAGCGCCTCCGGAGTATCTATATCGATTTCGATCGCTGGATCATCCACCAAGCATTCCACCACATCTTTGCCCGCGGCATCGATCACCGCCCGGGCGCCTCGATCGCCATCGAAGCGCTTTAGGGCGTCGAACAATTTTCTGCCGATCAGCGCCGGATTGCCCCGCAGCTTCCCGCGCACGGGGACAACCGCGGACGGCGGCTGCGCCGATTCCCCAAAAGCTTGGATCAAGCGATCGATGAGGCCCGCCGAAATGCTTGGCATATCGGCGAGCAGGATGACCGCTCCGGCCGCCGTTTCAGGCAAAGCGGCGATCCCTGCTTGCAACGAGCTTGCAAGGCCGGTCGCGTAAGCCGGATTGAAGACGAAGGTGAGGTCAAGCGGCGCCAGCGCCGCTTCAACTTTCCCGGCGGCATGGCCGGTGACAACGATGATGGGGCGCGCGCGGGACGCCATCGCCGCCTCCGCCACATGTCGGACCAACGGCTTCCCATGCAAAAGCGCGATGAGCTTTGTTTCTTCCCGGCCAGGCTCAAATCGCGACGACTGGCCGGCGGCCAGGATGATCGCCGCGACCTCAGCCATCGGGCATCGCGCTCGGCTCCGGGCGCGTGACGATTTCCAAGAGGAGACCGCCGACGCCCATACGGCGAATATCGGCGCTGCGGACCGGGATGCCTGCCAAAATCCGGTTTAAAACGAAATCGAAGCCATTCTCCTTGGGAGAGCGGGCGCAGCCCGGTGCGCCGATGACAGGTTTTTCGGCAGCGTCACCAGGGAGGGAGCCCAGCAGCAAAAGATTTCCGGGATCGACCGGCATGCCAAAATGCTCGATCCTGCCGCCTGCCTTCTCGATGGCTGACGGCACTATATCGCGCCGGTCGGTGATTGCAGAAGCGCCAAAAATGACGATCAGGTCGCTTTCGCTTTCGATTCGGTGGAGCGCCGAAACGAGCGGGGCGGTCTCATGCGGCACACGCTCCTCGACCGCAATCCGGCTTCCGGCACGGGCGAGCCTCTCGTCGAACACATGCAGCGTCTTGGTGACGGTCGATGGCTTCAACCCTGGCAGAAGCGTCGAGACAACCCCGACGCGGAAGGGGCGAAAGGGCGCAATGCGCAAGGGAGCTTCGCTGGCGATCGCCACGGCGCGGTCGAGCGTGTCACGAGCCACTGCGAATGGAATAATTTTGGCTGTGGCAATCATCTCGCCTTCGACGACGCGGCGAAACGGCAACAAAGTCGCAAGCGTGATGGATTCATCGACCAGATTGACACGGTCTATGACGGGAGCATCGGCTAGGAGGACGCCGTTGCATCCGGCCATGAGGTTGCAACGGCCTGTGTAGGCCTTGTCTCGATGCACATGGGCGCCCGCAAGGCTTTCGGCGAGGCGACCAGCGGCCTCGTTCTCCCCCACCTCGCCAAGCTCCGCGCGCGCGACGACGATTTCGGAAATGCCGGCCGCCTGGAGGGCCGCGATCTGGCCCGCGCCAATCCATTCGCCCTTCTTTAAGGTCAAGCCAGGCCTTCTGATGGCATGAGCGAGCAGAACGCCATTGCTTTCGGCAACCGGGAGCGATCCAAATTTCACGCGGCCTTCTCCGTCTCGGCGCGCAAGTGCTTGCGGCGCAATTCGGCAATGATTTCACCCAGGATGGAGACGGCGATTTCGGCCGGGCTGACCGCCCCGATGTCGAGTCCGATCGGAGCATGGATGCGCTCGAGTGCCGCGTCGCTGAAGCCTTTGCCGCGCATGCGCTCCAGCCGCTTGGCATGTGTCTTACGCGACCCGAGCGCGCCGATATAGAAGCAATCCGCGCGCAACGCTTCGGCCAAGCCCTGATCGTCGATACGCGGGTCGTGAGTGAGCAGCACGACAGCGGTATAGCGATCAAGATACAAGGGCGGGAGCGCGACGTCAGGCCATTCGGCGATGAGCTGCACCGAAGGGAAGCGTTCCGGAGTCGCAAAGGCATTGCGCGGATCGACGATGATCACGTCGAAACCGGCGAGGCAGGCGATCGGCGCAAGCATTTGCGAAACATGGACGGCTCCGATCACGATCAATCGCACCGGGGGCACTTCGACGCTCACGAACAGCTCTCTGCCCTCCCATTGCACCATCCCGCTCTTGCCGCGCCGCAGCCGTTCTTCCAGAATGGCGGCCAGGGGATCGGAGACGGCATCCGCCCCGCGGATGAGGCGCTGGTCGCCTGAAGCAATATCGGTGGCGAGCACGCACGCGCGCCGCAGGGCCCGCTCGGCGTTGAAAGCTGCAAGGAGATCGGCGCGGTTCGCCTCAATGCTTTGAACAAGGACCTTGATCCGGCCCCCGCAGGAAAGCCCCACCCGCCAGGCCGTCTCATCCGCGACACCGAATTCAAGCATGCGGAGTCCGCCCCGCGCGATCACGTCCAGCGCCTCGGTGATGACATCGCCTTCGACGCAGCCGCCGGAGACCGACCCAAGAAAATTCTCTTGTGAGTCGATGACCAGATGGCTGCCGACAGGGCGCGGCGCCGACCCCCAGGTTTCGACCACGGTCGCCAGCGCGACAGCTCGGCCGGCCTCCATCCATTCTTGCGCCTTGCGAAGAATATCGCCTTCGGTTTCCAGCATGGCGGGACCTCCGATTCCGGATCCGATCAAAGGCGGATGAGTACGCTCTCGCATGAAGCCTCACGGTTGGAAATAGGGTGCTCGGCCGAAAAGAACTGCGCGCACGTAAAAGGTCGCACCATTGCGCTCGCCGTGTGCGGGAAACCGCCGAGGCAGCTCATTTGCCCAGAGAGGCAGATCGCGAGCAAGGATGCCACGCTCGATCCGAAGATTTTGCCGAACCAGCTCTTAAAGAGTGCATTGAGGGAGGCAAGGAGTTTGCTGAGGCCGCCCGCTGTTGTCGCCGCGCCTTCGGTTGGACGCGCCTCGGTAATGGCCTGAGGTTCGTCCACGACCGAGCCGAATTTCACGAAAAAATCTCCCGCGAGCTTATGTGCGGTGCCGTCGATCAAGCGCCCGCCCAGCTGGGCGAGCTTGCCGCCGACGTCGGCCTTTGCCGTGTATTGCAAAAGCGTAGCATCGCCATCCGGAATGAGGCTGACGTGGGCGCCCCCCTTAGCGAAGCCGGCGCCGCCGCCGGAGCCTTCACCGGTAATTGTGTAGCCGTTCGGCGCATCTATGTCGGAAAGCGTGATCATGCCTTTGAAGGAAGCCTTCACCGGTCCGATCTTCAACGTGACCGTCGCGCGCATCTGCGTATCGGAAAGCTTTTCGATCGTCTCGCACCCCGGGATGCATTGCTTCAGCACATCGATGTCGTTCAGCGCGGCATAGACCTTTTCGCGCGAGGCGGCGATCTTCTGAGTTCCTGTCATATCCATGAGGCTGCTCCTATTTCTGGACGACGATCTGTCGCGGTTCAGATCGATGTCCTTGCCGCCTTGCCGCGATGACTTCCGCTAAAATAGAAAGCGCAATCTCATCCGGCGTGATGGCGCCGATATCGAGTCCGGCGGGAGCCTTGAACCGACTGAGCGTTGCTGGGTCGACGCCTTCGTCCGCCAAGTCCTTGCGCAAGGCCTCTGCCTTTTTGCGCGAGCCGACGAAAGCTATGTAGGCGGAAGGCACCGCGAGCGCCGCCTTCAACGCTGCGCTGTCCCCTTTGCCCTGCGTTGCCACGACAATGAATCCGTTGCCGCCATACCGGTCCGGCGGCTCGAACCCTTCGACGAGAAGGTCGACCTCGCCAAAAGCGGAATGATCGCTCGCCGCCGTGCAGACGATCACGTAAAAGCCGAATTGCCGGGCGAGATCGGCCAGGGCGACGCCGACGGGCGAGCTGCCGCAGATGACAAATTGCGGCCTCGGCAAAACCGGCTCGATGAAAATATCCATTGTGCCGCGGCTCGGACACATGTTTTTGGCGAATTCTATTCCCTCGCGGGCCTCACCCGCCTTGATCCCAAGCTGGTCCAGCAGATCCTTCGGCTGCACGCTGACGAGGCGTGGCTCGCCATCCTCGATCGCGTCGTGGGCGGCGCGCAGGACCGCGCCCCTTGCGCATCCCCCGCCAATCCAGCCGGCAGAGATCGTGCCATCGGGACGGATGATCGCCTTGGCGCCGGCTTTTGCCGCGGTCACGGAGATGGTTCTCACCACGGTGGCCAGCGCGAAAGGCTCGCCCTTCGCCTTCATTTCCTTGATAAGCTCCAGAACGTCCATCGTCGCCATGGTCAGAGCCTCGCAAGATAGGGTTCGAGCGCGACAAGACTTTCGAGGTTATGCGCGGGCGCGAACAGATCGATGTAGGGCAAGGCCGCCTTCATGCCGCGCGCCTCCGGCGCATAATCTTGCCAGCCGAGCATGGGGTTCAGCCAGGCGATGCGGCGGCAGCGGCGGCGCAGGAGACGCATTTCTGCGCCGAGCCGCGCCGGTTCGCCGGTGTCGTAGCCATCGGAGACGATAAGAACTGCGGTGCGCGAATGAATCATCCGGCGCGCGTGCCAACGATTGAATGTGGCAAGACTGTCCCCGATTCGCGTCCCGCCACCCATGCCAGTCGCGATGAGCGAGAGGCGCTCCACCGCGCGCGCCGCGTTTTTTTCGCGCAACGCCGGCGAGATATGCGTGAGCCGGGTATGAAAAACAAAGGCCTCGGCTTCCAAAAACGTATCCAGAACCCCGTGCATGAAGCGCAAAAATACCGGCGCGTAGAGGCTCATGGAGCCTGAGGCGTCGAGCAAGATCACAAGCCTTAGCGGCTTGTGCTTCCGGCGACGGCGGTAGAGTTCAATCGGGGTCCCACCATGCGGAATGCTGTGGTGGATGGTGCGGCGAAAATCGAGGCGCCCATGGGTGCGATGGGCGCGGTGCCGCCGGGTCAAGCGGACACGCATCGAGCGCGCCAACCGGCCCGCCAAGGCATAGGCCGCCTCGACCTCGGCCGGATCGGTCATGTGACGAAAGTCGGTCTTGGCAAGGCTCTCGGCGCTGGATGCGCCTTCGCGCCGGCTCTGCCCTTCGGTAATGTCGGCCGCTGCTCCGCTCCGCACGCGCTCCACGCGGTCGGCCTCGCCGGCAGAAAGGGAATCGCCGGGTGCGAGGGTTTGGCTCCGCGCGGCCGGTTGATGCGGCGATGCGCCACTGGTCCGCAACGCCGACTTGATACCGCGGGCAAGCCAAAAGGCAGCAAAGATTTCGTCGAACTTTTCCCAGTCGGACCGTCGACTGCAGAACAGCGCCCGGAATGCGGGGCGCAGCCGCCCGCTGCGCTGGGCGATTGGATCGGCAAGCAGCGCAAGCGCGTCCCGTGTCTCGGCGAACCCGGTTGCAAATCCATTGTTGCGCAGAACCTGGACGAATGCGACGAGCCGCCTGCGCATGGCTTCGCCGGCCTCTCTTTCGTCAGACATCCGCGACACCAATGCAGCCATGGCTTAAGCCACCTTGCCTAAAAGCCGGTCGCTGACCTCGCGCGTCATCCGGGCTTTATCCTCGGCCGTTTTGATCAAACACATGAGGGTCTCGAAAATTGCTTCCGGGTCCTCCTGCAGCCGGCGCACGCCCAAGCCGACGAGCGCAGCGGCCCAATCGAGCGTTTCGGCGACGCCGGGGGTTTTACGCAAATCTTCCTTGCGGACCGACTCGACCATCGTCGCGATCTGCAACGCGAGCGCCGCGTCAATATTCGGGAGCCGGGCCAAAAGGATGCGCGCTTCCCTCTCCACGTCGGGAAAATCGACGTAATGATAGAGACAGCGGCGACGCAAAGCATCCGACAATTCCCGGGTGCCGTTCGAGGTCAACACCACACGTGGAATGGAAACGGCGGTCATCGTTCCAAGTTCAGGGATGGAAATCTGGAAGTCCGACAAAAGCTCAAAAAGAAACGCTTCAAATTCTTCGTCCGCACGATCGATTTCATCGATCAGCAACACCGGAGGCCGCTGCTGCCGGATCGCCGCCAGGAGCGGGCGTTCAAGCAAATAGCGTTCGGAAAAAATGTGTTCTTCTATATGGTCGGGATCGTCTCCTTCGCGTGCCTTGATGGCGAGCAGCTGACGCTGGTAGTTCCATTCGAAAAGCGCGGCATTCTGATCGAGCCCCTCATAGCATTGAAGCCGTATCAGTCTGGTCTCGTGCACGCTGGCCAGCGCCCGCGCAACTTCGGTCTTGCCGACACCTGCCTCCCCTTCCAATAAAAGCGGGCGATGCAGCATATCCATGAGCCAAAGCGCGGTCGTCAGATCGCGATCGGCGATGTAGCCGCTCTCGGCAAGCCGCTTTGCGATCCAGTCGCGGGGTGTGGCGTCAGTCATGTCCATTCACCGACGGATTTCCGATCCCGTTCGAACATGCTTGGCATCAGCGCCTTCCGGACCGAAACCCCGATCGGACATCATGCATGGAGCCCTAGCCGTTCGGCCACGGTCCAGAGCCGCCATGCGTCGTGAGGCATTTGAATATGTCCAGCTTCAAGGAACGCGAAAGCGTCGTTGACCGCATTGGAGAAACAGGGAACGCCGCCCACATGCGGGCTTTCACCGACACCTTTCGCGCCGATCGGATGGTGCGGTGACGGCGTTACGGTGAAATCTGTTTCCCACTTCGGGGTTTCGACCGCGGTCGGGAGAAAGAAATCCATAAAGGACGCACCGAGGACGTTTCCCTGTTCGTCATAACGGATCTCCTGGCCCATCGCGACGGCGAAGGCTTCGGTGAGGCCGCCATGAACCTGCCCTTCTATGATCATCGGGTTGATGCGTGTGCCGCAATCGTCGAGCGCATAGAAGCGCCGCGTTTTGGCGACGCCGGTATCCACATCGATATCCATGACGCAGAAATAGGCGCCGAAAGGATAGGTCATGTTCGGCGGATCGTAATAATCGACCGCCTCCAGACCCGGTTCCAGGCCAGGGGGCAGGTTGTTATAAGCCGCCCAGGCAATCTCCTTCATGGTTTTGAACTTTTCCGGCAAACCCTTCACCCGGAAGCGGTCAATGTCCCATTCAACATCATACTCGGAGACTTCGAGCAGGTGCGCCGCGATCATCTGGGCTTTGGCCCTGATCTTGCGCGCGGCCATGGCCGTTGCGGCCCCGGCGACCGGAGTCGAACGCGATCCATAGGTGCCAAGACCGTAAGGCGCGGTGTCGGTGTTTCCTTCCTCGACTGTGATGTCTTCGGCCGGGATGCCGAGTTCGGTGGCGATGATTTGACCATAGGTCGTCTCATGGCCCTGTCCCTGGCTCTTCGTCCCCATGCGGGCGACGATGGAACCCGTGGGATGAATGCGTATTTCGGCCGAATCGAACATTCCTACGCCGAGAATGTCGCAATTGCGGGAGGGACCGGCACCGACGATTTCGGTGAAGAAGGAAACGCCGATTCCCATCAATTCGCGGGTCTCGCCCCGGCGGAATGCCTCTCGTTTGGCTTTCTGCTCTGCGCGCAGGGCAGGGTAGCCCACGGCATCCATCGCCTTTTGCATGGCCACAGGATAGTTGCCGCTGTCATACTCCCAACCCAGTGCGGAATGATAAGGGAATTGCTCGGGCATGATGAAATTCTTCATCCGCAACGTGGCGGAATCCATACCGAGTTTGTGGGCCAGAACTTCGATGGCCCGCTCAATGGCATAGACGGCTTCCGTCACCCGGAACGAGCAGCGGTAGGCGACACCGCCGGAGGCCTTGTTGGTGTAGACGCCGTCGACGTCGAGGTGGGCCACCGGAATGTCATAGGAGCCGGTGCAGATGTTCATGAATCCGGCCGGCCATTTGGTTGGATCCGCACATGCGTCGAAGGCGCCATGATCTGCCAACACATGAATGCGCATGGCCAGCAGCTTGCCTTCTTTTGTCGCCGCGAGCTCGGTGGTCATGTGATAGTCGCGGGCGAATGAGGTGGTCGAAAGATTCTCCATCCGATCTTCGACCCATTTGATCGGCACGCCGAGTACGATCGAAGCCACGATGGCGCAGACATAGCCTGGATAAACGCCGACCTTGTTGCCGAAGCCGCCGCCGATGTCCGGAGCGATAACGTGAATTTTATGCTCGGCGATTCCCGACAGGATCGATACAACCGTGCGCACCACATGCGGGGCCTGGAACGTACCCCAGACCGTCAACTCGCCCTTGATCTTGTCCATCGAGGCGACGCACTGACAGGTTTCGAGCGGCGAGGGATGGATGCGATGATAGACGAATAGATCCTTGGTCGTGACTTCGGCGGTCTCGAAGACCGCGTCGGTCGCGGGCTTATCGCCAATCTGCCAATTGAAAATATGGTTGTAGTGTTTGCGCTTGCCGTGGACGCCGTCGAGCTTGTCCTTGATATCCTCGCGCAGCAGCGGAGCATTCGGTTCCATCGCCAAAAAGGGATCGACCAGGACCGGAAGCGCCTCATATTCCACTTCCACGAGCTCGGTTGCGTCGGACGCGATGTAGCGGTCTTCCGCCACGACGAAGGCGATTTCCTGATTTTGAAAAAGAACTTTTTCATCCGCCAGAACGGCCGCGACATCGCCGGCAAGGGTCGGCATATAATGGAGATTGAGCGGCTTGAGATCGGCTGCGGTCAAGACCGCCTTCACGCCGGGAAGTGCCAAGGCTTTCGATGTGTCGATGCTCTTGATGCGCGCATGGGCGTGGGAGGACCGAACGAAGTCACCAAACAGCATGCCTGGAAGCTTGACGTCATCGACATATTGGCCCCGTCCCTGCGTGAAGCGGATATCTTCGACCCGCTTGCGCTTGCAGCCCATGCCCTGAAGCTTTTCGACGCGCTGGTCCTGGGTGGGGGTAAGGTCGTTCATTCCGCGGCCTCCTGGTAAGGCACGCCATTGATTTTTGCGGCGGCATATTGAATGGACTTGATAATGTTCTGATAGCCGGTACAGCGGCATAAATTGCCGGAGATACCCGAGCGGATCTGATCTTCGGTCGGGTGCGGGTTTTCCTGCAGGAGGCGGTGCGCGCGCATGATCATGCCCGGCGTGCAATAGCCGCATTGCAGCCCGTGCATCTGGCGAAAGCCTTCTTGCAGCGCGTGCAGCGTGCCATCCGGCGCCGCCATGCCTTCGATGGTCACGATGTTGGCCCCATTCGCCTGGACCGCGAACAAGGTGCAGGATTTGACCGACATCTCATTGAGGTCGACCGTGCAGGCGCCGCAATGACCGGTGTCGCAGCCGATATGCGCGCCGGTGAGGCCGACTTGTTCCCGCAGAAAATGAATGAGCAATGTTCTAGGCTCGACCAAAGCCTCCGTGACACGCCCATTGATGGTCATTTTGACCTGGACCTTCGACATGTGTTGCTCCGCTCGACTGACGTTTGTCATCCTTGGGCGCGTGCTTTCGCGCGTTCGATTGCGCGGCGAACCATCACTCCGGCCATTTTCGTGCGATATTCAGCCGGGCCTCGACCGTCCGTGGCCGGACTGGTGATGGCTTCCGCCGCAGCCGCGGCATTTGCGATCGCGGCTCGGTCGAGCCCGGTCCCGACCAGCGCCCGCGCCGCCGCCTCGGCCAGGAGGGGCCTGTCGGCAAGATTGGTCAAACCAATGGAGGCCGTCACGCATTTGCCATTTGCCATGGTGAGGATCACGGCGGCCGCGGCGACGGCATAATCTCCGACCTTGCGTTTCAGCTTCTCATAGGCATAGCCGTGGCCCATGGGCGGGATGGGGATGCGGACCTCGGTCAGAATCTCATCGTCTCGGCGTGCGGTGTCATAAGCGCCGAGGTAGAAGTCTCGTGCTCGCACGCGGCGCGTGCCGTCCGGGCCTGCGAGCTGGTACTCGGCATCAAGTCCCATCATGAGCGCGGGCATGTCATTGCCTGGGTCGCCATTGGCGACATTGCCGCCCAGCGTCCCAAAATAGCGTATCTGCGGATCGGCGATCAGCAGTGACGTTTCGCCGATGATCGGCAGCGTTGTCGCCAGAAGCTGCGAGCGGATCATTTCGGCCTGCGTTGTCATGGCGCCGATTACGATGACGTCATTCTCTTGCCTGATGCCTTTGAGACCGCTGATGCCGGCAAGGTCGATCAGATGTTCCGGGGCCGACAAGCGGGTTTTCATGACGGGAATTAGGCTGTGGCCGCCGGCGAGCGGACGTGCCTCCTCGCCCAGCTGGGCCAGAAGAGCGACGGCTTCCTGCAGGGTTGCCGGCTTATAATATTCGAAACTTGCGGGGATCATGCGCCCCTCCCTTTGCCTTCCCCTCACGACTGTTTCGCCGTGCTCGCTAAAGGATCATGGTTTCATGGGAAGGCGGCAACTGGCGATGCACGAAACGTAAAGAATTCTAACGAATTCCGGGTTACGGAGTTCCCTTCGAGAGGCGTCACTCTCTCAAGATTTCACACTTCGGCCGCGGAAGGACCTCCCGCATTTCGTGTTTGCACGAAATGCGGTGATTGCCGCCATTCAAAACAAGAGGAGCGCGTGCGGTCAGCTGAGTCTCTGTCGCAGCTAGCGACAACCGGCGCGAGCACGGCAGGCTTTCAATCGCCGGTCATCGTTCGATTCTGCAAAACGGTTCGAAGCTCGTTGAACTTTGCCCGGCTGACGGGAACGGTTCGAGGCAAAAGCCCAGTTAATTCGGCGATGGTGTTGTCCCCAGCCCGGCGAACGCATTTGACCCGATCCAGGTTGATGAGATGACTGCGATGGACACGCAGGAAAGGGCCGCCCGCCAATTGCTCTTCAACTTCTCCGATGGCGAGCGGACAGAAAAAACTCTGTAGGCCATCAAACACGGAGGTGTAGTGCGCGTCCGCTTGAACCGCAAAAATATGCTCGGGGCTGATGGAAAGCTTGATTCCCTCGCGTTCGATGGGAAGCATCTTCGGAACTTGCGTGGACGGAGGCTCAGCGAAAACGGCGGGCGGTTCAGCTCTCGGTGCCTCTCCTGCTTGTCCGGCTTGAACCCATTCAGTCGCAAAGCTCACTGCTTCCAGGGGCTGCAATGCTTCGGCCCGTCCCGGCGTTTGACTCGATTGCTCCGGTACAAAGGTCAAAAGAAAAACTCCGGACAGCGCGAACGCGACGAAAGCCACGACGATGGCGAGTAGATCGGGGGAGACCGCGGGTGAGCTCGGCGGTATCATATTCGTCAGTGGATAGAAGGCCGCGCCGGCCATCGCCGTGTAGTGCATCCCGGAAATCGCTAGACCGAGGAGCAGGGCGCAGACGAACAGGGAAGGCCGTCGTCTTTCGTTGAAGGTAAGCCAGAGCGCCGCCGCAGAGGCGGCGATGCTGATCACGATGCTGGCTCCGACCAGGCGGAAGTCGTGGACCATATGCGCGCTCGCATGCAGCGCCCACATGCCAGTGTAATGCATGGTCACGATGCCGCCGCCCATGACGATCGGCGCTGCGGCCAGGGTGAAATAGGTGCGTGGCCACAGGCTGACCGCCTCCAGGGCCACGCCGACGACCAGCACGCAAACGAGGAAGGAGAGAAGCGTGGGCAGCACGAGATAGTTGACTGACACGGGCAGGCGCGCGGCGAGCATGCCGATAAAATGCATGCCCCAAATGCCAACGGCGAGGGAACAGGCGGCTCCCGCCAACAGGAGCCTTCGCGTGGACCCATGCGATCCCTTGATCTGCAATGCTATGCGCAGACCGACATAACTTCCCTGAATAGCGATGAGGAGGGAAAGCAGGACCAGGCTCGGCTCGTAGATAAGAGGCATGAATGCGCCTCCGTCCTCCTGCCCAGTTTATGCCACCATCGGCATTCGTTTTATCGATGGGCGTTGGCCCCAGATTAAAGCGGGCCGCCTCAATTGAAAACGAAAATATCGACGCGTCCCCGGATCGCTTCCTTCAGCCGGCATAGCGCAGGCGGTGCATCTCTTTGAAGGAAATCAAGCGCCGCCGCTCTTCGTCCCAAAGCACGAGACGCACACACCCAAGGCTTTGCCGCAGAGTCAGCCGACCGGAGTCGCGAAGCTCTGGGTAGTCGCGCAGCACGTCCTGCAAGCGATAATAAGGTATCCTGCTCGATAGATGATGCACGTGGTGAACGCCGATGTTGGCGGTAAACCACCTCAAGATTGGGTGAAGATCGTAATGCGAACTGCCGTTCAGGGCAGCTTTATGCATGTTCCAGTCTTTGTCCTCGGCCCAGTGAGTGTCTTCGAACTGGTGCTGCACATAAAACAGCCAGACGCCGCCCGCCGTCCCCAAAAGCACGATCGGAAGCTGAATAATTAGGAACAAACCGATGCCGACCAGCCACATCATGAAGGCGATGACGACGGCGATGGCCAAATTGGTCGCCATGGTGCTGATCCAGGGCGTCCGGCCTTTGCGCATGAAGCCGAAAGGCAGACGGTTCTTGAAGATAAAATAGAAGGCGGGACCGATCCCGAACATCACGATCGGATTGCGATATAAGCGATAGCGCAGCCGGCCCCAAGGGGAACATGCGGCATATTCACGGACAGTGAGGGTTTCGATGTCGCCGACGCCGCGGCGATCCAAATTGCCGGACGTCGCGTGATGGATGGCGTGACAGCGGCGCCAATAATCATAAGGGGTCAGGGTCACTATGGCGATCAGCCGGCCCGTCCAGTCGTTACCTCGTCCGTTTCGAAAAAACGACCCGTGCCCACAATCATGCTGAATCATGAACAGCCGGATCAGAAGTCCGGATGCGGGAAGGATCAAAAGAAGATAAAGCCAGATTTGTTCGAAGCGCAACGCGATCAGCATCAACATCCAGGTCAGCGCGAAAGGAATGGCGGTGACCGCAAGTTCATAGATGCCGCGCCGAAGACTCGGCCGATGGTAGGCACTGAGCTTGCGCGTCCAGCTCCGAGCATCCGACTCAGAAGATGTGGTTTGAAAATCGGCCAGCATGGTCGTCTCTCCGTCTCGCGCGCGTTTGATCGCGCGTTACCGAGCGGATCGTCGATGTTCTGGGATAACCTACGGCGAACTAGGGTCCAGCCTTGAAAGCAAACTTATTAGTTGCAGCCGATGGGTGATGCAAGCGCAGCGGCGAAAATCTGGAAGCGTGTCACCCATAAGTGTCACGACAGCCTTGTCTGGCGCCGCAGCGCTGGCCTGTTACTGACGAAATCGAGCTATTCGATTCCGACATTGTCCGTTCGTTTGGGAAAACATCACTGCGGACCCTTCGCTGTCTTATTTAATGATTCCATCACAGGATTTGTTGTTCGCGATCCTTTGCGGAAGCGAAGGCCAAGGGCAGGGACAAGCCTTTCTCAAGCCAGCGTCTTCAAGAGCCGCTCATAAGACAGATGTCCTTCCTGACGAGGTCGATCGACCGGTGGGCTCCATGCGGGCGAATGAAATGCCGCAAGCCAACGCAGCTTTGCGTCGGATCGAGCCCAACCGCTGACCCGACTTCTGCGATGGGTGGAGCGGAGCCAACTCGGAAGCACGGTAGATAAGCACGCAAAATTCGGGACCTGCGCTAAAGTGCCGCATAAGCTAAAAATTTTTAACAGACATTAACTAGCAGATTGAAAGTTAGTAAAATCTTTGGTAATTGTGCAGATGCGAACTCGGCTGCACCGAAAGTGATGCAGCGTTAAACCCAGAGCGATTTATTTCATTCTTAGTCGCTCTCAGTATTTTTTTGTTTATTTTGGGGGTAACAAGCGATGAGTGGACTCGAGAGCATAGTTGAATTTGGCTGTCTTTCGGACGAGCAGCGCTGGAACGCCAATCGTTACGATTTCACCTGGTTACCCGAATTGGATCAACATGATCGTCAGATCGTTAAACTTCTCGACTGCTTGGCAGACGGAGAATTTTCGGGGCAAGCCTCTTCGGCTCAGCTCTACGAACTGATGATCCGAGAGGTTGAAAACGGCTATCCCAAGGAGCTTCAGTGCGACTGGGCTGAAATTTATTCCTATGCAAATATCATCGTTTACGAAGAAATGCGGCATGGTTTGTCGCTAGGGACCGCCAATTACTTTATTAATACCGGCAAGACCGACTTTATAAAGCAGATGTCGGTACGCGATTTTGGACGCAAGTATGTCTGGTGCTATGACGAGCGGCGTTACTGGGATATTTACAGCTATATTTTAGCGCATTTGTTTGGGGAGGTCGTGAACACTGAGCTTTATCGCGACATCCGCGCCAAGGTTCACCATCCTGAACTCAAGCAGATCATTACCAACGTCATGACCGACGAGGCGCGCCATACCCGTGCTTGGGCGAACCTGATCCGGAATCTCATTCAATCCGATCCCCGCCATGAGGCTCGTGCTTTGAAGTCTCTCAGCCGCGGTCTGATCTTCCACAACGCGATGGTGCATGAGACCTATTTTGAAGGTCAGAATAAAATGCTCCGGCTGTTCTCCTCGGCAGAGGGCGGCAAGGCCGGCGCCATCGATCGCATCGTCAAGATCAAACATGGGTTGCTGGGCGAACTCTTCGGCGACAAGAACCCAATGAGCATGGAAGAGATCAAGAAGATCCATTTGGAATTCCTGGCGTCCTCGATGGGCGAAACTCGCGCCATTGCCGACGCCGAAGGAAACATCAATTTTCTAAAGGAAGCCGTTTGAGGCTTCCTGGCAACGACTGCAGCGAGTAGGCCCTGGAGCTTGTTGGCAGCTCCCTAGGCCGCTCCTTTCAGCCACGACATGCAGGCGGGACCGCCGCAATCCTTTGCGGAAAGCGGACGGATCGTCTCGCCACCGTGCGATGCCCTGTCTCGATGGCATGCCGCGGATCGTGAACCAAGCATTTCGACGCCCCAATCTGTTTTTGAAAGAGTGCGCGCTCATGAACCAGCAAATTGCGAGTCCTGGCTCAAGCTTGGTCGTCAGAACGATCCCGTTCGATCTCGATGCGGCCTTGCGCGGAAATGGTCGCTTCGGTCCCTATTGGTTCGATGACAAGGGAATAGCCTATCTGGCAATCGGCTATTCATTCGCGCTCGAATATTCGGAGCGCTTCATCAATCTTGCCGATACGGTCCTGCCAAATTTTATCAACGACGGCAGTTTACGAAAGCAGGAATCGACCTTCAATCACCAGGAAGCCAATCATGCGAAATATCATCGCATCTTGAACGAGATGGTGGCGCCGACGCCGCCCACCTCCGAAAAGTATAATCCGCGCGTCTATGATTTCTTCTACAGCAATTACAAAACCTTTCGCGAACCCTTGATGCAACGGCTATTCGAACCGCAGGACGAGCGCGAGCTCATGGGTGCGGTCAACGAGACCATGTTCCGCAGGGCTGCCTTTGAAACCGTGACTTGCATCACGGGACTAACCTACTTCGATTTTCTGTTCGACGAGGGACGCTTGACCGAAACCTTGTCGGCCACGCGAACGCCCGCCGTGCTTTATCTATTCGGATATCATCTGGCCGAAGAATTGGAACATTGCACCACCGCTTTTGATGTGTACGACAGCATTTTTCATGAGCCGATGTGGTCTCAGCAATCCATTGCGCAGGTGTTCGGAAATCCGGCCCAATCGATCGATCATGAAATCAATAGTGCCGCCTTTTTTGTTGCCAAACACGCCGGCCAGGAATTGAGCCTTTCGGAGTTGCAGAACAATGCGTTCGCGAAGCGGCAAAGAGAAATACAGGCGGAGATGATCGCTCCCGGGTTTCATCCGGGCCGCGGCGCCTGCAAAGAACGCAAGGACTATTTTGTCGCGAAATGGGACCGGGAATGGGAACCGATTCTTCGCGATCGAATCGCTGCTTAGATGTCTTGAATCCGGGTTGATGTGCTTCGACCCGCCATTGCTGCCTTGCTTCTCTGAAGCTTCGAGCGGCCCGATTTGCTGGAATTACGAAATGTCGGAAGTGAATGTGTACCTCGGTCATTTGGATAGCGCGCGTTTGCCGCATGACGCTCTGAGAGATTGGCTTGATTCAGAGGAAAGGACTCGTTGCGCGGCCTATGGACGTGAAATCTTGCGCCGCCGCTTTGTCGCCGCTCATGCCGCGCTCCGCCTGGTCCTGGGACGTGTATTGGGACGCCATCCGGCGGAAATCATTTTTCGCAGAAACGCATGGGGACGCCCTGAGATGCCGGAAGGTCCGGCGTTCAATCTCTCCCATGCCGGTCCGCAGGCCTTGATCGCGGTCAGCGCACAACAAGCCATTGGCGTGGACGTCGAATTGCGTGAGAGGAAGATGTCCCGTGAGGTCTACGACGCCGTCACATCAGCCGCAGAACATCGAGATACAGCGGATGCCGGTGATCGTCTTCGCTTGTGGGTGCGCAAGGAGGCTGTCCTCAAGGCTCTTGGGCTTGGTCTTTCCTTCGCGCCTCAGGCCGTGACAGTGGGGGGCCATGCCACGGACTACAAGTGCTGGAAATCTATTCTGATCGCGGAGGCCGGAAAGCTTCGCGAATTCAGCCTCGTCGATTTGGCTCTCCCGCATCGTTTATACGGAGCATTGGCGATCCATGGGGCCCCGAAGCCTGGGCTCACACTCAACGTCCAACCGCTCGTCATTTGAGCACCAACACGCACGGGAGATTGAAAACCATATGGTTGCCAGGAGTGCGTCTTGATGGACTATCCGGGGAAATGGGTTTTTGTGACCGGAGGTACACGCGGCATCGGCCGAGGCCTGGTCCACGCGCTTTCCGCACGCGGCTATCCGGTCGTTTTCACTTATAAGAATTCGGTCGCCGAAGCTCAGCAGGTTGTTACCAAGGTCGGCGCGGCAGGCGGGATATGTGAGGCACATGCGTGCGATTCCGCTTGCACCGAGACGGTCTTCCGCCTGGCCAAGCAACTCGTCGAGGAACATGGTCCGCCCTATGCGTTGATCAACAATGCCGGCATTGCCAAGGACGGTCTTTTTTCGAATATCAGCCCCGAGGACTGGAACGCGGTGCTGCAGAACAATCTTACATCAGCCTATGCCGTCAATCGGGCCTTTCTGCCCGAAATGTATCAAAGCGGCAATGGATGCATCATTCACATCAGCTCGGTGACGGGACTGAAGGGGAACGTCGGACAAAGCAGTTATGCGGCCAGCAAGGCGGCCATGATCGGCATGACCAAATCACTGGCCGTCGAAGTCGGGCGCTTCAATATCCGCGTGAATGCCGTCGCGCCGGGATTGATCGACACGGATATGACGAGCCAAATACCGCCCGCGCAAACGAAGAGGCTCATTGGTCAGATCGCGTTAGGCCGCTTTGGCAACGTCGAGGACGTCGCGCGGATGGTTGAGTTTCTGCTGGGGCCAGGGGGGCACTATGTGACCGGGCAGACCTTTGTGGTCGACGGAGGGCTGACTGCCTAACCGCAAAGTTCATTTGAGGATACGCGCCATTAAGTTTGTTCGAAGTATTAAATAGCAAAGTCATAATAAGTCAATTTATATACAATATTGTTGCCTTACATAAATGTAACTACACATCAACAATGACTCTTAATACATGCAGAATGCTTGAGGCCTCCGCTGAATTTATTGCAAAGGATTGAACAATGGAAACGTTTGAATTGTTGAAATCAACGATTGTCGAGATCAGCGATGTGGATCCTAGCGAGATCGCGCCGGACTCCAAGCTGGTGGACATGAATCTTGTCAGTCTGGATTACGTCTCGATTCAAGTTGCCGTAAAGCGGAAATACGGGATTCAGATCGATCTGGGCGAATTGGAGAAGCAGAACCTCGTTACGATCAATGATTTCGCCAACTATATTTCGACCCTTCGGCAATAGAAATTTTCGCTTAACCGAAATTGCGACATTCGGCTGGTCGATCTTCGACCGGCACGCTTCCCGACCATGGTCGCGCGAGCAGCTTTTGCTCCGGAGGTGCTTAGGGGCGGGGGGCTCCGTCGCAAACAAAAGGAGATAATGGGAATGATCTCGTCACAGCGTGAACGGCGCGTAGCCGTCACCGGTTACGGTGCGATATGCGCCCTTGGTCGCGACTCGACTGAGATCTGGGAAGGAATCCTCGAGCATCGACGAGGCTATGCGAAGGAAGATCATCCAGATCCTGCTGTCGTTGCCAAATTCTTCGGGTTTATTCCGTATGAGCTCGACATGAAGCGCTTCCCCAAGAGCTTGCTCAAGGCTCTCCCGCGCTTCACCAAGCTCGGTATTTCCGCAGCCGACGAGGCTGTCCGCATGGCCTTCGGCAATACGGCCATCGATGATTTCTACGACCCGTTCGAACGGGGAGTCATCTTTGGAGCTGGGTGGGGAGGCCTCGATGATACGATCTATCACAACGATGAATATCGGGCGGAGGGGCTGAGCAATCCCTTTTCCAATATTCTGGCGATGTACAGCGTTGGCTCGGCTGCGATGTCGATTCGCTGGAACCTCCGGGGCTATCAGAACACGCCTGTCGCCGCCTGCGCGACAGGAAGCATGTCGATCGGCGATGCCTACGAGATCATTCGGCAAGGTCGGGCAAAGATGATGCTCGCCGGCGGCGGCGAAAGCATCAAGGGAGCCTTCAACGTTTGGACCGTCGATATTCTTGGAGCCCTCAGCAAGGAACAGGACGTCATTGAGAAAGCCTGCTGCCCGTTCAGTCTCGATCGCAGTGGCTTCGTCATGTCGGAAGGTGCCGCGGTCCTCTGTTTGGAAGAGTACGAGACCGCCAAACAGCGCGGAGCGCGGATTCTGGGAGAAATCGTCGGCTATGGCAGCTATTCGGATGCCCGCGACTGGACCTCGCCGGCGCCGGATTGCCTTGGCCGTCTCAAATCCATCCAAGCCGCCTGCGACCAGGCACGGGTTTCCGGAAGCGATATTGATTATATCAACGCGCATGGAACCTCGACCCAATTGAACGATGCCAATGAAACCGAGTCTTTGAAGCTTGCGTTCGACAAGCGCATGCGGGACATCCCGGTCTCGAGTACAAAGTCGTACACCGGCCATCTCATCGCGGGCGCTGGCGCGATCGAATCGATTTTTTGTCTAAAGACGATGGAAACCGGCACGGTTCCTGCGACCATTCATCTGAACAATCCAGATCCTCAATGCGATCTGGACTATGTGCCTAATGAACATCGTTACAACCAAACCATCGATACGACGCTTAACGTCAATTATGGATTCGGCGGCACCAATACGGCCCTGATTTTCAGAAAGGCCCATTGAATGAACATTCAGTTTGGTGCTGCGGATCTGGAAAAATGGGCGGCTTTTTCCGGCGATTACAATCCGATCCATTTCGAGGCGGCGGCGGCGGCAAGACTCGGTCTAAAGGAAGTCGTCGTTCACGGCATGCTGGCGATGCTGCCGCTCAAGGCGACGATGGAAGAGGTCGCCGCAAAGGATTATCCAGATGGCGCCCGCTGGACCGCATCCTTGCTGAATCCGGTTCCTCTGAGTGCGCCGTCCCGAACGACCCTCGACGTCGGCAAAACGCAAGGCAAGTCGACATTCACTCTGTCGAACGAGCGTGGGGATCTGAAATTCATAAAGGGTTTATATTCGCGTGAGAATTTTGATCGTTGCCTCCCCGATGAAAGGGGCACGCTGGTCCGCGTTCCCGCCGATGAAATTGCCGAAAAGGTTTTGGAATTCCAGGACCATTATCCGTACATATCGCGGCTCTGGGTGTTTTTGGACGCCCTGATTTTTTATCTGTATGTGAAGCGCAATTCTCAAAATGTGTTTGCCGCCGAGATCAAAGACTATTTATCGCGCATTGCGGATCCCGAAGACGCAAGCAACGCGAATTTCTTGGTCGTCCACGCCACCCACACGGTCATGATTTCGCCTACGCTGCTCCATGCTCCGCTGACCGGCCTTCTCCCGCGCTTCGGCTACAGCGTTCGCGGCAAGGACATGATCCATAATTTGAACACGCTCTACGGCATCGTCGAAATTACCATCTGGCTCGACGATGTCCCCGGCCTTATCGTAGAAATGGGTCTCATGGCCAAAAAGTGAAGACGAGGCCGGGTCCCCTCTCGGCGAAAAATTGCGGCCTGCAAGCTCGGGCCTCTTGGCCCCCCCGCGCGATAAGTAGCTTGCACAGTAAAAGCAATGTGTTACAATGCTTGTCCATGACCCGTCGAACCAATTTTGGCGCAATGGAATGCCCTGTCGCCCGCTCGCTCGAATGCGTGGGCGAATGGTGGAGCATTCTTATTTTGCGCGACGCCTTTCAGGGCCTTACGAAATTCGACGAGTTCGAGAAAAGCCTAGGCATAGCGCCCAATATGCTGACGCGGCGGCTCAAACATTTGACCGCCAATGGCATGCTAAAAACGCGGCTCTATTCGAAACGCCCGCCCCGCCACGAGTATCTGCTGACCCAGAAGAGCCGGGATTTTTTCCCGGTGCTTGTGGCCCTTTTGGGGTGGGCCAATAAGCACCTTGCGTCTCGCGGCGTCTCATTGCAACTGGCAGACCGCGACTCCCTCGCGACTTTCGAGCCGATCGTGGTCAATGATCAGGGCAATCCGGTCTCGCTTTCCAATATTGTTCTGCTGCCGGGGGTGGCGGCTTCCGCCGAAATGCACCGAAGGCTGGAGACGGTGAAGGCTTTGCGTCCCGAACGGTCTCAAAAGCGCACCAGCGTCTAAGGCGCGCCAAGCCCAAAGCCGGATCCCTGCTAACGGTGCGCTTGGCGAGCCGTCCCAATCGCGACCAATTCATGGGGTTTGATCGCCCGGCAGGCGATGCCTGAATGCGGGCGCACGTGCGCAGTAACTTGCATATTGATAGTTACAAGTCTACAGTACCGGCCTGTGATAGAGGTGCGTCAGCTAAGACTGATCGCTGGGACGCGGCGGCAAAAAGTCCCCCATAGCCTCGGCGAGGCGCCAAGATGTGTTGCCGCCTGGGAGTATGCCGTGAGCAGCGATCTTCTCGACCGCCTCGTGGAAGCCGGCCCGGACGTCGCGAGGGTCAAGGCCGAGCCGGTGACAAAGCCGAAGCTGCGCCACCGAGCCGCGTTCCTGGCTGGTTTGGTATTGGTTGCGATGATCGTCGGCTGGTACGGCTATGACTGGTGGAAGGTCGGCCGTTTTATCGAGAGCACCGATGATGCTTACGTTGGCGCCGAGGTCACGACGATCGCGGCCAAAGTGTCCGGGCTGATCGCGCAAATCCCCGTAACCGACAATCAATTCGTGCGCGCGGGCGATCTCCTGGTCAGGCTGGATGATCGCGATTATCGGGCCGCCGTCGCGAAGGCCGAGGCGGCGGTCGGTGCGCAGGAAGCCGCCTTGGTCAACATCGAAGCCATGCGCTCGCTTCAGGAATCCTTGATTAGCCAGGCGCGCGCCGACATCGACGCGATGGCGGCAGAAGCGGTTCGCGCGCGAAGCGATCAAACGCGGTACCGAGCGCTGGCCGCCGCCGCCGCCGGCTCTCTCCAGAACTTTGAAAAAGCCGATGCGGAAGCCAAGAAAGCGCTGGCGGGTGAGGCGAAGGCGCATGCCGCGCTGCAAGCCTCATTGCGCCAAATCGCGGTCCTCGACGCGCAAAAGAACCAAGTCATGGCGGCCCGCCAGCAAGCGATTGCCGAGCGTGACCTTGCCCGTTTGAATCTTGGTTTTACCGAGCTACGGGCGCCGATCGATGGCTTCGTCGGCAATCGAAGCGGCCGGGTCGGCGGCTACGCGGCTACGGGCACGCAGCTCCTGGCGATTGTCCCGGCGCAGGGCCTTTGGGTCGACGCAAATTTCAAGGAAAGCCAGATCGCCCAGATGAACCCCGGACAAAAAGTCAGGGTGTTTGCCGACATATTGCCGGATGAGACATTCGTGGGCCATGTCGAAAGCCTGGCTCCGGCCACCGGCGCCCAATTCAGCATTCTGCCGCCGGAAAACGCGACCGGCAACTTCACCAAGATTGTCCAGCGCGTGCCCGTGCGGATCAGGCTCGACGGAGAAGGATCCGTGCTGGGGCGCTTGCGACCTGGCCTTTCCGTGACCGCGAAGGTCGACCTTCGTGCCCCGGAGGAGTCGCGGAAATGAACGTCAACGCGACGATGGACGCCGGGCCGGCTCCAGGGCTGCCCGCGCTTTCCGAGGCCTCGAAAGTCTTCGCCTTCGCGGTGATGTGCGTTGGCTTCTTTATCGCCTTGCTCGATGTTCAAATCGTGAGTTCGTCGTTAAAGGAAATAGCCGGCGGCCTGTCAGCTGGTCCAGACGAGGTCTCGTGGGTTCAAACGAGCTATCTCATCGCTGAGATCATTGTCATTCCGCTTTCTGGTTTTCTGGCCCGAGTCATGTCCACGCGTTGGCTGTTTGCGGCTTCGGCCGCAGGTTTCACGCTGACCAGTCTGCTCTGCGGATGGGCGTGGGATCTGGAGAGCATGATCATTTTCCGCGCGCTGCAAGGATTTCTCGGCGGTTCGATGATCCCGACCGTGTTTACGACCGCCTTCGCTTTTTTTGAAGGGCAGCGCGTCGTTATCGCGGCGGCGACAATCGGCGCCCTAGCCTCGCTTGCGCCGACCTTGGGCCCGACGATCGGCGGTTTGATCACCGACCAATATTCCTGGCGCTGGCTGTTCTTTATCAACCTCATTCCCGGCACCTTTATCGCGATCGTCGTGCCGCTCCTTGTGCGGATAGACAAACCTGATCTGTCTTTGCTGAAGCGCGTCGATTATCCAGGCATAGTCATGATGGCCGCATTTCTGGGCTGCCTTGAATATGTGCTGGAAGAAGGCCCCCGCTGGGATTGGTTCGGCGATGAATCGATCCGCATTTGCACAGTCATTTCGGCTTTGAGCGGATTAGGCTTTCTCTGGCGCGGCTTGACTGCGCCCAATCCTGTCGTCGATCTGCACGCGCTCGGCAGCCGCAATTTTTCGCTCGGCTGCTTCTTTTCCTTTGTCACCGGCATCGGCCTGTTTTCGACTGTCTACCTTACGCCTCTTTTCCTTGCCCGGATCAGGGGATTCGATGCGCTCCAAATTGGCTTTGCAATATTCTCAACCGGTCTGGCTCAGCTCTGCGCTATTCCGGTTTACGCTATCGCCACCAAATTTTTCGATCTGCGGTGGTTAATGATGTTCGGCCTCGCCTGCTTCGGGCTTGGAATGTGGCTGTTCACGCCGATCACCCATGATTGGGGCTGGCGTGAACTGCTGTTGCCTCAGGCGCTCCGTGGATTCGCACAACAATTTGCAATCGCGCCTACGGTAACATTGACGCTTGGTGGATTGCCGCCGTCGAGGTTGAAGCTAGGGTCAGGCCTATTCAACCTGATGCGTAATCTCGGCGGCGCAATTGGGATCGCGGGTTGCAGCACAATTCTGAACGATCGGACCAATCTGCATTTCCTGCGCCTTGCAGAACATCTCCGCGGTACCAACATGGCGATGGCGAAAATGCTGCAAGGGACGAGTCAGAGAAATGCTCTCGCCTTCAATGGAGATGCCTTCCATGCGCAGGCGGCGGCGGTGAAGCGGCTTTGGCTCTTGACCTGGCGCGAAGCCCAGGTCCAGACCTACGCCGATGCATTTCTCATCATCGCCTTTTGTTTCTTGGTTGCGGCGGCGATGGTTCCCCTGATGCGAAAGGTGGCGCCGAGCCGGGCCCCGCCAACGGGCGCCCACTGAAATCGTCATCGGTTCCGCGAAGAGTTTGGGAGTTTGAGGTATGAGACGGGTTGTCGTCACCGGGATGGGGATTGTGTCGGCGATTGGGAACAATAGCCAAGAGGTGCTGGCCTCGTTGCGGGAGGCGAAGTCGGGGATTGTGAAGGCCGAGAAATATGTCGAGCTTGGGTTTCGCAGCCAGGTCCATGGGGCGCCGACGCTCAATCCGGAAAGCATGATCGATCGGCGCGCCATGCGGTTTCATGCCGGCGGCACCGCCTGGAACCATGTCGCGATGGATCAGGCGATCCTGGACGCCGGGCTGACGCCGGCCGAAATCTCCGATGAGCGCACCGGCATCATCATGGGCTCGGGCGGGCCTTCGACGCGGACCCTTGTCGAGGCGGCCGACACCGCGCGCAGCAAGGGGGCCAAGAAGATCGGTCCCTTCGCGGTGCCCAAGGCGATGTCCTCGACGGCCTCGGCGACGCTCGCCACCTGGTTCAAGATCAAGGGCGTCAATTATTCGATCTCGTCGGCCTGCGCGACCTCCAATCATTGCATCGGCAACGCCTATGAAATGATCCAATATGGCAAGCAGGACATCATGTTCGCGGGCGGCTGCGAGGAACTCGATTGGACCATGTCGGTCCTGTTCGACGCGATGGGGGCGATGTCGTCGTCCTTCAACGATCGTCCGGCCGTCGCCTCGCGCGCCTACGACAAGGACCGCGACGGCTTCGTGATCGCCGGCGGCGCCGGGGTTCTGGTGCTGGAGGATTATGAGCACGCCCGCGCGCGCGGCGCGAAGATTTATGCCGAGATCGTCGGCTATGGCCTGAGCTCGGATGGCTACGACATGGTGGCGCCGTCGGGGGAGGGCGCGGTGCGCTGCATGCGGATGGCGCTGGCCAACGTCACGACGCCGATCGATTACATCAATCCGCATGCGACCTCGACGGGGATCGGCGATCTGAAGGAGATCGAGGCGATCCGGACGGTGTTTGGGGCGGGCGAAAACTCGCCGCCGATTTCGGCGACCAAATCGCTGACCGGCCATTCGCTTGGCGCGACCGGCGTGCAGGAAGCGATCTATTGCCTGTTGATGATGCAAAGCGGCTTCATCTGCGAGAGCGCCAATATCGAGGAGCTCGATCCCGCCTTCGCCGACATGGACATCGTCCGCAAGCGCCGCGACGACATGAACCTGCGGACCGTCCTGTCGAACTCGTTCGGCTTCGGCGGAACCAACGCCAGCATCGTCTTCAAGCATGTCGATGCCTGAAGATAAAATCCAAGTCTGCGTTCGACGCTGCCCCACCGAGGCAGGTTACACCCACCACACCCCTTCAAGGCTGTTGCTCGCCTGGAACGTCCTTGCTTTCGCCGAGGATCAGCTCATCGCCCGGGCGGAGATCGCCCGCGATGATTTCCGTCGCGGTTCCATCGTCGAGACCCGGCTTGACCAGGATCGCCATCGGCTTTCCGGCGCGCAGGATCAACAGCGGCGACCAGCCTTCCTTGGGCGCGCCGGCGCCGCTTTCGGCCGCCGATAGCAGCGCATAGCGCAGCGCCTGATGGGGCACATGGAAAACATCTTCGCGCCGCGCAAGCTCGATCTCGATCCTTGCCGTCATGCCGGGTTTCAGCAAAAGTTCGGGGTTGGGCGCATGGATCGCGACATTATAATCGGCGGCGGGTTCGGATGTCGGCGGCGCAGGATCAATCTGGGTCACTTCTCCGGCAAAGCCGCGGTCCGCAAACCCCTCGACGGTAAAACGCGCTGTCTGGCCGGGCTTGAGCGCGCCGATGTCCTTCTCGTTGACCTTGGCCATGAGCTGCAGAGTTGACAGATCCGCAACCAGAAACAGCCGATCCGAGGGGGTCGCTTTCTGGCCGACTTCGACGCTGCGCGAGACGATGGTTCCCTCGATCGGTGAAACAAGATCGGTCGAACCCAGAGCGATCTCGGCGGCACGGAGCGCGGCCTGACGCGCGGCGAGCGCCGCCGCGTCACGCTTCACCTGCGACTGGGCTCGCGTCAAAGCCTCGCGCGATTGAGCGAGTGCCTTGTGGGCCCGCCGCTTTGGCAGCTTCTCGTCGCGCGCGACGGCGGCCTTCGCGGCGTCGAGAGCGACCGTGTCCGTCGCGAGCGTGGCTTTTGCCGCCGAGAGTTCCGCCTTGGCCCGATCGAGGGCGTCCTGAAGGGCACGCGGATCGAGTTTCCCGCAGAGCTGGCCAGCCTTCACTTGCATAGTGACGTCGCAGGAAAGCGACTGGATCGTGCCTGTCCTGCGGGCGCTGACCGGGACCGTCGCGGCGGCCACCAGAACGCCGTTCGCGTCCACGCTGCGGACGAGTGCGCCGCGTTCGAGTGACTGGGTGCGGTACTGGATTGGTGTGTCCCGATACAGCGAGGACAGGATCCAGCCGCCCCCGAACGCGAGCATAACGACGATAAATGTCACAACCGCCGTGCGCCACCCTGAGCCGCGCGTGCGGGTGCTTTGGAGAGCTAGCGCAGTTGGGAACTGGCTTGTCTTGGTGCCTCCCTCAATGGAGGGCATTTCTTGTTGGCCGCCAGCGGCGCGACCCGAAACCAATTTGAGGATTTCGAGAATAATCAAAGGTGTGGCGGAAACAGCAAGGATGATGAGGCAGTCCCGGAAAGGCACGCGCGTTGTTTTGAAAAATGCCGCGAGCAGATCATTATGTTGGCTCCAAACCTGGATGGAAATCGACAGACCGACGACGGCAAGCAAGGTGAGATTTGTACCAATGTTCATGCGCCAAATGGAACGAGTGTCGCTCCGCGCGCCGAACGCGCGGAGGAGTTCGGCAAAGACGAGCGCGGCGAAGGCGTAGGTGCGCGCCGTGTCGACCGTCTCAAACCTTAGGCCGTAAGCGTAGGATCCGAATGACACGCCGGCAGTCAGCACCCCGGTCAGCACCATCATCCCGAGAAAGCGGCGATCGACGATATTCTCCTCTCGAGGACGGGGGCGCTGTTTCATCACTGCGGGATCGATTCGATCGGCCGCGAGGCAGAGTGCCGGAAGCCCATCGGTGACGAGATTGATCCACAGCAAATGGATAGGAAGCAATGGCGCGGGCAGACCGATGACGACGCAGATTGTCATGAGCAACAGCTCCCCGCTGTTCCCGGACAACAAATAGTGGATCGTCTTTCGGATGTTCTCGTAGACCCCGCGGCCTTCTTCCACGGCGGCAACGATGGTCGCAAAATTATCGTCGGTAATGATGATGTCGGAGGCCTGCTTGGACACTTCCGTACCGCTGAGACCCATTGCGATCCCGACGTCGGCGCCCTTGATGGCCGGGGCATCGTTCACACCGTCGCCAGTCATCGCAACCACGGCGTTGTTGGCCTGCCAGGCGCGAACGATGCGCAGCTTGTGCACGGCGCTCACCCGCGCATAGACAGAAATTCTGGAGGCAAGGTCGCGGAGATTTGCGTCGGTCAGCCCATCGAGGTCGGTGCCGGTCAATGCCTCTCCGCCACTGTCGATACCAAGTTCGCGGGCGATCGCCAGCGCGGTGCGCGGGTGGTCACCGGTAATCATCACCACCCGAATGCCGGCCGCGCGACATCGAGCCACCGCGTCCTTCGCCTCCGGCCGGGGAGGGTCATAGAGTCCGGCAAGCCCGACGAAAACGAGGTCGCGCTCGACCGTCTCGGCCGTAAGAATATGAGTAGGTTGCGGATCGAAGTCGCGGAACGCCGAACCGAGCACCCGCAAAGCCTTGCCGGCCAATTCAGTGTTTTTCTCGGCGACTTCGTCCCGATCTGCCTCGGTCATCGGGCGGACGCCGTCATCGCCAAGAATATAGGCGCAGCGGGCCAGCAGGAGTTCGGGAGCGCCATTGATAAAGGCGCGCTGGCGTCCGTCAGGCAAGACCCGCACGACAGAGTGGCGCTTGCGTTCGGAGTCGAACGGGATCTCGTGGTGCTTCGGCATATCGCGTTCGAGCTCGTCCCTGCGGACGCCGGCCTTATGTCCGGCGGCAAGGAGAGCGCCTTCCGTTGGATCGCCGATGACCCTCCAGGCGCCATTGTCCCATTCGAGATGCGCGTTGTTGCAGCCGATGAGGACTTCGGCCATCTGCCGCAAGGGGCTTGCATGGCGCTCGTCGGTCATCTTCCCTTCGAAACGGGTCTCGCCTTCAGGACCATATCCTTCGCCGGTCACTTCGTAGCTGTAGCCGGCGATGAACAAGGCACGGACGGTCATTTGGCCGACCGTGAGGGTTCCCGTCTTGTCGGTGCAAATGACGCTGGTTGAACCCAGCGTTTCGACGGAAGCCAGCCGTCTCACCAAGGCGCGCCGTCTGGACATCCGAAGGACGCCAATGGAGAGCGCCGCGGTGACGACCGCAGGCAGTCCTTCCGGGAGCGCCGCAACGGCAAGACTGACCGACGTCAAGAACAGATCGAACGGCTTCGTTCCGCGCACCAAACCGAGCCCGAACAACAAGATGACGACGGCTAGCGTGGCCCAAAGCAGGACACGACCGAAACTTTCGAACTTTTGCTGGAGCGGGGTTCCCTTGTCCTCGTCGGCCTCGGCGATGAGAGCCGCGATGCCGCCGATTTCAGTCTGCATCCCTGTCGCGATCACAACCGCGCGGCCGGATCCCGTCGCGACACTGGTGCCCATGAAGATCATGTTCTCGCGCTCGGCGAGCGGGAGATTGTCCTGGTTTAATGCTTCGGCGATCTTGTCGACGGGCTCCGACTCTCCGGTCAATGCGGCTTCCACGCAGCTGAGCGAGGAGGCGCTCAACAGGCGGGCATCGGCCGCAACGACATCCCCGGATTCAAGTTCGAGGATGTCTCCGACGACTATTTCCCTGGCAGCGACGAGCGATACGGCGCCGTCTCGCCAGACCTTCGCCTGCGGCGCCGTCATTTGCTTCAAGGCTGCCACCGATTTTTCGGCGCTGAACTCCTGATGGAAGCCAACCACGGCGTTCAGGACAACAATGGCAAGAATGGCGAAGGCGTCGATTGCCTCGCCAAGAAGGCCGGAAACGATGCCGGCTCCAATCAAGATCCAGATGACGACGCTGTTGAATTGGGCGAAGAAGATCGCCCAGGGGCTGATGGGCTTGGCCTCTTTCAGCGTGTTCGGTCCGTGCTCGGCAAGGAGTTTCCGTGCAGCTGAGCTTGTCAACCCGGTTGCGCGAGCACCTAATCGGTCAAGGACCTCACTGCCGGTTCCCCAATACCAGGGCTCGCCCTTCGATCGGTGAGGTGTTGTGCTTGTCAAACTTTCGGTTCCGCGAGCCGCGATCTCCAAATATCCAATAGCATGATCGTGATTGTGACCGCCATGGGTCCAAGAATGACGCCGGCCGCGCCGAACAGATAGAGTCCGCCAACCAAGGAAATGAAAGCGGGGACGGTGTGAAGCTTGAGTCCGTTTGCGACCAGCATCGGATACAAAAGATTATCGACGGTGCCGACAACCAGCCCACCCCATAAGAGAAGGATGACGGCCTTGTCCCAGTTGCCGTCGAGGGCGAGAAAAATGGACGCGGGAATCCAAACGACGAACGCGCCCAGGACCGGCACCACGGCCAGCAGAGCCATGACAAAACCCCACAGCAGCGGCGCCGGGAGTCCGAGCCACCAGAACATGAGCCCGCCCAGAGTCCCTTGCACCGCGGCAACCACCACGGTGCCGTAGATCGTTGCGCGAATGGTATCCACGATCTGGCAGAAGAGAATTTCGGTCTCCGCTTGCGATAGCGGCGACAGCTTCATGAGCCATTCGAGTGCCGGGCGGCGGTCCCGAAGAAAATAGAACAGCAGGAAGAATGTGAGCACCACGCCGAGGAGTTGCACCACCGAGCCGCGTACAAATGATGCGCCTGTGTTGGTCAGCCAGGATGCGACGTTCCCGAAAATGGCGGGAAGATTGATCTGTTGCTCGATCCACTGGTCGATCGGCGCAATCCAGGCATGCGCGTCAATCGCACGTCGCCAAGCGCCGCCCTCGACCTGGGTCTGAATGAGGATCGCGCCCTTTGCCGCTTCACTGATGAGCCGTTCGATGACAAAGATCGCCGGCACGACAACAATCAGCGTAACCAGCAGGACCGTGATCATGGCCGAGACATTGGGCATCTTCAGCCTTGTTTCGATGGCCCGCTGAACCGAGACGAACAAGACCGCGAGGGCAAGCGCCCAGGTGAAGGCCGATAAAAATGGCAGGGCCAGGAGATAGCAAATGTAGATGCCGCCAAGGGTCGCCGCCGATAAGATAAGTGCGTGAATTCGATCCCTCGACTCCCCATTGCTTGCGGCCGACACTGTCCCGGACTCGCGCGTCTTTTTATCCATAACACCACCCCCGGCGGTGAGAACGCATGCCGAACGCTGCCCACCGCTGCGGAATTCATGAACAAGAACCCGGATTGGTCAAGCCGTCGGTCATGAGCCGATCGGCGCAGTCCTGGGGGTTTACGAGGCTCGTATGACGCCCGAATATCATGTTCGGGGTGATTGCGTGAGCGGTGTCCTTGCCGTTTAGCTATCTTTACGTCGTGAGACGCTGCAAGGGAACGGATACCTCTATAATCAAACCATCCGCATACCAGTCCCGTGAAATTCGACCGGCCAGCTGCCCGGTCACTGTGGCTTGAGTCAAAAGCGTCCCGAATCCTTCAGTTTGGGGCTGACCTGAAAGCAGGGGGCCGTCAAGCTCCCGCCACGTCAAATTCAGCAGATCGTCTTCGACAAACCAGTCGACATTAACGCGTCCGCGCGGAGATGACAGGGCCCCATGCTTGACAGCATTGGTCGCAAATTCGTGCAAAAGAAGAGCCAGGCTCGTGACGGAGTTTTCGCCGATCGCCAGCTCAGGTCCCGCCGCTATGACGCGCGTTTCCGGCCCCTGGTCCACATCGCAATAGGGAGAGACAATGGTCCGAATTAGGCTCAGCAAAGTTGTCGTACGCTCGCCTTTGACCAAGCCATCGTTAAGGTTGGGTAGCATGAGCTGGTGCGCACGAGCGAGCGCCTCCAGCCGCGTGCGAACCTGGGCGGCAAGGTCTTTCGGTGTTTTGGCCGAGCGCGCGCTTAACGCGACGATGCCGCCCACTAGGGCGAGCAAATTGTTGATGCGATGGTTCATCTCCCGGAACAGAAGCCTCTGTTGCTCCCGAGCTCGTTTGGGCTCGGTAATGTCACGGGCGATCTTTGACGCGCCGATGATTTTGCCGTCGGCGTCCCTGACCGGCGATACAGTCAAGGATATGTCAACCAATCCACCATCTTTGCGCAGCCGAACCGTTTCATAATGGTGGATGCGTTCGCCCTGGCGAATCCGTTCGAGTATGCCAGGTTCCTCGTCTTGCCTCTCGGGCGGGATGAGGATCGTGATCGGCTTACCTATGACTTCTTCCGCGGTATAACCGAAGAGGCGTTCCGCGCCGGGGTTCCACGTGGTGATAATGCCGTCGAAATCCTTGCTGATGATCGCATCGTCGGAATTTTCAACGATCGCCGCCAGCCGCCGCTCAATTTGAGCAGCCCGCGTCCAATCCGTGGGATCAATTATCATTGGGGACCTTGTCGTGCGCCAAGCCGTCGTTCTGGCGCCCTTTGTTTACCGCTTCATCTCCCGCCGGCAGTTGCAAAGGCCGTGGTCGGCCGACTCCCTCGAAGCGGTAGGTTGACATAAAGCTAAACACATCGGCGCCCTGCCTGTCTGTCTACTTGTGCACATAGGGGTTGCCAACCCGGAATATTTGGTAAGCTATTTAATGGCACCCAGGAGGTATTTGTGTCTGACGATCGACCCGCCAATAATCTTTTGCGCACGCTACGTGAGGCGGACTATGCGCTTATAGCGCCGCGCCTGGAGCTAGGGCAGAGCGAGGCGAATGAATTGCTCTACAATCCCGGCGACAATGTCGGGACAGTCTATTTCCCGTGCGGACCAAGCTTGGTCTCTTTACTCGTGAGCAATGAGGATGGGCGCGATGTTGAGACCATCCTCATCGGTCGCGAGGGAGCTGTTGGCGGCATCGTCAGCTTGGGCCACCTGCCGGCCTACTGTCGCATCATAGTCAAGAACGGCGGCAAATTCGTCCGCTTGCCGGTTGACCATCTCGAAGCGGCAAAATCGAAATCCATCACGCTGCATCATTTGTTTGCCCGCTACGCCGATTGTCTGCTGGCGCAGATGTTTCAGGCAACGGCCTGCAATGCGATCCATTCGATCGAACAACGCGCCGCTAAATGGATCATAGCAGCGATGGAGCGCACTGGCGGCCAGGTTGTGCCGCTGACGCAGGAGCAGCTTGCCAGAATGCTGGGTGTCGGTCGCAGCTACACGAGCCGGGTCATGCAGACCTTCAAGGCGGAGAACATCCTGGAAATTCGGCGCGGCTCGCTTCTGATTCGCGATTTCGAAGCCCTGCGGGCGCGCGCCTGCCTCTGCGACGAGAACGTCAAGCGGCATTTCGAGGAGGTGCTTCGTGGCGTCTATCCCGGCGAGGGGACCGACGAACAACGGCGAGGAAAGCCAAAAAAACTGCGGCCAGATTCGCCTCGTAAATCGAGAGGCTATGTCTGACCGCAACTCTCCATCAGGCTCGATTTGCTACGAAACATTGTCGTCACGCACGCCGTATCAAGCTGGCAACCAAGGAAATAACGAACAGGATGATCGCTACCCAAAACAGGATTTTGGCACCTTCCATCGCCGTGCCCGCCACGCCCCCAAATCCTAAGAGAGCTGCAACGACGGCAACGACGAGAAAGACGATTGCGTAATACAGAAGATTACCCATGTGATCGGTTCCTTACAAAGTATCCACCGCGGAAAAAACGCTGGCCGCATCTTTGAGTTCCCCACGGCGAAGGTGGAGCGCCCCCCAATCAAAGCGAAGCTTAATCTCTCGAGCGCCGGTCAGTGCAAAGATCGCGTCGGCCACCAATTATAATGGCCGACGCGATGCCTAGCGCTGTTGCTGGGAAGATACTCCTATAAGGAACTCGACCCAGCCGCGCGACTAAACCAAACTAAAGCTTCTTGTTGGCGACATCCGCGACCTTGTTGGCGGCGTTTTTGATGGCCCCTTTGGCATCCCCTGCGAGCTTTTGCGCCTCGCCTTTGGCTTCTTGAGCAAGTCCTTCGGCCTCAAGTTTATCGGAGCCTACGGCTCTGCCGATCGTCTGTTTCACTTTTCCCGTGGCTTCGTTGGCGACGCCTGAGATTTTATCTGTAGTGCTGCTCATTCTGAATCTCCATTTTGCCTGAATAGATAGGCTGCGTCTGGAACCGGGAAGCACAGGACAAGGTTCCATCAGCGCCTTCGCCTTCGTCGTTGAAGCGCGCGTTCATGTCATCGGGAACCGGTATCGATCTAGCTCGTTATGGACACCTCATCGGCATGTCTTTGGTCCAGATAGAGCAGTTGAATTGAGAGGCGAAAGTGAACATTCATTCCCCTCGCAAGGCAGCCAAAAAGGTTCGTGGCTTTACCGCAGCGGCTAATTACGTCGCCGCCGCATCCGGCAGGCCGGCTGTCTTTGCCGTTGCTGTGCTCATCGTCGTGATTTGGGCGGCCAGTGGTCCGATCTTCCATTACTCCGACACCTGGCAATTGGTGATCAATACGGGAACCACGATTGTGACCTTCTTGATGGTCTTCCTTATCCAGAACTCACAAAATCGGGATAGCGCAGCTCTTCAAGTCAAACTGGATGAATTGATTCGCGTCAGCGAGGCCAAGAATTTTCTGATTGGCATCGAGCAGCTGACAGAAGACCAGATCAAAAGGATTCGGGAAATATGTGAAGCCAGAGCGAGCGCAAATCGCACCGTCGCGCAGAACGACACGAACACGAAGGCAGCATCCTCGTCTTCGAAAAAGCAATTGACCGAGAGCTGAATCCTGGACGCTTGTTTTGTTGCCGCGTCGCTCGCGAGGAGGGCAGAGTGAGTTGGTTGACTGCAACGTCGTCGAGTGAAAGCCGGTGGTTTTCGAACGGGAGCGGATCAACTTCTGAAGACAAAGCAATACGGGAAAGGTGAGCGCTCAATCGGTTCCCACAATAAGCCCTTGCTGGTGTCGACGTGACGTTCGCGAAGTACTATCGATCATCGGTCTTTCGCCGGCAAGACCACGACGTAGCGTGGACCGCTGCCGACTTTGATTTGGGCAATCTCTGTCATGCGCACGACATCCACAACCGAAATCATATCGGAAAACCAATTGGCCACATAGGCTCGATCGGCCGTCGCGTTAAAGGCGACCCCCTCGGGATATTGGCCGACCTTTATCCTGCCGATGATTTCAAACGTTTTCGCGTCGATCAACGACACCGTGCCGGCGGTCTGGTCGGAAACGAGAATCCGCAAGCCATCCGCCGAGACGGCGACTCCATAGGGCATGCCGCCGACGGCTAGTGTCTTCAGAACCTTCAGAGAGCTTGAATCGATAATTGTGAGATCGTGGCTGTGCACATTGGCGACATAGAGCCTGTGGGCTGCCGGCGAATAGGCGATCGCAAAGGGTGCGTGACCTGTCGGCAGGGTCGCCACCGAGGCAAGCGTATCGGTGTTGCGGACACTCACCGTGTCGCCCTCCCGATCGGCAATGAAGAGATGCCGCCCTTCGGCGTCGATCGCAATTCCGGCCGGCGAACGCCCGACCGGCGCTTCGTTGACAATGACGCCATTGGCAATATCGACCCGCGAGACCACATTGCGGTTCCAATCGCCGACGTATAGGGTGCGGCCATCCTTATCGAGGCTCAGACCGAAAGGCGTACCCGGATAGGAAATTGTCTTTTCGACTCTTCCCGTGTCGGTATCGACAACACTGATTTGCCCCTTGTCTGGGTGCGTCGAATAGAGCCGCGTCCCATCTGGCGACAAGACCAAGCCGACGGGTCCCGGTGCAAGAGAGACGATGCGTGGCTCCTGCATCGCGTTCGAGTCGATCAGCGTGATACGCGCAGCATTTTGGCTCACGACACATAAGACATCGGCTGCTCGAACTCCGTTGCCGAATGTCAGTGCGCAAACCGCGCACAGCGCGGCCATGTGCCGAGAGGGTTTGCCCTTCATCCTTTATGTTCGGCAAGCGTTTTCAGATTGTGCAGACCGGTTTGAAAGAAATCGGTCATCGCTTTTTCAGCGGCCTCGTCATTCAGTTCTTCAGGCGGATCGTTGCCCGTATCGCCACGGTAATAGCGCCCGATCCATTCCACCTTCGAATCCCCGCCGGCAGCGGGCTCGACCGTGATCGTCGCGGTGTAAGAACTGACCGGCAACGCCTTCACGTCGTCGTCCACGCGGCGATAGGAGTAGGTCATTCGGGCTGGGTCATATTCGGTCAGACCATCGATGATCTTGCCGCCGCGCTTCAAGGTCAGAACGCGCAATTTGCCCTGGACCGGATCTTCTTGTAGCGCGCTCTCGACGACCTCAGGATGCCAAGTCGACAGCGCAGGAAAATCCGCGATCAGAGCCCAGACCGCTTCGGGTTTGGCGGCGATTATCATGGTCTCTTCAATCTTATGAGGTGTCGGGCCATGAGCTCGCGCCGGCGCGCTGCAAGCGACGCCCATAGCGGCGGCCATGCAAAGACGGAACATCATCCCGAGAGTTGTGAATAGCTTGGGTGTTGACTCCGATAGGCCGCTGAAGGTGTTCATCCTGGTCTCGCTCTCACCTTGAAGGGTAAGCGGACCAGATAGCAACCTAGGGATTAACAAACAACATGAAACTGATAGTATTGAGAGGTCGGATGTTTAGAATAAGTTATGGCGCTACATGAATAAATCCATAAATCAAGGAAACATACCCTATTTCATGGGAAGTTTTCTATCAGCCCCTCCGGCCTGCACTGGTGGAGCTTTTGCCCCTCAGGAAGGTTGAACATGAGCGAGTCTGTCAAAGTGCTAATGATTGAAGATCATCCGATCGTTCGAGACGGGTGCCAGCGCATTTTCAACCGGCGCGCCGATATTGAAATGGTGGAAGCTGTTTCGGCGACGCGGGGCATGGCTCTCAATCGAGACATCCATCCCGATGTGATCCTGCTCGACATCGGCTTGCCGGACACCAGCGGCTTGGACATCATCGCGAAGCTTCTCGCGGATAATGCGCATGCCAAGGTCATCATATTCAGCATGTATGAAGCGCCGCACTTCGTGTCCTGCGCGTTGGAGAAGGGGGCTAGAGGCTACGTCACCAAGAATGACGACCCAAACATGATCCTCAACGCAATTGACAGGGTCCGGGCTGGAGCCATCTATCTCGGTCAGGCGGCTGCCCAGCAGTTAGCGATTGCCAATCTCGCGCCATCCCATGATCTCTTGCATGATTTGAGCGAGCGGGAACGCCAAGTCGTGAGGCTCCTCGGCGAGGGCAAAAGTTTGACTGAGATTTCCGTCGAACTCGCGCTTGGCTACAAGACGGTCGCTAATGCTGTGGTGATCATCAAGCAAAAGCTGGGAATTTCCACCAGCCCGGCGCTCATCAAATTTGCCGTCGAACTTCAATCGAAAGCCTGATTGCTCTGTCGCCTCGATGCGCAGTCCCGCGCAAGGGAGTTTTTCTAAAGTTCTTGGACTCTATCCAGGAATCATTACTTTAATTCACCTTCACACAAGACTTATTGTTCTTGATTTTTACTTGGTGAACCGGACAAAACAAGCCCGCAAATATGAACGCTCCCGCTACCATTTCCTGGCGGAAGGTGAGCGGTGATTGGGGTGGGAACACAAGGATCGGTTCATGATGAAGACTTCTTTACGACACCGGCTACTGGTCTCTGTCTCGTTGGTGGCAGCGATGGCCGCGACCCAACTGACAGCAACCGTGGCGCGTGCCAACGACAGGCTGATTGAACTCTCCAAGAGCAATGAAAACTGGGTGATGCCGGGTCGGACTTATGATGCCGGCAATTATAGCCCGATGACTCAGATCAACAGCAAGAACGTCAAGCAGCTCCGCGTCGCTTGGTCCTTCTCGGATGGTGTTCTCAATGGCCACGAAGGTGCGCCCCTCGTTGTCAATGGCAAGATGTTCGTCAATGGTCCGTTTCCCAACCGGACGTTCGCTCTTAATCTCGACGATCCGGGGAAGATTCTTTGGGAAAATAATCCGAAGCAAAGCGCCTCAGCGCGCGCGGTTGCTTGTTGCGATGTCGTCAATCGCGGTCTTGCCTATTGGCCGGGCGACGGCACGACACCGGCGCTTGTGTTCAAGAACCAACTCGACGGTCATCTCGTCGCGATGAACGCGGACACCGGAGAGACCGTGTGGATGATTGAGAATGCCGACATCAAGGTCGGCGCCACGGAGACGCAGGCTCCTTACGTCGTCAAGGATGAAGTGCTGACCGGCAGCTCCGGCGCGGAGCTCGGCGTGCGCGGCTATGTCACCGCTTATGACGCGCGGACCGGCGAACGGAAATGGCGGGCCTATGCGACGGGGTCCGACAAGGACATGCTGATCGGCAAGGATTTCAACATTCATAACCCCCAATATGGCCAGGCGGGGCTCGGGCTCGGCACATGGGAAGGTGACGAATGGAAGATCGGGGGTGGGACCAATTGGGGTTGGTATGCCTTCGATCCCGGAACCAATCTCGTCTATTTCGGTACAGGTAATCCGGCGCCGTGGAATGCAACGATGCGGCCGGGCGACAATAAATGGACCATGACCATCTTCGGGCGCGACGTCGACACCGGCGAGGCAAAGTTCGGCTATCAAAAAACCCCGCATGACGAATGGGACTATGCCGGCGTCAACGTCATGATGCTGAGCGACCAAAAAGACAGCACCGGCAAGGCGCGTAAGCTTTTGACCCACCCGGACCGCAATGGCATCGTTTACACGCTGGACCGAGAAACCGGCGATCTCGTCTCGGCCAACAAAATCGACGATACAGTCAATTGGGTGAAACACGTCGATATGAAAACCGGCGTTCCCGTTCGCGACCCAGAATACGCGACCTATATGGACCACAAGGGACGCGATATCTGCCCGTCGGCGATGGGCTATCACAATCAGGGCTTCGATTCCTACGACCCTGAAAAGCAGCTCTTTTTCCTTGGCGCAAACCACATTTGCATGGACTGGGAGCCGTTCATGCTGCCGTACCGCGCCGGCCAGTTCTTCGTCGGCGCAACGCTGGCCATGTATCCAGGCCCCAAGGGCAACCGTCAGGGGCTTGAGGGTCTAGGGCAGATCAAGGCGTACAATGCGATCACAGGCCAGATGAAGTGGGAGAAGATGGAGCGCTTCGCGGTTTGGGGCGGAACCATGACCACGGCCGGAGATCTTGTTTTCTATGGCACGCTCGATGGTTTCCTCAAGGCGCGCGATACGCGGACCGGCGAATTGCTTTGGAAGTTCAAATTGCCGTCCGGCGTGGTCGGCTATCCGATCACCTATGAGCACAAGGGCGTCCAATATGTCGCCATTTATTATGGTGTCGGTGGCTGGCCGGGCGTTGGGATGGTCTTTGATCTCGAAGACCCGAGCGCCGGACTTGGCGCAGTCGGGGCCTTCAAGAATCTTCAGCGGTACACCAAGCAGGGCGGCGGTGTGATGGTGTTTTCGCTCGATGGCCACGGTCCCTACGACGATCCGAAGGTCGGCGAATACGACGTGAATTGAGGCCTTGAACCCATAGCTCCGCCATTGCGCCTGCGATGGCGGAGCAGGGCAATGCCAATGTCGTGCGGGACAGCGATCCTTGTCCTTCCTTGTGCGCGCCAAACAAGAGTTTTGTTATGAACCATCAAATGACATTCAGGCGAAACGTACCTCGCATTGCGCTTGCTGTGCTGGGTGTGGCCTCCGGTGTGATCGCGGGCTCGGCCGCCCAAGCGCAAACCAAGATGCTGCCGCCGGCGTCGCAAATGCCGATTGTGAATATTCCTGCGAAGCCTGATTTGCTGCGCGTTTGCGCCTCATCTGCCAACGCACCCTATTCAACAGCCGATGAACAGGGGTTCGAGGACAAGATCGCCAAGGTGGTTGGACGCGCGATGAACCGCAAAGTGGCGTTCGTTTTCACCAACCGGCCCGCGATCTATCTTGTGCGCGATCTTCTGGACAAGAATCTGTGCGACGTCGTGATAGGGCTCGATGCTGGCGACGAGCGCGTGCTGACGACCAGGCCCTACTATCGATCCGGCTATGTCTTCATCTCGCGAACCGACAAGCGATTGGACATAAAGGATTGGCAAGATCCGCGGATTGCAAGCCTCCACAATATTGCCGTGGCTCTCGGTTCTCCCGGCGAGACCATGTTGAAATCGGTCGGCAAGTTCGAAGCTGAACTGAACTATCTATATTCGCTGGTCGGCTTCAAGTCTCGGCGCAACCAATATGTCCAAGTGCCTCCGAATAAATTCATTGAGGAAGTTGTCGAAGGAAACGCCGATCTCGCGGTCGCCTTCCAGCCGGAGGTGGCGCGCTACGTCAAGGCCTCGCAAGTTCCCCTCACGGTGAAAGTCATTCCGGATAATGCCGTCCGCTCGGACGGCACCAAGGTGCCCCAGCAGTTCGACACGGCGATGGGCGTGCGGAAAGGCGACGACCATCTTTTGGACGAGCTGAACAATGCGATCGTCAAAGCTCAGCCGGAAATACAGAAGATCCTGGAGGAAGAAGGTGTGATCACGCTGAATTCCAAGTCGTAAGAGAAGGAGTCCGCCGTAACGAATCGAGAGTCATGTTCAAGATGAGAAAAACTAGAATTGGCAAGCTCGCAAGAGCAACCGCAGTTGCAGTGATCATCGCGCCCTTGGTGGCCTTCGATGGCCAAGCCGGGCAAACGACAACATCTCTAGATCTCCGCAATACGATTACCGGAGATCCGCTCAACCTCGATGAAGCATTGCCGGAAGGGCGTGACACGGAAGGGGTGAAGCAATTTCTGGCGACCGGCCAAAATCCCTACAATGAGGTGAAAACCTGTTTTCCCTCGGCCAAGGACTTTTATTTGACGGCTTGCTCCGGCTGCCATGGCGAATATGCGGAAGGCAAGATAGGGCCCAATCTCGCCGACAATTACTGGACCTATCCGGTGAACACCTCCGATATCGGCTTGTTCGCCACAATATTCGGGGGGGCAAACGGCATGATGGGTCCTCATAACGGCGACCTCACCCTCGATCAGATACTCCAGGTGATGGCCTGGGTACGTCATCTCTATAGCGGCCCGGTCGCCAACGCGCCCTGGTTCACGGACGAACAGAAGAAGGCCTATGTCCCTTATCAACTCGATAAGGACTCGGTTGTCGCAAAGGCCGATGGGCTTTGCGCCGTGCCGATCGGCGCCGCCAAGCAGGAGTCCGGTGCGCCTCAAAATAGGCCCGTCAACTAACATCGAGCCAGATCAATCTGAGGAGGAACAATAAATGAAATGGATGTCGCTCAGTCGTTGCGCCGCAAGCCTTTGCCTCGGCGCAGCATTGTCGATCTTCGGTGGTCCAAGCCTCTATGCCGCCTATGATGGGACCCATTGCAAGGCGGCAGGGAACTGCTGGGAACCGCAGCCCGGTTATCCAGAACAAGGCATCGGCTCAAAATACGATCCGCATCACGACCCCAAAGAGCTCGCCAAGCAACAGGAGGCCGAGGATCAAATGGACGCCCGCAATGAGAAGCGCGTTCGCTATTTCAAGGCGTGGGGAAAGTTCATCTACGATGTGAACAAGATTCCGGCCGAGCCAAATTAAGGGCCCAAGTGCGGCTTCTCTTGGGTCGATTGGCTTTTGGTTCCGCGAACATCGCGTGCTCCTGTCAGGCGGAGCTTACCCGACGCGGTGTCACCCGGCACGGAAAGAAGCAGGATCCGTGTCGGGTGTGCGGGAACTTATCGTGGCAGACGATTGAACGAAAAAATCCGGGATCCTATGACCCGACTTCGTGACGGCACGTCCTTGGAAGAATGGCGGCAACGCGCGCTCGCTTTCGAAAAAGAGATTTCTCGGGTCATCATTGGACAGCCACGTGTCATTAGGCTTTTGACCATTGCCATCTTCGCGCGGGGACATGTTCTCCTGGAAGGCGACGTTGGCGTTGGCAAGACTACGCTTCTACGTGCGGTCGCCCGCGCACTCGGTGGGCCTTACCAGCGCGTCGAAGGCACGATCGATCTGATGCCGAGCGATCTCCTTTATCATGCGTCTATTGGGGAAGATGGCCGTCCACGCATTGACCCAGGACCGATTCTCCAACAAGGGCCTGAGCTCGCAATCTTCTTTTTCAACGAGATCAATCGCGCCCGACCGCAGGTCCATTCCTTGTTGCTCCGGCTGATGGCGGAGCGCGGCGTGACCGCTTTCAATAAGGAATACGCGTTCCCCTATCTGCAGCTGTTCGCCGATCGCAACCGCATAGAGCGGGAGGAAACGTTCGAATTACCGGCCGCCGCGCGGGATCGGTTTTTCATGGAAATCATGGTTGAAGCCCCGCAGGATCGCGAAGTCCGGCGGGAGCTTGTCTTCAATCAAAGATTCCACGATGTCGATGCCTTGGTCGCAAGCGTGCCTACCGATCTCCTCGACTACCGCGCGATTGGAACCGTGGGGGAGGCGATTCAGACCAAGGTGCATAGCAGCCCCACTTTGCAGGATTATGTGCTGTCGCTGTGGCAAGCGGTCCGCTATCCGGAAGTTTCTGGAATCGAACTCGATGGAATCGATATGGAGCGCCTGGTGCAGGGCGGCGCCAGCCCGCGCGGCATGAGCTATCTGGTGCGGGCCGCCAGGGTGCGGGCCTGGCTCGAGGACCGCAACATGGTGGTTCCGGAAGATTTGCGTGACGTGTTTGTGGAAACCATCGCGCATCGCATCTTCTTCACCGCGATTTACGAATTGCGTCGCGACCAAATCGTGCTTGATCTTTGTAAGGCAGCTTTCGACAAGGTCGCCGCGCCATGAGCGTCGTCGCTCGCCAGCCGGGGGTCGGTGCGGAATTCGTCCCTGAGATCTCCTACCGGATCCGCTGGAGTCCAAGCCAATATGCTCCTGGCGCCCATCGCGCCCGGCGATTCGGCGCGAACGGAGACTTTCACGACTTTGTTCCCTTTTGGCGCCATCCCGATGCGCGCCGGATCGACCTTCGGCATTCTCTCCGCAATCCGTTTGGCGAAATTTATGTACGGCAATCCAAACAACGCAGCCGTATCGCTCTCTACCTTGTTGCCGATTTATCCGCCTCCATGCGGTTCGGCGATGGCTTGCCGAAAATGCGAATTTTGCAGAACCTCACCCGAGCGCTCGCGGGCGCCGCCCATCGGAGTGGGGACTCCTTTGGCTTCATCGGCTGCGATGATGACATCAGGGAAGAGTTTTTCTTGCCGGCAAGCCTCAAGTGGGGGAGCGAGGCTTCGATTGTCGATCGTCTTCGCCATTTCGTTCCGCAGGGATTGAATGCGCAGGGACTTGGCAAAGTCGCCGAGCGCCTGGGCGCCAATCGGAAGCTTATCTTTCTGGTCTCCGACTTCCATCTGCCGATGCATGAAATCGAAGCGCGGCTCGCCGAACTTGGCAGTCACGATATAGTTCCCATCATCCTGCGTTGTTCGAACGAAACTCTGGATCTCCCCGCTTGGGGGCTGGTCGAACTGCGTGATCTCGAAAGCGGGCATATGAGACTTACGCTCATGCGCCCGCGCCTCCGTGAGGCCTTGCTGAGGAGGGCGCGAGAGCGAGAGCAGAGGCTTGAGCAATTGTGCCAACGATATGGGAGAAAGCCGTTCTGGATAACCGATCGGCTCGATGCAGATCGTTTGAGTGAACATCTTCTGCTTGGGTGAGGGGTTCCGGATGAGAATTTTTCATGCCGGATTTTGTTTTGCGCTGATTGCGTCCCCGGCGATGGGCGAGGTCGCCTCCGTCGAAATTCAAAAGCCAAGATTATTTGGCTATTTTATTGGCGACGTCATCTCGGACGAGGTCATCGTAACGGTTGAGCCTGGATTTGCCTTGAAAGCCGCGTCCGTGCCGGTGCCCGGTCCTCTCGATTACTGGCTCAATCTGAAGTCACTGACCACTCATGAAGAGGTCGCACAAAGCGGCAAAAGACGCTATCGGCTCAAGCTGACCTACCAAAGCTTCTATGATCCGCTGGAGCCCCACTGGCTGAAAATTCCGGCCTTTCGGCTGATCTTCGATCATGCGGAAACCTCCATCACGGTGGACGTGCCGGAGTGGTCCTTTCTTTCCTCGCCTATTCGAGAAGTGTCGCCGAAGGAAAGCAAGAACAACACTTTTATTCAGCCCGACGTGATCCCTGGTCAAGACGATCTCGGACCCAGATGGCGCTGGTTCCGGGGAGCGGGCGGGGCCGCCTTGATTTCTTATCTCCTGCTTGCCTATGGCCTTGCCTGGGTGCCGTTCCGCTGGCGGCCGGAACGCCCCTTCACCAAGACCGCGCGGCTTCTTAAGCGCTTGACGCAGAGGAACACGGGCGAGGATGCCTATCGCCAGGCCTTGATGCTGCTGCACCTTGCTTTCAACAAGACTGATCATCGCGCAGTTCTTGCCGACGATCTCCCGGCTTTTCTTTCCCTCCATCCGCGCTTTCGCGTGGCCGAGGCGGAGATCTCAAAATTTCTCGCGGCATCGCGGCAGACATTTTTCGGGCACGACTGCATCGGCGCCATGCGGGATTTTTCGATGAACGCGGTAGTCAGTCTCGCTCGGAGATTAAGCGCGGCGGAGCGCGGTCTTCGATGAATCTCTATGTCGATCGTCCGATCCTTCTTCTGCTTCTCGTCCTTGCGAGTCTCCCGCTGCTTACGCATGGCCAGCGGCCGATCGCTTATCCTCGGCTGGCAATCATACCGAAGGATCGCCTCTCGATCGCGGTCGATCTCTTGCTGCGCTGTCTCGCAACCGTCGGCATGGCGGCTTTGATCCTTGGCATTGCCGGCCTGAATCGGAAGCGCTTGGAGGTCGAGCGCATTGGCCAAGGCGCGCAAATCGTGCTGCTGCTCGATCGCAGCATCAGTATGGATCAAAGCTTTGACAATCGTGTTCCCGTCGGGCATGAGGAATCAAAGACAACCGCGGCGGTGAGGCTGGTCAAGGCGTTGTTTTCAGAACGGCCGCATGATCGATTCGGGGTCGTCGCGTTTTCGACCTCGCCCATCTTGGCGATGCCCATGACCCAGAAGCGTGCGCCGGTGATGGCGGCGCTCGATGCCATGAACCGTCCCGCTCTTGCCCATACCGATATTGGACGCGGGCTCGGCTTGGCCCTGGCACAATTCGAAAACAGCCCTTCGATCGCGACGCGCGTCATCCTGTTCGTGTCGGATGGCGCAGGTGTGGTCGACCGGCTTGTTCAGGACAAAATCCGCGCCGACGTCCTGAAATTCAATGTGCATCTCTACTATCTCTACCTGCGCTCGCAGGGAGACCCCGGGCTTTTCGAAGCGGGAATGCAGCCTGACCGGGACGCACCCGCCGCACTCAATCGGTTCTTCGAGGGACTCGGCGTACCGTATCGCGCGTTCGAAGCGGAAAATCCCGATGCGATCAAGACGGCGGTCGATACGATCAATAAGCTTGAGACGAACCCTGTTCAATATTGGGAACAAATCCCGCGACGGGATTATTCGAATTACGCCTATGCAGTGGCCTCAGTTGCGCTCCTCCTTCTTCTCGCGGCGCGCTTCGCCGAGCGCCCCTTGAAAGGGTCCACCCCCGGTCCGAGGCCAGTGTCAAAGCGGGTGACGCATCGATGATAAACTGGGTGGCCTCCCCGCAGGAAAAGTTGAGTATAGGCAGTCGTCCTTTTGCGGTGCGCTTCAAAAATGATCGCCGCGCTCTTTATCTGGGGGCGGGGTTGGCACTCGTCATCTCGCTCGTTGCGCTGATGGGCGCAACATTCGCCTTGGTGGCCGGCTATTCTGGCAACCGGACCATCGCCGCATTGCGCGCCGATCACGATGTTATTGTGAGTGAAAGCGCGTCAGCTGGAGTCTTGTTTGCACGCGCGGCCTTCCTTTTGTTTCATCAGCGTATCGACGAAGCCGAGGGCCTTGCGGAGAGCCTTGCGCGGCGAGGCGATGAGGCAGCGCACATTAGTCTTTTGTTCAATTTGGGCAATGCGCGTTTGCGCCAAGCTTTGGAGTTGATCGCGAATGGCGATCTCGACCGCGCCCCGCCGTTCGTAAATCTCGCAAAAAGAAATTATCGACACGTTCTCGAATTGGATCCTGGAAATTGGAACACAAAATATAATCTGGACGTGGCGATGCGGCTCGTGCGCGACTATCCACTGGGCCAAAAAGACGAGGGCGATACGCTACCGGCATCCAAAAAACTATGGCCGGACATGCCAGGTATCCCGGAGGGCCTGCCATGAGACTGCCGGTCCTCGCCGCCCCGTTATTTCGCGAGCTCCGTTTCTGGCTGACGTTGGGTGCTACCCTTGGGGCGGCCCTGGCGGCCCTGCTTCCGCCGCTCCAACTCGAGCGGCCGACTTTCCATCTGCTTGCCGTCGTCGATATCACCGGCAGCATGAACACGCGGGACTATACTATTGCAGGAAATGCGGTCAGCCGCCTCGACATGATGAAGGAGGCCTTGCGGCAGATGTTGACGGCGCTGCCTTGCCAGTCGCGCTTGGGGGTCGCCATCTTTACCGAGCGCCGTCCCTTTCTCCTGTTCGATCCGGTGGAGGTTTGCGACAATTTCGAAACGCTGGATCGCGAAATTTCCGCCCTCGATTGGCGCATGGCCTGGGAAGGCGATAGTTACATAGCGAGCGGGCTTTACCGGTCGGTGGCCCTAGCCGATGAACTCGGCTCGGATTTGATTTTTATGACCGATGGTCAGGAGGCTCCGCCGCTGCCCTGGATCGGCCGCCCGCGGTTCGAAGGCAAACCAAGCCTCGTCAAAGGATTGATTGTCGGGGTCGGCGGATATGAGCCGTCACCCATTCCAAAATTCGATGATTTTGGGCGCCAGGCAGGCTTCTGGCGGCCGAGCGAGGTCCCCAATGAGAATACTGTCGCGCCGCCGCCTCTCGGCGCCGAGGAGAGGGAAGGGTTCAACCCTCGCAATGCGCCTTTCGGAGGGAAGTCCGTCGAAGGCCATGAATATCTTTCTGCGGTCAACGAAGGGCATTTGAAGGAACTCGCAAATGAAACGGGGCTCGGCTATGTCCATTTCGAGACCTTTCAGAATCTCATGTCGTCGCTCGAAGGGGCAGCCAAGCTTCGCCGCACCCCTGTCGCGGTTGGCATCAAATGGATTCCCGCGGTTTTGGCGCTTGGTTTTCTTCTCGTGATTTATGGAGTTCTGCCGGCGCTTGACCGGCGAGCCGCCGGGCTTCCGTTCCGGCGGCTCACCCAGCCTCGAGGCAGAACTTGCCCGGCAAAAGTGGAGAGCCATCCCCTATGATTTTATACCGAAGCGGCGCCCCCTAGAGGATGAAACTGGGAACTTCTATATCATAGTTTCTGCTTTGTAATTTTGCCTGACGGCCCACGCTGGAAGGCGCGGCATTGGCCCGTCCCGAGGCGTAACCAGGAGCCAGCGTGATTCAGTACGCTGTCATGATTCTTGCTTGACGCGCCGCATGGCACTGAAATTCTACATGACGCCGGGCTCTTGTTCGACCGGCATCCACATCCTACTCGAAACACTGGAACTGCCGTTTGAGGCCTGGATCATCAACATCCCAGCCGGCGAGCATCTTCGGCCTGAGTACCTCGAGATCAATCCCAGGGGCACGATCCCCACACTCGTGCTTAACGACGGCCGCGCCCTGACCGACTTCAAATCGATCGCACTGTGGCTCGCAGAAACCTACCCGCGCGGCAAGCTGCTGCCGGATGACCCCGCCCAGGCTGCGCGCGCCATCGAGCTGCTCGACTTTGCATTGATCCAACTGCACGGTGAAGGCTACACGCGAATCTTCACCTCCGAACGCTACATCTCGTCGAGCGAGGCGGAGCAAGGACAGCACCTGAAGGATGACGTGGGCTCGCACGGCCGGGAGATCGTCAGGCAGGCTTTCGGAATTCTCGAGAAGCGGATGCCGGCCGAAGGCTACGCTGTGGGACCGCAGTTCTCGATTGCCGACGCGGCCCTGTTCTACAACGAATTCTGGGCCGACAAGATTGGCATCTCGTTGCCGCCTCGTGTCACTGCGCATTACCAGCGCGTGCGTGCGCGGCCTGTCGTGCGCCAGGTGCTTGCCGAAGAAGGGTATCGATCCTGACACCGCGTGATCGGGACAGCCTCACGCCGGCCACCGCTCATCGACGAGAGAAAGCGTGCTTGTCGGACAGCCGCTGCTATCGTCGCACGCCGGCTTTTCGCCCTTCACCGTTGCCTCCGCTGTGCCAGGTGGGTGCTTGCGGCCGCAATGTCATCGGCGCCTGAACCCCGGTTCTCAGTTTTGTCCCGGTGCCAGGAAAATTATTGCAGAGAAATCAATATGATGGAAATTTGGCGCGCCAGCGTTGATGAAACTGATAACTACGTTTCCGCTGGAGCGCTATGATATCTCAGCCGTTCGCCGCTGGATGTCACCGCCACCGGTCGAGGGTCGCCGAAACCACTACGATATGCCACCTACAATGTACCGGCCAGTTGGCCTTCCGCCAACGCGTTCTACACAATCAAGACCCGAAGCCGACATCCCCGATATCCAGCACCAGCACGCTAAGTGCAGCCTGGCTCAGAGGGCTCATGAACCAGCGATCAGCGCCAGAAGCAAATTCCGCCCATCGCCAGCAACATGCCGCCGCCGATCACGAAGGCGCGTGGCCCGCGCGCCGCCATGGCCAGCGAGCGCAGCCCGATCTCCGGGGCCAGCAAGGAAACAGTGCATTTGAGCGCCAGAGCCCAACCGTAGAGGGTCAGCACCAGTCCCGGCCCGCTCCATACCGGATGCAAGGCAACGATGACCAATGCCGGCCAAAGTTCGAGGGCGAAGGTCCGCAGCACCACACCGCTGGTGCCTTGACCATGCAGATCGCCGAAGAATTTCACCCACATCGTCGGACGGATGATATGCGACAGCCCCATTATCACGAAGGCGGGTAGGAGCAGCATCTGCACGGCGGCGTGTGCGGTCTCGGGATGCATGGAGGCCTCGGTCGGTTCAGGAAGTGGCTTTGCAGCCATGCTGCACGCGGGGTTTCATTTTAGCTTCGGCCCGGGACAACGCATTTCTCTTGGCGCAAACTGGCGCGGCGGATTGGAGGAAATCGTAGATTCGGCGGAGTTTGGCGCCCCAGCGTTGATGAAACTGATAACTACGTTTCCGCTGTCACCCTCTGATATTCCGGCCTGCCGCCCGAGAGAACCGCCGAAAGTATCCGCAGCTTGTCGTGGCCACTGCGATTGATCATACAGCATAGTGCGCGCACTCCTCGGCTGTGCGGAGAAAGACAGTGTCCGCGTCGGCGCCGCTACCCCCAGGCATTCCCTGACGATCTCTAGAATCTTGACTTTCGCGCCATCATGCAACATATGATGTTGCGTGAGACGAAATAGCAGATTATCGGGGGTGCTCCACGTCCTTCTGCACATGGCAGAGCACGAGGGCCCGCTGACTTCCGAGATGCTGGCAAAGCCACTGGGCACCAATCCCGTGGTGATCCGGCGGATCATGGCTGGCCTGAGGGACCAAGGATACGTCCAGTCAGAAAAGGGCCATGGCGGTGGGTGGACGCTGGCGTGCGACCTATCGAAAGTAACGTTGCGCGACATTTATACAGCGCTCGGGAGCCCTTCGGTCCTCGCTATAGGCAACAGGACCGAGACGGCCGGCTGCCTCATCGAACAGGCGGTAAATGCCGCCCTGGGCCCAGCATTGCACGATGCAGAAGCCCTACTGCTTGCGCGCTTCGGCGAAGTGACCCTCGCAATGCTGAGCGCCGATGTTCATGAGCGTTTCATTGCTCGCGCCGGATCTGATCGTTTGGAGATCTGCCATGCCTCTTGAAGCAGAATTTGCCAAGCACTGTGTTGGCTGGGTGGCGGGTGGTGTCTCCGCCGCCATCCAAGTCGCCCGGTCCGAGCCGCGCGGTATTAAAGAACGCCCTGTCGAGCATCACCTGTTCGATCTGGAATCCGGGAGGGTGGCATGATGAGCAATCGGCCGAACCCATTTTCCGATCCTCAGCTCGTGGCTCGGTACGCCGAAGGCCCGCCACGAATCGTGCCCAGCTTCGACGCCATGCAGCGCATGACGACGTTTCTGCTTGCCGAACGTGTTCCGGACGATGGCCGAGTGTTGGTTATCGGAGCCGGTGGCGGGCTGGAATTGAAGACATTTGCGGAGGCCCATCCAGGTTGGACCTTCGACGGCATCGATCCGAGTGCCGAGATGCTAAAACTAGCCAAACGAACCCTAGGATCGCTCGCCGCGCGAGCAACTTTACATCAGGGCTATACGGAGGGCGCGCCGATTGGCCCATTCGATGGGGCGACCTGTCTCATGACGTTGCACTTCTTGTCTCTCGAGGAGCGGCAACGCACGACAGCCCAGGTTCACCGCCGCCTCAAGCCTGGCGCGCCCTTCGTAGTCGCGCACTTCTGCATTCCGCAGAGCGACGAGCGCGCAGTTTGGCTGTCGCGATACGCAACATACGCTGGCATCGATCCAGGCCAGGCGGCCGCGATCGATTCGCGCCTAACCATCCTCTCGCCAGAGCAGGACGAAGCGATCCTGCGTGAAGCCGGCTTTTCGAATGTCAGCCTATTCTACGCTGGCTTCACATTCCGCGGCTGGGTGAGCTACGCCTGATGCGATCCGATGCAATCATTCTCGGAGGGAGTCCGCCGTTGCGCGCGTGGGATCGGCGGCCCCAGTTCGTTCGGTCCGTGACCGGCGAATGCTCGTCGTCCAACGGTCCCGTGTAGCAGCGATGCTACCGTCATTCGAGCATATGATTGGGCTGAGGCTTCCAAAAAACCGAGCGTTCGGCAATTCGCTAGCTTACGCCGTCATAGGCGGCACCTCCCTCCGCACGATTAGTAAGCCAGACGGATAACTATTATTGACAGCCCCTCGGCGCGCATATATAGTTAGCCGTATGGATAACTTATCATCGAGTCTCGACCTTGTGTTCGGCGCTCTTGCGGACCCAACCAGGAGAGCGGTCCTTGAGCGTCTGGGCGAGGGCGAAGCCTCGATCGGGGAACTCGCCCAACCATTCGACATGGCGCTGCCTAGTCTGATGAAGCACGTCCGGGTGCTGGAGGCCGTCGGCCTCGTTGAATCTCAGAAGAGTGGCCGCGTTCGCACCTGCCGGTTGAAGCCGGCCGCCATGACCGATGCTGAACGTTGGCTGGCCGAGCAGCGTGCGGTTTGGGAGGCGCGCCTGGATCGGCTCGAGGCCTATGTGAAGACAATCGAGAAGAAGTCCCGGAAAAGAAGGTTGAAATGATTGAGTTCCGCAAACGGCGGACGCTCCTTGCCGCCGCTACGATCTCCGGGAGTTCGCGCGCGTTATTGACGCCACTGTCACATGCCCATCCCCATCAAAGGATCTGATCATGACCTCGTCCCCCAACGCCGCGCTTTCGCAATGGGCGCTCGATCGCGAAATCGTTCTCTCGCGGGTCATCGATGCGCGGCGCGACATCGTGTTTTCCGCCTGGACCGACCCGAAACATCTGCCGAGCTGGTTCGGGCCAGCCGGTTTTAAAATCGAGACCAAGCAGATCGACATATGCGTCGGCGGTCTGTGGCGCTTCGACATGATCGCACCCGATGGCCATCGCTACACCAACCGGATGATATTCCGTCGTATCGAACGACCGACTCTGATTGAGTTCGATCACGGCGCGGATAGCGATGACGATCCGGGGCAGTTCCGGACAACCATCACGTTCGACGAACAGGACGATAGCAAGACCGTGATTACATTGCGTCAGTTGCATCCAACCAAAGCAAAGCGCGACGCGGGCATCGGCTTCGGTGCAGTCGAGTATGGTTACCAGACGCTCGAAAAGCTCGCGCGCCATGTCGAGGCATTGCGTGCTTAATTGATCTGCTGCCGGATCACTACCGGCAGCGGCCGGCATCTCGGCGATGAACGCAATCAATGTCGACATCGTTCGCTCACCGCGGTGCGCGACCAGGCGCAGGCCGACGCGGAGCGCGCAACTTCTGCGGTGGAGCGACTCGGCCCCGCGATCACGTCGGACAGCTTGCGGCGGTTCGCGCTCGCCGCGCGACGCAAGCTGCGGAACGAAGATGGAACCTATCGGCGTGACCATTTGCGTGCGCTCGCGCAACGCGTCGAGGTCGTCGACCCGAGCGAGATTCGCATCATGGGCTTGAAAACTGAACTGCTACGGACACTTGCCGCCGCTGCAAGCGTAGAATCGGCGGCTGTTGGCGTTCGCAGTTTTATACCGAAATGGCGCGCCCGAAGAGATTCGAACTCCTGACCCCTAGATTCGTAGTCTAGTGCTCTATCCAGCTGAGCTACGGGCGCCTGCCTTGACGGCTTTGCGGAATCCCAGTGCGTCCAACGGACGGCGTAGGAGATCATCCAGCAAGTCGCAGGAGACTTAGCCGCTCGCTCTGCTCATGGCAATAGGGGGCCGCCGCCATGACCGAATTTGTGGCCGTCCCCTCAGTCTTCCTTGCCCGCGCCATTCTGCGGCAAGGTGATGTGGAACTTGGCGCCATCGTCGCTGGCCCCAGGAACCAGCATGATATTGCCACCGTGGCCACCCACGAGGTCGGCGGCGATCACGAGGCCGAGGCCGGAGCCTCCGGCTCGATTGGAGGTGAAAAATGCGGTGAAAAGCTGCGCCTGCGCGCTCGCGGGCACGCCTGGGCCCGTGTCGGTCACGGAGATGACGGCGCTATTTCCGTCGTGCCAGGCTTCAATGCCGATCCGTGCAAGCCGTCGTCCCTTTTCGAGCCGCGCATTTTCGAGCGCCTCGACACCGTTGCGGATGAGATTCATGAGGACGCGAAACATTTGCTCGCGATCCGCATGGAGTTCGAAATCCTCGGCGACCCCGTTGACGATCTCGATTTCCGCGTGTGCTTCGAGCACGACCGTCTCGACGACTTCGGTCACCAGCGAGCGCAGCGGAAAACGGCTGCGCTCGGGCGGGTCATCCACCGCACGGCCATAGGTCAGGGTTGCCTGACAAAAACGGATGGCTCGGTCGAGCGTCCCCACGAGCTTCGGGGCAATCCGTTGGGCCAGCGGATCGGTGACGTTCGCCAGACGGTCGGATAGAAGCTGAGCCGACGAAAGCATGTTGCGCATGTCGTGATTGATCTTGGCCACGGCGAGGCCGAGAGCGGCCAAATGCTTTTTCTGGTTCAGTTCACGGCCCAGCGCTTCTTGCATGATGGCAAGTTCTTCCTCGGCGCGGGCGATTTCGTGATTGCAGCCGGATGGCACGATGATGCGCTCGGGATTTTGGGGATCGGCGCCGAAATTGATGATGTTGGTGGTGAGCCGCCGGACCGGGCGAAGCACCATGAAATGGATCGCGACCGTGGCGAGATTTGCAACGATCGCCGACATGATGAGAGCAATCACAAGAAGGCGCAGCGAATAGGCGCGCATGGCCTTTGTCAGCGCTGCCTCGTCCATGGTGATTGCGATCGCCTCGCCGCCCTGCGGCGCATCGCCGATAACGGTGATGACGCGTCCGGCCGGTGCGGTCAGGGTCGCCACCGCGTCCGGGACCGACAGGATCGATGGCTCGCGGAGATCATAGACCTCGTCCACGGCATGCGGCAGCTGGGACGCGGCGAGAATGCGTTTCGTGCGATGTTTGCTGAGAACGATAATTCGAGCGCCTACACTATTCAGCAATTGTTGCGACAGGGCCGGGGGCAGGGCGCCTTGCGGGGCCGCGTCGAGCACAAGCGCTGCGGTGTATGCCGCACTCAGGCGATTCCGCAGCCAATTGTCACGATAAGTGGCAATGGCCGGTATATAGATCATGGCCGCCGCCGTGATGACAAAAGCACTGACCAGGATGAGCACCCGGGTCGCCAAGCCGAAACGGACAGGGCGGCGATTTCTTTGCGCAATGCTTGCATGCGGCGATGCGATGCCCCCACCCGGCGGCATGACGAGATCGCTCATAGCAACCCCTATTGGAACCAACGTAACAAACGAAGCAGAAAGCTTTGTGGACGGTCGAAACCACTCGCCTCAAACGTCATGCTAGCGTTTCGCAAGGCATCAGTTAGGGCCGGATAAACAACCATCGAAGCGGCGATGTCGCGTACGGTCATGCCCTTCGATATGGCGAGCGTGCAAAGGTTGATCAACTCCTCCGCTCCAGTGCCGACGATTCCGGCGCCGAGAAGAGTGCCCCGCGCATCGGTGACAAGCTTAACATGACCGGCGTGTTCATGTTCGATCCGAGCCCGATCCGTCTCGGCAAACGGCCAACGCAACACCCGAATATGGCGATAGATTGCTCGCGCTTGGGCTTCGGAAAGGCCGGCGACGGCGATAGGGGGGGCGGTCAAAGTGACGCGGGCCGTCGCATGTCTCCGTATTTCCCCGCCCGGCAACCCGAGAATGCTGCGCAGGATAAGGTTGGCACAATATTCATAGCCTCCCGTCGATGCCGTGCCTTGCCGCACATCGCCGATCGCATAAATGCGCCGGTTGCTGGTCCGAAGATTGGCCCCGGTTTGAATGCCGTTTTCGTCGTAGCGCACCTGCGCTTCGGCAAGCCCGAAGCCCTCCACGAGCGGTGCGCGGGCAAAGGCGGTCAGGATATGAGAGCCGACGATCGGCCTTTCATGTCCGGCTGCAACGGCAAAGACGCGGACGCCGTTGCCATGCGGTTCGACCCTGGAGATCCGCACGCCTTCATGAACAACCACACCGTCTCGGGCGAAGCTGTCACGCACTGGCGCGGCGAATTCTTCGTCCTCCGCCGCAAGGATCTTGTTGGCGGCCAGAACGACCACTTCGCAGCCCAGCCGCCGCATCCCTTGTCCGAGGGCGAGCCCATCTTGATCTTCGCCGACGATAATAAGACGCTGAGGCAGCTTGTCCAACATGCAGAGGGAGCGAAGCGTGAGCGGCCGCACGACGTCCAGGCCGCGGATCGGAAAGCTCTTGGCGAAGGTTCCCGTCGCGACGACGAAGTGTCGCGCCTTGATCGTTTCGCCGCCGACTTCGAACGTATCGGGACGCGTAAAACGTCCGGGCACGCGAATAACCCTTACATTCATCGCTTCAAGACGCGCTTGCGTATAATTCGGCGCGACAGCGGCATGGACCGCAGCGATATGCTCGCGGACTTTCGCAAAATTGACGTGCGGGTTTTGCGTCTCGATGCCGAACCGGCCGGCGCCTTGCACGGAGGCGGCGACCCGGCAGGCCGCCAGCAAGGCATTGCTCGGAACAACCTCCGTCAGCCGGTCGCCGCCGATCGCGCCGCTTTCGACAAGCACGACGGAGAGTCCGCGCGCCGCGACCTGGAACGCGAGCAAAAGACCGCCCGCATTTCCCCCGACAACACATAGGTCCGGCTGTCCTGCAGCGCTCATGCGAATACGCCCTTTTTAAAGGGAATTATATACGAAACTAGACAGGCCGCTTAATTCGGCTTCTTTCTCTTGGGTTTAGCCGGTTTTGCCTTCTTCTTCTCCGCAGCCCGGAATATCGCTCGGGCGATCTGCTCGGCGGACGCAGGAATCTGATCCACTTTGTTCTTGATGGGGCGGCCCCTCGGAGTGGGTTTCTCGTTCATTGCTGTGCCAATATGGTTTTGCTGAAGGGGAGAGACCTAACGTAAGTTTCCATGAACTCCCAATCCGGTTCGCCATCCGGGTGCGCTGGCAACCTGATGATGGACTGGGGCATTCGGCTAGGCCGCCACTTCCGGCCATAGCTCCAGCGATAACGATCCATTGCGATGACTGAGCACAAGAACATTCCGATTTCTGGTGTCATCTCCCTGATCAAGAGATAGAGCGGGTTGACGTCGTGTGAACCTGTGAAGGGTCGAGGTTGAAAGAACGCATAGCCGACTGAGGCACCGTTATTTGCAACAGTGATTCCGTTCGCCGGGAAAAGCTTTTTCTCCGTGGTTGGCGCGGGCTCTAGCTCGCCGTTTCGAGCATATGCGGCGATGTCCTCTATACGGTGATAAGATGTGACGCCGTTGTTGCTCTCAGATGCGCCGATGAACGGTATAGCTTCAGGACTTGGCACACATTCGGGCAATTTCTTGTTGTAGTAGCCCTTCCGGATGTCAAAGATTTCGTCGTATCGAAATTCTTTCCATTTCGCAGGCGCGAGAGGCGGCAGTGGAGCCTCGCTCAACGGGGCTTCCGTACCTTTTGCCTGATCCAGATCAAAGGAACTTACCCACGCTGGGATTTCATTGAGCGTGGGAATGAGAAGATGGTTAAGTGTCTTGTTCGCTTGCCGCCCATAGTTGAAACGGAAGCGGTTGCTTTTGATGCACAAACAGTAAAAGAGCGTTTGTTGCTTGGTTAGCTTCGCCTTTGGCCGCAAGATCGCGACATCTCTACCACAATAGAATGGCGCCTCTTGGACAAACGTCGTCAACACTCCGTTGCCTCCGAGTGCGCACGAAATGTCGCCGGCAGGAGATGGATCAAGGTCAGGAATGGGTGACACATAAGCCGAAATGCCATTACCGCCCGTTTGGCGGCCAACAAATGCCACGCCGTCTTTCGAATTTGAAATCTCCAGGGCGTTCAGTTCGAGCGAGTGCCCATATCGCATGTCAAAGATGTCGGATAACGGACACGGCATCACACGTTCGCCAAGGTTAGTTTGTGAATAGCGTAATCCCTCACGGTCTTCGCAAAATCTTCAATCGTCAGCTTTGAATAGTCCGTCTCCATATACGCTTCTGCACACCATTCGTCCTGCGCCGTAACAGCCTGCAGAACGCTCAGCCCAACCTCTTTCTCTCGATTCAGGTACAGGCTGATCCAATGCGCTTTGATCGCTTCCCATTGCCCCTTGTTCACGCGCCCCATGTGTTTTGTTTTCTGAAAACCATCATTTTTGAAGTAGCCGAAAAACGATTTGAATCCCTTTGGATGAGGTTTCTTAGCTTCAAATACCACAACGCACGTAATAACTCCTACCGGATGGAAGAGATCATCAGGCATTGTGAAGACGCCGAGCAACGTGTGTTGCTTTAGCAATCTTTCGCGAACGGCAATGGTTCTCGCGTTTGCCGACGTAACGCAGCTCATCTGTACCACGGCACAGCACCTACCTCCCTGCTGGAGAGTGCTGAGTGCGTTTTCAATGAACTCCAGTTGTCCGTCTTCTCCTACATCGTAGGGTGGATTGAGGAATCCTACCGTGGGCTTAAGTGAGCGTATCCTAGCCTTCTCATCGTTCGCGAAAGAGTCGCCTTGGTAGATATGCGATTTGCCGTCGCCACTCATCATCATGTTGGAGCAGGCGAAGGTAAACATGTCCGTGCGGCGTTCAATTCCAATGAGTTGGTTTTCCCTGATCGCCCGACGCTTTTTCTGGTTCGCCCCCGCAAGCTCCAGCATGTGTTTCATGGCCGAGATCAAGAAGCCGCCGCTGCCGCAGCACGTATCGACGACCACATCGTTTACATTGAGGCTAACTACATCGCAGAAAAATTCCGTAATGTGCTGAGGTGTCAGAACTAGCCCGGTCTTCTTGTCCGTTCCGGCATAGCGGATAAATTCACGATAGAAACGACCAAGCACGTCATATCCCTTGTCGCCCATTGTGATGAGAGGAAGGACTGATTTTTCCAGCTTTTCCGTTATGTCGCGCAGCACATAGTTGTCCTGCTGCTCCGACGCTTTCTTCTTTTTGATCTGGGGTGATTTGGCGATTGCATGGCTCTTGATCTTCTCGTATTCGCCAATCATTGAAGCGACACGTTCGTCATCTATGTCGTTGTCCCGCAACACGCTGGTGATGCTCGACACGATGAACTGCGCCAAGCGCGTCGGCATCGGCTGTAGCTTCTTCGACCTAGCCTTTTCTTTATACGAAGCCTTGAAGGCCGGGTCTTGCAACGCCAGCAAGACGGCGCTGACTAATGTGCATCGTTCATATTCAACAATAGAGTAGTCGTTCAATTCAAAATTTAAATCGATCGCAGTTTTTGTAATTTCACCGGACTCAACGCTCTTGGCCTGCGCTTCGCCTTGGAACCGCGCAATGTAAGAAAATATGTCGAGGAGTTCGGGTGTTTCGTTCGAGACATCCGCCTGACCCATCTTTTGGTAGAACGAAGAAATCTTCAGCTTGGCGAGATTGCTACCACTGACTGCAATAGCAATCACGTTGTACTGTTTGGACAGGAACGCAGAATAGTGCAGCACTCCATCAACAGCGTAGGTGGCTGGATTATCGCCGTCAGTACTCTCGTGAAACTTCGAGTCCGCTTTGCACTCCACAACGATGATGTCGTCCGGAAATGCGGGAATGCTGATGATGAACTCCGGAGAACCGATTTTCCCCGTCAAGGCCTTGGAAGCGTTTACGAGACAGGCCTTTGCCTTTGCAACTGAAGCCTTTTGTTCGTCAAGTTTGATCGCGCTGAACAGCGGATCATTCTTGAAGTGGTGGCGCACGTAGTCTTCGGTGATGCGCTCGTTAGCCATTGTTGGCGACCAGATCGTCGTACCGCAGCCTGCGACCCTCTAGACCGCGCGCCAACGATACCATCTGCGCAAGGGTGTCGAGGTCGCGCACGTTGTGGCGGCCTGCAAACTCGGTGACGTATCGGGCAAGATGCTTGGTGCTCATCTTGTGGTAGGTGCCTTTGTAGCCCCGTTTCAGCATCGCCCAAAAACTCTCAATCCCGTTCGTGTGTACCTGCCCGTTGACGTATTCGCCAACGCTGTGCCTTACCGTCTGGTGATCGTATGCCTCGGAAAGGTGTGCGTAGCCACTGTGTTCGTCGGTAAAGACTGTAGACCCACCTTCGACATTCGACGCTACGAATCCTTCCAGCGTGGGCGTGTCGGTTTTCTCAATGACCTCTACCTTGATCTTTCCATCTCGGGTCTTTGCCCCTATGACAACAGCCTTGCCCACCGAACCGCGCCCAGCTTTCAACCGCTTGCTCTTGTGCTTATTGCGCTCCTTGCCGCCCATGAAGGTTTCATCGATCTTGACTTCGCCGGAAAGTTTACCGTCGCCATCAATCCAACCCTGACGGATTTTCTGGGCCAGAAGCCATGCCGTTTTCTGGGTCATTCCCAGATCGCGGTGCAGCTTCATGCTGGAGACGCCCTTGAGGCTGGTTGAAAGCAGGTACATGGCGACGACCCACTTTTGCAGCGGCACCTTGCTCGACTGCATAACGGTGCCGGTCTTGACGCTGAAATACTCCCGGCAATCGCCGCAGTGATACGGCATCGGATTTTCGTTCTTCACGGCAGAAGTCTTCAGCGAGCCGCAGTGGGGGCAGTGGCGCTTGCCTTTCGGCCAACGGATATCCTCCAGCCATTTACGGGCCGCCGCCTCATCGGGGAACATCTGGAACAGTTCCATCACGGAAATGCCATGACGGTCGTTCCTGCCAGGTGCTTTCTTGGCCATAGGAATCGTCCCCCGCCTGTCTAATTATGTATCAAAAATCGGAGTGGGGTGCAAGCGATTCGTCTAGTTTCGTATATAATTCCCTTTTTAAATGGGAAGTCGATGTGGTTGCCTTCGAAGCGCGTTTATCGGCCCTCGCCCCGCCAAATCGTGGTGCGACCGGCAAAAGACTGTTGAAGGATCGCCCTGGATGCGACCATTTGCGGCATGGGTGGCCAGTTTTGTCGCAATCGTGTTATGGCTGCGCGCAACAGTATGAGCGGCGGTTTTTGGGGGTAAAAGATGCATATTGCAATGATCGGGTCCGGCTACGTAGGACTTGTTTCGGGAGCGTGTCTTGCGGATTTCGGGCATACGGTCGTCTGTATTGATACCGACGCGAAGAAAATCGAGGCCCTCAAGGCCGGCAAAATGCCAATTTTCGAGCCTGGGCTGCAGGATCTCGTCGCCAACAACGTTCGCCATCACCGCCTGTCCTTCTCGACTGAGCTTGAATCCGCGGTCGCAAGTTCCCAAGCTGTTTTCATAGCGGTTGGAACCCCCTCTCGCCGCGGCGACGGCCATGCCGATCTTTCTTTTGTCTATCACGCGGCGCGAACGATCGCCGGCGGCCTCGATGGGTTCACGGTGGTGGTCACGAAATCCACGGTTCCTGTCGGCACCGGCGATGAAGTCGAGCGAATCATTCGCGAAACCCGTCCGGACGCTGATTTCGCCGTTGTATCCAATCCGGAGTTCCTCCGCGAAGGGGCAGCGATCGACGATTTCAAGCGGCCGGACCGCATCGTCATCGGAGTAGAGGACCCACGCGCCGAAGCCGTCATGACTGAAATCTATCGTCCCCTCTATCTCAATCAGGCGCCGTTCCTTTTCACCAGCCGCAGGACTTCGGAACTGACCAAATACGCGGCCAACGCTTTTCTGGCCACTAAAATCACCTTTATCAACGAGATTGCCGACCTTTGCGAACAGGTTGGCGCCAATGTCCAGGACGTAGCGCGCGGAATCGGCCTCGACAAACGGATCGGCTCCAAATTTCTGCATGCAGGACCGGGGTACGGCGGTTCCTGCTTTCCAAAGGATACCCAGGCTCTGATCAAGACCGCCCAGGATCATGGTGCGCCGATCCGAATCGTCGAGGAGGTGGCCGCGGTCAATGATCAGCGCAAACGCGCCATGGCGCGCAAGGTCTTAGCGGCTTGCGGCGGCTCCGTTCGCGGGAAGACGATCGCGGTTTTGGGCCTGACTTTCAAACCCAACACCGACGACATGCGCGATTCTCCGGCAATTTCCATCATCACCGCGCTGCAGGACGGGGGTGCGCGTATCCATGCCTTCGATCCCGAAGGCATGGATCAGGCTCGCATGGTCCTTGAGGATCTGACTTTCTTTTATGATCCCTATTCCTGTTGCGACAAGGCCGAGGCACTGGTTATCGTGACCGAATGGGATGCCTTTCGGGCGCTTGACCTCGACCGCATCAAAACGCTGCTGGCCGCGCCTGTCATGGTCGATCTCCGCAATATTTACGACCCGGCGGATATGGCCAAGCGTGGCTTCGTTTATTCCGGCGTGGGTCGAGGCACCGTCGATCTCAAAGGCAAAGGCCCGGCTTCATAGGCCCAATTCGTTCAGGCCCGGATGATCGGTGGGACGCTGTCCGAGAGACCACAGAAATCTGCGGTCTTCGAATGCGATCGGCACATCATTGATGCTTGCCTCCCGGCGGCGCATCAGTCCGGCGCCATCGAATTCCCATTGCTCGTTGCCGTATGAACGGAACCAGTGCCCCGACTCGTCGTGCCACTCATATTGGAAGCGGACGGCGATCCGGTTTTCATGAAATGCCCAGAGTTCCTTGATCAATCGGTAGTCGAGTTCGCGAGCCCATTTCCGAACCAGGAAATCGATGATTTCGGTGCGTCCGAACAGAAACTCGGAACGGTTTCGCCATCGACTGTCTTCTGTATAGGCAAGCGCCACCCGGGTGGGATCGCGGCTGTTCCAGGCGTCTTCGGCAAGACGCACTTTCTTCGTCGCCGTTTCGAGGGTGAAAGGCGGCAGCGGCGGGCGATCGCTCATGAGGGCAGGCTCCCAACCAGACGTTCGCCATCGGTATAGCGGGCGAACAACGGGCTCAAGGGGGTACTCGAAAGAAAGGCAAACATGCCCTTATGGCGCCCGGGCTATTGACAAGTTATTTTCTATAGATTTAGTGAATAATACGTGGTCAAGTTTCCGATGCGGTGAGTTCTGGTCGGTGCCTGGTCTCGTTGTCAATTCTTACAAGGACCTGCGCACCCATGCTCCCTAAGTTCATATTGAAGATGGCTCACGCGCGCGGACACCGAAACCATGATTTCGTTGCCGCCCCACGGGTTCGAATCCGATGGCTTCACGCCGTGCTCCTGGGCTGCGTCGGCCTCTCAGTTGCCGCCGCGTCCGCTCCGGCGATCTGTGAGGAAAAAGCGCTTCTCAATGTTTCCTATGATCCGACCCGCGAGCTCTATTCAGACATCAACATTTTGTTCGCCGACGGCTACAAGTCCCGCACGGGCGCGGCGGTCGTGATCGAACAATCCCATGGCGGGTCAAGCAAACAGGCGCGGTCGGTCATCGATGGGCTCAAGGCCGACGTTGTCACACTCGCGCTCGCTTGGGACATTATCGCAATCGAACGTGCTGGGCTGATCAAGCCGGGCTGGCAGGAAAAATTGCCTTACAATTCCTCCCCCTATACCTCGACGGTCGGATTTCTCGTCCGCAAGGGAAATCCAAAAAACATCAAGGATTGGAAGGATTTAACCCGAGCCGGCGTGCAAGTGATCGTGCCGAACCCCAAGACCAGTGGCGCGGGACGCTGGGCCTTCCTTGCGCTATGGGGCGCGACGGCCCAAGCGAAGACCTATGATTTCTCCACGCCCGCAGGGCTGAAGGACTCCCTGGCGGCGGCGCGAAGCGCGGCGGAGTTTCCCATCTACAAGAATGCCAAATCGCGCGCGGCGATTGAAAACTTCTACAATAATCACGTGCCGGTCCTGGACACTGGCGCGCGCGGATCGACTGTGACTTTTGCCCAGAAACAGCTTGGCGACGTCCTTTTGAACTGGGAAAATGAGCTCTGGCTTGCGCTCGACGAATTCGGCAAGGACAAGTTCGAAATTGTCTATCCTTCGAGCAGCGTTCTTGGGGAACCCCCGGTGGCTGTCGTCGACGAAGTCGTCGACAAGAAAGGCACGCGGGACGTTGCCGAAGCTTATGTGAAGTTTCTTTATACGTCCGAGGCACAGGAAACAGTGGCGCAGCACCATTACCGGCCACGCGACATTGAAGCGTTGAAAAAGCATAGCGAGGAATTGCCGCCGATTCCGCTGTTCACCATCGACCAGAGCTTTGGGGGATGGGTGAAGGCGCATGAAGCCTTCTTCGCCGACGGCGCGCTGTTCGACCAGATTTACAGACCCAATACCAAATGAGCGAGCACGCGACGCCGGAACGCTTTCCTCAAGGATCACCGACGGGCCAATTGTTTCGCCCGTCGCGGCGTCGAGTGCGGCTCATTCCGGGACTGCAGCTTACCCTCGGGTACACGCTGTTTTATCTTTCGCTGATGGTCCTCATTCCCCTCGCCGGCCTGATTTTCAAGACCGCCGAGCTGACCTGGGCCGAATTCTGGCAAACCATCACCGATCCGATTGTCGTCGCGTCCTTTCAACTGACCTTCACGGCATCGGCGATTGCCGCGGGCATCAACGGCATCTTCGGATTGATCGTTGCCTGGGTCCTCGTGCGCGAGCCCTTCCCAGGCCGGCGACTCTTCGACGCGCTGATCGACTTTCCGTTTGCCCTCCCGACCGCGGTCGCCGGTTTGACGTTCAGTCAGCTTTATTTGGTGGATGGCTGGATTGGCGGATTCGGCCGCCACGTCGCGGGCGCGATCAACTGGGTCGCAGATCTTGCGGGATCGGGTGCGGTTTTGGCCCCAGACGCGCTGTCGTGGCTGAATTTTCCTTATTCCACCACGAATACCGGGATCGTCATTGTTCTGATATTTGTCGGGCTACCGTTTGTCGTGCGCACGGTACAGCCGGTGCTCCGCGACTGGGATACGGAATATGAATATGCAGCTTTGAGCCTTGGCGCCAATCGATGGACGATTTTGTGGCGTGTTGTCTTCCCTGAAATCTTTCCGGCTTGGCTCAGCGGGTTGGCTTTGGCCTTTGCGCGCGCGCTCGGCGAATATGGTTCGGTCATCTTCATCGCCGGGAATATTCCCGGCAAATCGCAGATCGCACCCTTGCAAATCGTCACCAAGCTTGATGACTTTCGCTATTCGCAAGCCACCGCGATCGGCGCGGTGTTGCTTTTCTTCTCGCTTGTCACATTGTTCGCGATCAACGGCCTCGAATGGTGGATGCGACGTCACGAAACCAGTCTCTCAGGATAACCACACGGCTGCCCTTCTTGGCGCATTTTCGAATTAAGGACTGGTTATGGCAGGTGCACCGCCAAGAAGTCAGGTCGTCGCGGCGTCCGGAAAGCTGGCCCCGCCGACCCAGCCGCTGATCCGCCGGATTCTCATTGCGACGACCGTGGGCTTTCTTACCCTCTTCATCATTCTCCCCGTGGTGAATGTTTTCGCGCAGGCTTTTTCCAAGGGGATCGGCGCGTACGTAAGTGTATTTCGTGTGGAAAGCCCGCCCGAAGGCGCTCCGTTAAGTCTCCCCGAGCGCCGAAAGCTCGCCTCGGACCGCGGTCAGGCCGACAAGACCTGGAGTTCAATCAGACTGACCATCGGCATTGGCGCGATCGTCGTTCCGCTCAACATTGTTTTCGGGCTCGCTGCCGCTTGGTCGGTCACGAAATTTCGGTTCAGGGGCCGTACCCTTTTGATCGCGTTGATCGACCTGCCGTTCTCCGTATCGCCAGTCATTGCGGGTCTCATTTTCGTTTTGCTGCTCGGCCGAAATGGAGTGTTCGGGAGCTGGGCCCCCGATTTGACTTGGCCAGATCCCTTCTCGCTCCACTGGCGGGGATTTGCGCAAGATTGGTGGCCGCTCGAATTCAACCGCAGCTTCACCGGTATTATCTTCACGCCCTTCGCGATTGCCTTGGCGTCGATCTTCGTAACTTTTCCCTTTGTCGCCCGCTCTCTGATCCCTCTCATGGAAACCCAGGGGTCCGACGAAGAAGTGGCAGCCCTTTCGCTTGGCGCGTCGGGCTGGCGGACCTTTTTCAAGGTCACCTTGCCTAATGTAAAATGGGCGTTATTTTACGGGATCGTGCTCTGCACGGCGCGCGTCTTCGGGGAATTTGGCGCGGTTTCGGTGGTTTCTGGCCACATCGACTCCAACGACACGATGCCGCTGCGCATCGAAAAACTCTGGAACGAATACAACAATCAGGCAGCCTTTAGCGTTGCCTCGTTGCTGGCGCTTCTGGCGGTCGTCACCTTGATTGTCCAAACGATTGTCGAGCATCAAGGCGGCAAGAGGGAAATTCGCCCATCCGAGGGAGAAGGGCCGCTATGAGTATCGAAGTTCGTCAGGTCAACAAATCGTTCAATCAGTCCAAGGTGCTCCGCGACGTCAGCCTGAAAGTGGAGACCGGGGAATTGGTCGCGCTGCTGGGGCCGAGCGGCTCCGGTAAGACAACGTTGTTGCGTGTGATCGCTGGCATGGAAAACGCCGATCCGGGCAGCGGAGCGGTCCTTTTCGACGGCCGCGACGTCTCCGATGAAGATGTGGGCAAACGCCGCATAGGCTTCGTCTTCCAGCATTACGCCCTTTTCAAGCATATGAGCGTGTTCGAAAATGTCGCCTTCGGGCTGCGCGCAAAGCCGTGGCGGGCCCGGCCCAAGGAGGCGGAAATTCGCGCCAAGGTCGACGAATTGCTGCACCTCGTGCAGTTGCAGAATTTCGCATCGCGCTACCCTTCGCAGCTTTCGGGGGGGCAGCGGCAGCGTATTGCTCTGGCCAGGGCGCTCGCCGTCGAGCCGCGCGTTTTATTGCTCGACGAGCCGTTCGGCGCCCTTGACGCCACGGTTCGGCGTGAATTGCGCCGGTGGCTTCGCAAATTACACAATCGGATTCATGTGACGACCCTCCTGGTCACGCACGACCAGGAGGAAGCGTTGGAGGTCTCGGACAGGGTGGCCGTGATGAACGAGGGGAGGATTGAGCAATTCGCCTCGCCGGAAGAAATCTATAACAACCCGGCCAATCCGTTCGTGTTCAAGTTTTTAGGCAATTACAATCTGTTTCATGGCCGCAAGGCCAATACTGACCAGGTCGCGGCGGCGGATTTGGTGGAGGAAGGCGGCGCGACCTTCGTGCGTCCCCACGACATTGAAATCAGGCGGGAAAATTTGGATGGCTCCGGCATTGAAGCGCGGATCAATCACATCGGCTTCGCGGGCTCGTTGGTCAATGTCGAACTCGCCCGCATCGACAACCAAGCGGTGGTCGATGCGGCGCTTCCCGCGCATGCCTACAAGGATTTGGGCCTGAAGCCGGAAGACAAGGTGTTCATAAGACTGCACAACCCTCGATCCTTCGACGAGGACTATTCGATCTAATCGGGGGAGGATCGCGCAGCACAAAGAAGATGGCGGCCTTCCGCCATCGCGTGCGATTGTTGAAGGCGAGGGATATTTCTACCGTTGGCTGATGGTGCCGACGGCTTCCTTCCACGCTGCTTCCGAGATGGATGTGCGCAGACAGCGAGCCAGCACTTCATATTTGCCGCGCTCCGATTGCGCCGCAAGACCGGTGCATTTTTCGCGCCCATCCGCCGGCGCGGTTGCCCAGATACCTGTGACTTCCGACCGATAACGAACTTCTTGATCCTGGCAGTGCGCCAGGGGCCGGGGATGCGCCAAGAACATCGCGCAAGACTTCTCGACGGAAAAGTCCGGCAAGTCTCTCGGTGGGGCTTCCGCCGACGCTGAAAAAGACATCGCCATAGCAGCGGCGACGAATGCTATTCTTTTCATGGCTAAACCTTCTCCCTGATCTTTCTTGGCTTGATTGAGAAGAACGGGTGCTGCCTCAATTATCGCCGGGTTCCTTCAGAGTTAACACAGATATATTGCATCCCACTTCAAGTTGAAATAGGTAACGCGCGGTTCTCGGACAAGGATGAAAACACACATTGATGTTTTCCATCAGCGCTTCGATTGTCAATGACCCGAATAGGTGAACATTAATCTCATCTATACACGGAACAGGCGCCGGGTTGCCCCATTCCTTCGAGCATGTGGCGGATTTCTTGGCCCTTTGATACCGCAACGACCCTGCTTAAGCTGAGGGCCCCTCCGTGTTACCTCTCTAGGCTGTGCGAATACTGAATTGAAACGATAATTGTAATTTAACTATCATACACGCGTAAATTGCATTCGTCAGCCATTTTTCGTAACCAGTTTTGATTTCGTACTAACTATTTGACAATTTTAGGTAAATTTTGCGGCGGATTGAGGCCGCCGCCATATTTGTGACCGCACGCCAAGCGGCACCCAAAGTCTGGTGCCCAAAATCGGTCGAAAGCGGCCAGATGGTTGTTAAGGTGTAGGTCAGGGACGAGCGCCGGTGAATGGCTCGAGCGGCTGATTTGCCAAGACAAGTGCGGGGTGCGGTTCCACACCGCGCGGAGCAGCAAAAAAACGGGGCGTAGACATATGTGTGGCGATATGGGACTTGAACCATTCGCACCGAGCCCCCTTCTCTCGGCCAGGATGAATGGCTATATTGCGTCGCAAAAAGCCGCCTTTGCTGGAGTGCCGGAGCATCGAGCGGCCTCGAGGGACATTTAATGGGGCATGAGATCGTGCAGGGGCAAAGTCCTCATGGCACCGCGCGGCCGGGGGAAGGCGACCCCGCTGTCCCACCAAAATCCGCCTTTGCGGCCATGGCGCTTGGTTCGCTTGGGGTTGTCTACGGCGACATCGGCACGAGCCCGCTCTATGCGCTGCGCGAATCGCTGCATCACGTTAAAGCTGCGGGTGTGCCCGAGTCGGGGGTCATCGGCACGGTTTCCTTGCTGCTTTGGGCGCTGTTTTTTACGGTCACCGCCAAATATGTCTTGTTTCTCATGCGCGCCGACAACAAGGGCGAAGGCGGCACGCTGTCCTTGATGGCGCTGGCCCAATCGGCGCTCGGCCGTCGCGTGGTGCCGGTGTTCTTTCTGGGTGTCGCCGGAGCGAGTTTGTTTTCGGGCGATGCCATGATCACCCCGGCGATCTCGGTTCTCTCGGCCCTTGAAGGGCTCGAACTCGTGACCCCCATCTTCTCCCCCTATATTCTACCTATTACGATTTTCACCCTGATCTCGATCTTCTGGGCGCAGTTTCACGGCACCGCGCGTGTTGCCGCCTTTTTCGGCCCGATCATGGCCGTGTTTTTTCTGGTTATCGGCCTGTTGGGAGCCAGCCATATTGGCGATGCGCCCGAGGTTCTGCGGGCCTTCAACCCGCTTTATGGTCTGCGCTTTCTGTTCGATCACGGCATGCTCGGCTTCGTCGTGCTCGGCTCGGTGTTCTTGGCGGTCACGGGAGCGGAAGCGCTCTATGCGGACATGGGCCATTTCGGACGTCTGCCCATTCAGACAGCCTGGCTCGTTTTCGTGCTTCCAGCCTTGACCCTGAACTATCTCGGTCAAGGCGCGCTCGTTCTCTCGGATCCCGCCGCCGGGGAGAATCCATTCTTTCTGCTCGCTCCGAATTGGGCGCTTTTGCCGCTGGTTATTCTTTCGACGGTCGCGACCGTCATCGCCAGTCAAGCCGTCATCACCGGCGCGTTCTCGCTGGCCCGCCAGGCCATTCAGCTCGGGCTGCTGCCCCGCATGCTCATTTTGCACACATCCGAGACCCAGGAAGGCCAGATCTTCATTCCCCGAATCAATCGGCTGCTTTTGTTCGGGGTTCTCCTCCTTGTCATCTTGTTCAAGAGTTCGAGCTCGCTCGCTTCCGCCTATGGGATCGCTGTTACCGGCACGATGGTGGTGACCACGGCGTTGGCCTTTGTCGTGGTGTGGAAATGCTGGCATTGGCCGGCGTGGCTCGCGGCGCTGTTTGTCTCCGGATTCCTTGCCATCGATATCGCATTTCTTGCCGCCAATCTGATGAAGATCGTCGACGGCGGCTGGGTTCCGCTGCTGCTTGCCGGCTGCTCGATGATCGTGATGTGGACTTGGGTTCGCGGGACCAAGCTTCTCACCGCCAAGTTCCGCCGCGACTCGATTCCCACCACCGATCTCATTCGGATGCTGGAAAAATCAAAACCGATGCGTGTTGCCGGCACCGCGATTTTCCTCACCGCCACGCCGGAGATCGCACCCTCCGCCTTGATGCATAATTTGAAGCACAACAAGGTGCTGCATGAACGTGTGGTGATCCTCTCTGTGGTCACCGGCGACACCCCTCGCGTTCCCGTGAGCAAGCGGCATGAAATCGAAAAGCTTTCCGATGATTTCACCCGCGTCACCTTGCGCTACGGCTATATGGAAAGTCCGCGCGTTCCCGCGGCGCTCGCCGCGCTCCGCAAAAGCGGCTTGAAGTTCGATATTATGACAACTTCGTTCTTCCTCGGCCGCTGGACCATTAAACCGGCGCCGAATTCCGGCATGCCCGTTTGGCAGGACAAGCTGTTCATCGCTTTGGCGCGGCAAGCCGCGAACGCGACCGACTTCTTCTCCATCCCATCCGATCGGGTGGTCGAGCTCGGTGCGCAGGTCACGGTGTAAGCGCGTTTCTGGTTTCGCCGCCCGTCCAAAAATGGCTGGCGGCGCGTTGCTTTTCGCCGAAAGCTGCGAATGGACCCGGCCCGCCCGGTGCATCGGGCCGCCGCTTTTGCTAGGCTGCGCCCATGCCAAAAAGCGCGGTCCCTCCTCCCGTATCGCCGGTCTCTCCGAAACCGGCTGCCGATCCCATCCGGCCAAGCCTTCCTGTTGAGGAAAGCGCTTCCAAGATTTCGCCGATGATGGCGCAATATCACGCCATCAAAACGCAAAATCCCGGCTCCCTCCTATTTTACCGAATGGGGGATTTCTACGAGCTGTTTTTCGAGGACGCCGAAATTGCCGCGCGGGCGCTCGGCATCGTTTTGACACGCCGCGGCAAGCACGAGGGCAAAGATATCCCCATGTGCGGCGTTCCGGTCGATCGCGCCGAAGATTACCTCAACCGGCTGATCGGCTTGGGCCATCGGGTGGCGGTCTGCGAACAGATCGAGGATCCGGCGGAGGCCAGGAAACGCGGCGGCAAATCCGTGGTCCGGCGCGAGGTCGTGCGCCTCGTGACCCCTGGTACGATCACCGAAGAACTTCTCCTCGATCCCGCCCGCGCCAACAATTTTTTGGCGATTGCACGGGCCGGCGGCGGCGAGGGGGCCTTCGGCTTGGCGGTCGTCGAAATCTCGACCGGAGCCTTCAGCGTCCTCGAGGCGTCCGAAGCCAGTCTGGAAGCCGAAATTTCGCGGATCGATCCGGCGGAAATCGTCGCCCCTGAAGGCTTGTTCACGCTTCCTTTCCTTGTCAGGCTCGGGCGCGAAACAAAGCTGCCGCTGACCCCGCTCGGCCGAGAAACCGGGGAGGGGCCAAACGCAGAGCGTCGCCTCAGGGATTATTTCGGCCTCGCGACCTTGGATGGATTGGGCGCCTTGTCAAACGCGGAAATCGCCGCCGCCGCCGTTGCGATCTTTTATATCGAGCGCACCCAGTTCGGTGCCAGGCCACCCTTGAGCCTACCCGCCCGGCTCACGCGTGCGACCCGGATGGACATCGATGCTCCGACAAGAGCCAATCTGGAGCTCACGCGAACCTCATCGGGGGGCCGGGAAGGATCGCTTCTCGCGGCGATCGATGTGACGGTGACTCCGGCCGGCGGCCGGCTTCTCGCCGAACGTTTGGGCGCTCCGCTGACTGAGCCCAAAAAGATTGCGCGCCGCCTGGACGCGGTGTCATTTTTTGTAAATGAAGCGCGCGTGCGAAAGGCCCTGCGGGCCTGCCTGAGGGCCGCGCCCGACATCAACCGCGCCTTGTCGCGCATCGCGGTCAATCGGGGAGGACCGCGCGATCTCGCAGCACTCCGCGATGGGCTTGCCGCCGCCGAGTCGCTCGCCAGTATGCTTTCCGAAACAGGCGGGCTTCCGCGAGAATTGGCCGAAGCGGGCGAAGCCATTGCGGGGATCGATCCGCACCTTTTCACGCGCCTTGAGCAGACGCTTGCCGAAAGCTTGCCGCTCAATCGGCGCGACGGCGGCTTTGTTCGGATCGGCCATGACCCGGACCTTGATGAACTGCGGGCGCTTCGCGATGAAAGCAGGCGCGTGATCGCAGCGCTGCAACTTCACTATTGCAACCTCGTCGGGATCAAGCAGCTCAAGCTCAAACATAATCATTTTCTCGGCTATTTCATCGAGGTTCCGCAGGCGCAGGGCGAGCTTCTGTTGAAGCCGCCGCACGACGCCACCTTCATGCATCGTCAGACCATGGCCGATGCGATGCGTTTTTCAACGAAAGAGCTGGCCGAACTCGAAGCGAAGATTTCATCCGCGGCCGATCAGGCGCTCGTTCGAGAGCAGGCCATCTTCGAGGCCCTCCGCGAACTATTGATCAGCCGCCAGGATTCGCTCAAACGTCTGGCTCACGCGCTCGCCGAAATCGACATCGCGGCGGCGCTGGCCGAATTGGCCGAAACTCTGAATTGGACGCGGCCGGAGGTCGATGGCTCGCTTTGCTTCGAGATCGAGGCCGGGCGACATCCCGTCGTTGAAGCCTCGCTACGGTTGAGCGGCCATGCCTTTGCGGCAAATGATTGCAGGCTTTCCGGCATCCCCGGCAAAGGCGGACGGATCGCGGTCGTGACCGGCCCCAACATGGCTGGCAAATCCACATACCTGCGGCAAAATGCACTGATTGCGGTGCTGGCTCAAATCGGTTCCTATGTGCCGGCAAGGAGCGCGCATATCGGAGTAGTCGACAAGCTGTTTTCGCGGGTCGGCGCCGCGGATGATCTCGCGCGCGGCCGATCGACCTTCATGGTCGAAATGATCGAGACGGCTGCGATCCTTAACCAGGCCAGCGAACGTTCGCTTGTCATTCTCGATGAGATAGGACGTGGTACTGCCACATTCGACGGTCTTTCCATCGCCTGGGCTGTGGTGGAGCATCTGCACGAAAAGAACCGGGCGAGGGCGCTGTTCGCGACGCATTTTCATGAATTGACGCGGCTTGTCGAAAATCTTGACCGGCTCGACAATTTGACGGTGCGGGTAACCGATTGGCATGGCGATATTGTCTTTTTGCATGAGATCGTTGCCGGAGCCGCCGACCGTTCCTATGGAATTCAGGTCGCCAAACTTGCCGGGCTTCCGGCACCGGTCGTCTCCCGCGCGCGGGCGCTGTTGGCGGAATTCGAGGCGGCCGAACGGCTCAATCAGGCGGAGAGGTCAGTGGCCGATCTGCCTTTGTTTGCGCCTAGCGCGGGGCCGGGCGCGCCAGCCCAAAGCGATGCACTTGGCCAGGCCATTGACGCGATCGATCCGGACGAACTTTCCCCGCGCGCCGCAATGGAGGCGCTTTATCGGCTTAAAAACCTTCGCGCAGGACAGCGCTGACACTGCGGCAGCCTCTGTTGCGCAGCGACAGATCATCACAAGGATCGCCTAATGTCTGAAACGGACGCGATGCCGAAGCTCGACCAGCAGCTGTGCTTTGCGGTCTATTCGACCATGCACGCCATCAACAAAGCCTATGTTCCGCTGCTTGAAAAACTCGCGCTGACCTATCCGCAATATCTTGCAATGATGGTGCTCTGGGAAGCCGATGATTTGACCGTCAAGCAGTTGGGCGAACGGCTCTTCCTCGACTCCGGGACATTGACGCCGCTGTTGAAGCGGCTCGAAACCATGGGTCTTGTCAATCGCGCACGGGATCCCAAGGACGAACGTCAGGTGCGCCTGAAGCTCACTGAAAAAGGCAAGACGCTTCGGCGCGACGCGCAGGCCGTGCCAGCCCAGATCGCGCGGGCGATGGGACGTCCGGCGGACGATCTGAAGGGGGTGCGCAAGGAACTGCGGAAAATCCGCAATGCCCTGTTGGAGAGCCGCGCTTCGAGCCAAACCGCGGATTGAAAAATGATGCAACCGGGCGGGCGTGGTTGAAGGACGAACATGCAGGATTCCATCGTCGGCAGTATCATTGCTTTTGTTTTCGAAAATTTCTCGGCGATTCTTTTTGCGCTGGCGCTGATCTGCGCCGCCATCGACCGTCGGCGCCCCGCAGCCGCCCGAATTCTGTCGTGGCTGTTGCTTCTGCCCATCGGCCTCGGCGGTTTGTGGGCTGGTTTCTTTCACATTGCCTATCCAGATGTCGCGGCCAAATTCATCGGCTGGAAGGACAGCCCCTTTCAATTCGAGGTCGGCATGGCGGATTTGGCCTTCGGCGTTGCCGGCTGTGTCGCCTTTCGCGCGAGCTATGGATTCAAGGCCGCGACCGTCCTGGTGAATGCGATCTTTTTGCTGGGCGATGCGATCGGGCATGTGCACCAGATGATGGCTGCGGGAAATTTCGCGCCCGGCAATGCCGGAGCGGTCTTTTACCTCGACATTATTTTGCCGGTGACGACGATCATTCTCTTGCTGATGTCCCGCGGCGCTCGGTGAACCCTGACTCCGTCAATTTTGGACGTTCCCCAGCCAGCGCAAACGGTCGAGCGCGCCTTGCAGGATAAAGGCAGCCGCCATTTTGTCGACGACTTCGGCGCGCTTGGCGCGGGATGCATCCTGCTCGATCAGTGTCCGCGTGACCGCCATGGTCGAAAGACGTTCGTCCCAGAAAATGCAAGGCCGGGTCGAGAGCGCGCCGAAATTGCGGACAAAGGCGCGGGTCGCCTGCGCGCGGGGGCCCTCGCTCCCGTCCATATTGAGCGGCAGGCCGATGACAAGCGCCGCCACCTCGAATTTCTCCGCAAGCGCGATGAGGCGGGCCGAGTCCTTGGTGAATTGGGTACGCTTGATCGTCTCCAGTGGCGTGGCGATCCGCCGCTCGACGTCGGATAGCGCAAGGCCAATGGTCTTGGTGCCGAGGTCGACCCCGATGAGCCGCTCGCGCGGCCCGATACGAAGCGCTAAATCGTCGAGGTCCAAAACTTCCGCCGCCATCCCGCTCTCGTTTATATGTTAAGAGGGCCGGCCCGCTCACCGGCACCCCTTTCGTCCCAGTTCCTTTGCCCGCTTTCGTGGAGGTTACCATGAACTTGATTTGGCTCGGCCATTCCGCTTTCCGCATCGAACTCGGTCCGGCCACCATTTTGATTGACCCGTTTCTGACCGGAAATCGAAAATTCCCCGGCACGGTGGCGGCGGCGAGCGAAGGCGTAACCCACATCCTGCTCACGCATGGCCATGACGATCATATCGGCGATACTCTAGATATAGCCAAGGCGACAGGCGCGCAGATCGTCTCGAACTTCGAGGTCTGTATGTATCTGAATTCCCAAGGCGCGGCGAACATCAACCCCGGCAATTTGGGCGGGACAATCGATTGCGGCGCCTTCAGCGTGAGCTTCACCCAGGCCTTGCATTCGTCGGGAACCGTGCTGAACGGGCAATCCGTCTATCTCGGCAATCCCATGGGCATCGTCCTCAAGCCAAAGCAAGGCCCGAGCATTTATCACATGGGCGACACCGAAATATTTTCCGACATGGCGTTGATCGCCGAAGTCCACGCGCCAAAAATCGGGATCGTGCCGGTCGGCGACCGTTTCACCATGAGCGGGACAACCGCGGCGCTCGCGGTCAAACGGTTTTTCGACTTCGACACGGTGGTGCCGTGCCACTACGGAACCTTCGATATGATCGACCAGGACGCGAACGAATTCGTCGCGGCCATGCAGGGCCACAAAACCAAGATCGCGGTGCTCGCTCCCGGCGGGGCCTTGGCGCTTTGACCGGCTCGCCTTGCGTTCGGAAGGCAGGCGATTAGATATCGAGAGGGGACCATGGACCGCCAGCGTTTCAAATCGGAACGCTCGGGCCTAAACCGCATGAGCCTGGAAAGCTTAGCTTTTCAGGGGCCGTGCCTCCGGAGAGCGCTATGGGCAATTTTTTCGGCAATATCGACGATTCAGCCTTTCAAAGCATGCACTTCACCGGAAGTGGCTGGCTCGGCGCCTTCTTCATCGTCGGCGCGATGATTGTTTTCGGGCGCCTGTTCATGAATTGGCAAATGAAGAAAATTGAGCGGGCCTCTCGCGAGGCCGCCGACCACGACGCATCGGGGGTTGATAAGTAGTCGGCGGGGGCAACGGGCAATGGGCGATTGCCAGGACGCCGGTTGGTTGGTTGAAATTCAGTATGTGCGCCAGGAGTAGACATTTGGTGTTAAAACGGCTGGCCCGGCGTGCCGTATGATGTCCCCACGCTCTGACTCATACGCATTGTCACAAGATGGCGGGCCAAGGGACGGGCGTCTCGATTGCGGATAGCCTTCGGTAAAGGTCCCGGGCTTTTTCAATCCTGCCGTTCTCAGTCTTTTCCGGCTTACGGCGCGCCGTTTCCATCCACGGATCGCTGTGCCCCTCCTTGGCAAGAAACACGACGGTGGCCACCAGCTCCAACTCGATCGCATCTGCCGCCGCCGCCTCCGCTGCCAGACGGCGACGAGCAAGGGGAACAGACGAGCTAGGGTGTTCACCGACAACGTAAGTCGAGTACGTGCCGCCCCAAGATGCCTGCTGCTCGGTTTCACTCAACAAGCCAAGTAGGCCGGCGTCGCGGGCGGCCGTGGCCAGATCCTCGCTGTACGGGCCATAATGCTTGTAGGCAAAGGGCAAGCCGTCTTCGAGACCGGTGACACTCAGTAGGTAGGCGACCTTTTGGAGGCGAGTGCGACCGACAATGCGACCGCCCGCATCACGGACTATGCCAGCTGCCTTTGCGGCGTTTACGTACGACATGTTGCGATCTCCCCTTCCACGATGCGCCTCACGGTATCCCGCGCCGTCGTATCAGTCTCGTCCGCATAGGCGCGGAACAGCTTGTATGTCTTCAAGGCGGCCACGACGCTTGAGCGCTCCTTCAGATCGACCAGCGTCCCGCCGTCCGTGCGAATGTTAATGCGATCGAGGGGCCCCTTGGACTGGCCAACGGGCTTATACGGCGAGCGCTCGTCGTGGTCGATCAATATGCGGGGACGCCCCTCCCCGTTACTGGTGACCCATTCGGTTAATTTTGAACTAATTCCCGCACAGCACTTGTCGATCTTCTCGATAACATTGTCATCATTGATGCTCTTTGGATCCAGTACATGTGCCACTTGCGTACGGATATCGTGGCATTTGTATAGCTTGCGGTCTCGGAGCCGGGCTGCGAATCCCGCAACGAGGGGATCGGTCGCTTCGGCCATCTGAGTGAGCGCCCCCCAGATCACGGCGTCGTCCAGCATCAGCGCGACATCGATATCGTCGGGGCGCTGTGCGAAGCGCACAATTGGGTGGTTTGCTGGCAGTCCCGTTGTGGTCACCATACCGTCGAGGACGAGTGTCACCACCCGAACCAGAAGCTCTGTGAATATCTTCTCTGCTCCGCGAGTAGCCTTATGGAAATAGACGGTTGGATAGAGTTGGAAGAGACCAAGGACAAAGGCTTCCGCCGCATAGATCGCCTTGGGTCCTAGAACGAAGGTCTCGACCTTACCGATCGGCATATCGTCTACACCCACAGGTACAGATCCGATTTCAAGATTCGCGATCAACCATCGGAAGTCGATTGCCGCATGTTGGGTGCCTGTCATCATGCGGTCGCGGCGCATGTAGTCGAGGCGGTCGGCATCGAATTGGCTCGACACAACAGCGTGCTGTACAGTCCTAATTCCGTCCTTTTGTATGATGTCGGCAACGTCGTTGGCGAAGCCGCTCCCCAACTCGTTGAGAACCTCCGAAACCTCGCTCTGCCTGATGAGGGCATCGCTCATGTTCTCATGGTCTGCGAGTTTCAGACCGAGCCGGCTTCCGACTTTCTCGAATGCGTGACTGAATGGGCCATGTCCGAGGTCATGAACGAGCGCGGCCGCAAGAGCTCGCCTTTCCTTGCTGTCCTGGTCTACTACGTGGCGTTGAACCACCGCCATCAGCTGGCGGGCGGTGTGGAAGACGCCAACGCTGTGGGCGAAGCGCGAATGGCTAGCCCCTGGGTAGATCAGATCAGAAAAGCCGAGTTGTTTCACCCGGCGCAGTCGCTGGAAAGGGCGAGTCTGCACAACCTTCCACAGGGTGCGTTCTAGCTCCGAGGTCGAAAATTCGATCAAGTCATGCAATGGGTCGCGAATGCGTTGGTTAGACATCTTAATGCCTGGAGTCTTTGTTCTCATTTTGTTCTAATCCAACGCGCTATGCAAGCTATTTCTGATTCTTCATTTGGCGGAAAGGTCAACCGCCCCTTTCGAACGTTCAAGAACAACATTCTGAGCCAGTCCGCTTGGGTCACGACCAATACTCAAAACTGAGCCGCCACCCGCTCCCCACCCCCTTCCTTGACTTCCGCCCCCGCGCGGGCCAAAAGGCACTGTCCTCCGTTTGAGGGTTGGTTTCGAGCGCTCCGCCTTGTCCTGGGAGGCAAGCGGTGAACGTCCGGCGGCGCGTTGCGCTCCCGGGCGCGTTTGGCGTTGCGAAGCCTAAACTTAGGCTTTTCCGCGCGGAACAGCCCTGAGCGGTCCAAGACACGGCATGATCGGGATCATGCCCTTATCTGTTTGTTTTTGGGCATGATCCTGTCCGAAAAGTCTGCAACTTTTCGGGATCATGCCCTAGGGGTTTTCGGCCGCTTCGTGCGGCTACTGCGACAGGATCAAGCGCATGTTCGAAGGGCTTTCGGAAAAGCTCTCAGGCATATTGGACAAGCTCACGCGGCGTGGCGCGCTCTCGGAAGAGGACGTCAACCTCGCGCTGCGCGAGGTTCGCCGCGCTTTGCTCGAAGCCGATGTCGCGCTCGACGTGGCGCGCTCCTTCGTGGACAAGGTGCGCGCGCGCGCGGTCGGCGCCAATGTCGTCAAATCGGTGACGCCCGGCCAGATGGTTGTCAAGATCGTCAACGATGTGCTGATCGAGACGCTCGGCTCCGATGCCGATCATATCGATCTCGACGCGGCGCCGCCGGTTGCGATCATGATGATCGGCCTGCAAGGCGCGGGCAAGACCACGACCACGGCCAAAATCGCCAAGCGCCTGTCCGAGCGGATGAAGCGCAAGGTGCTGATGGCCTCGCTCGACGTCAAGCGTCCGGCCGCGCAGGAACAGCTCGCCGTGCTCGGCCGCCAGGTCGAAATCGATACTTTGCCAATCATCCCCGGCCAGACCCCGGTGCAGATCGCCAAGCGCGCCGAGCAGGCCGCGCGGCTGCAAGGCTATGATGTCGTCTTGCTCGACACCGCCGGCCGCACGCATATCGACGAAGCGCTGATGGAGGAGATGGTCGAGATCAAGGCGGCCTCGAAACCGCATGAGATCCTGCTCGTCGCCGACAGTCTGACCGGCCAGGACGCGGTCCATCTCGCCAAAAGCTTCGATGATCGCGTCGGCCTGACCGGCATTGTGCTGACCCGGATCGATGGCGACGGGCGCGGCGGCGCGGCGCTCTCCATGCGCGCCGTGACCGGCAAGCCGATCAAGCTGCTCGGCACCGGCGAAAAGATGGACGCGCTGGAGGATTTTCATCCCTCCCGCATCGCCAACCGCATTCTCGGCATGGGCGACATTGTTTCGCTCGTGGAAAAAGCCGCCGAGTCGATCGACGCGGAAAAGGCCCGCCGCATCGCCGGCAAGATGCGCAAGGGCAAGTTCGATCTCGAGGATTTGTCGGACCAGCTTTCCCAGGTCGAGAAGATCGGCGGCCTTGGCGGAATCATGGGGATGATGCCGGGCGTTGCCAAAATGAAGGAGCAGCTCGCGTCCGCCAATCTCGACGATCGCGTCATCAAGCGTCAGCGCGCTATTATCTCGTCGATGACCCGCGAGGAGCGGCGCAATCCCGACGTGCTCAAGGCTTCGCGCAAAAAGCGTGTCGCGGCGGGATCTGGCACCCGCGTCGAGGACGTCAACAAGCTTTTGAAACAGCATCGGCAGATGGCCGACATGATGAAGTCGATGGGCGGCGCCAAGCGCGGCAGCCCGATGGGCAAGATGGCCTCGATGCTGGGTCTTCCGGGCGGCAATTCCATGGGCGGCATGCCGCAACCGACGCCCGAGCAGATCGCCGCCATGCAAAAGCAAATGGGTCAGCGCCAGATCGGGCCAGGGCCGGGACAGGCGGTCAAACCCAGCATGAAGCCGCCGGCCGGCAAGCCCGAGGCGCCGGCCTTGCCGGGTCTTGGGGGCGCGAAGCTTCCAGGCCTTGGCGGCGGCCTGTTCAGCGGGCTCAATCCCTTCGGAAAGAAGAAATAATGGCCGAGGCCGACAATCTCATCCTCGAGCATTTGCGTCATATGCGCGGGCAGCTCGATCGTGTGGAAAATAGATTAGAGGATGTCATCGTGCGCCTCGGCCACCTCGAGCGTTCCGTCGCCGACCATTCGGTGCAGCTCGCCGAGGTCAATACCAAGCTCGATCGCCTCGACGGGCGGGTCGCGCGCATCGAAAAGCGGCTCGATCTCGTCGAAGGTTAGACATTGTTTAGCTGTTCATCTGTTGAAAGGAAGTACACATGCCTTTGAAAATTCGTCTGTCGCGGGGCGGCGCCAAGAAGCGGCCGTTCTATCGGGTTGTGGTCGCCGATTCACGCATGCCGCGCGACGGCAGATTCATCGAACGTCTCGGCACCTTCGATCCGCTGAAGGCCAAGGATTCGGCCGCCCGCGTCGTGCTCGATCAGGAAAAGGTTCAGGCTTGGATCGCCAAGGGCGCGCAGCCGACCGATCGTGTCGCCCGGTTGCTCGATGGTTTGGGCCTCCTCAAGCGCGCGCCGGGAAACAATCCGAAACAGGCTTTGCCGAGGAAAAAGGCGCAGGAACGCGCCGCGGCGGCGGAAAAAGCGGCGGCCACACCGGCAGCTCCGGCGGCCTAGAGCGGGATGAGGAAAAGTGGAAACCGGTTTTCCGCCCGCATCCCGCTCTAAGCTTTTGGAATCGATCACGTTCATGATTTTGGATTGAGTCAATCCAAAATCATCGTGATCTAAGGCCCCGTCTTCCTTGCGCGAACGAATCTGCGTTTCGCCGAAATGTTTTGGGACGCCATGGTCAAGGATCGCATCCTCGTCGGCCGATTTGGCGCCCCGCACGGCGTCGGCGGCGAGCTGCGGCTCAATTCCTTCACCGGCGTTCCGCGTGCGATTGCATCCTACAAACCTCTCCTTGATGCGACGGGGACGCGGCAATTCTCAATTGCCGCGCTGCGTCCACTCAAGGACGGGCTCTTTGTGGCGCGGATCGCCGGGGTCAACGACCGCGAGGGCGCAAAGGCTTTGACCAATGTCGAGCTTTATGTGCCGCGCCAATGCTTGCCCACGGTCGAAGAGGAAGAATTCTATCTTGCCGATCTGATTGGTCTTTCTGCGATGAACGAGACGGGCGAGCCGATCGGCAAGGTCGTTCAGGTCGTCAATTTCGGTGCCGGCGATATTTTGGAAATTGCCCGCGCCGATGGCGGCGAGACATTGCTCTTGCCGTTCACCAAGGCGATTGTTCCCCACGTCGATCTTGAGGCCGGCAAAGTTACCGTGGTGCCGCCCGAGGAGATCGAGGCCAAGCCTTCCGAAGCATGATCCCGAAGAGCTGCAGAGTTTTCGGATAGTCAGTGCCAAGAACAAACGGGCCGGAGGTTCTTCGGCCGGAGCGTTGATCCCTCATGTGGCAGGCGACAGTCTTCACGCTGTTTCCGGAGATGTTTCCGGGCCCGCTCGGCGTCTCGCTCGCTGGCGAGGGTTTGTCACGCGGTATCTGGGCCCTGGATACCCACGACATCCGCGCGCATGGCCTTGGCCGGCATAGAGCCGTCGACGATACGCCGGCCGGCGGCGGCCCCGGCATGGTGATCCGCGCCGATGTGCTGAGCGCGAGTCTCGACGCCAACCTCGATCAGGACGACCGGCGGCCGCGCTTATTGCTCAGCCCGCGCGGCGCGGCGCTCACCCAGGCGCGCGTGCGGGCGCTTGCGGCCGGTGAGGGCGTGGTCTTGATCTGCGGCCGGTTCGAGGGCGTCGATGAGCGGGTGATCGCCGCGCGAAGCCTCGAAGAAATTTCGATCGGCGATTATGTGCTCTCCGGCGGTGAGATCGCCGCCATGGTGGTGTGTGATGCCTGCGTGCGGCTTTTGCCCGGCGTGATGGGCAAGGAAGCCTCCGGCACGGATGAAAGTTTTGAGGCAGGGCTGCTCGAATATCCGCATTTTACTCGTCCGCGCGAATGGGAGGGAAGGGAGATCCCCGAAGTGCTGCTGTCCGGCGACCATGCGAAAATCAAGGCCTGGCGCGAGGCCGAAGCGCTCAGGATCACGCGCGAGAGAAGGCCGGATTTGCTCAAGCGGAAATAAGCGCGGCCTGCCGAAGACGGTTCGGCTTCCGCGATCTTACCACTTTCCCTCGGCTTTTTGTTCTCGGTCTGTTTTAGGCGTTTTGGAGGGTCGGCTGTACCCTTCCCACTCGATTCTTCCGCTTTCGAAACGGAGTTTGGGTGGCGCAAACGCAAGAGCTTTTGCAAAAATGGGAGGGACGCCGTGTCCGTCCGCGCATGGAGATCACCGGCGAAGGGCTGATGCTCGGCGCCGGAACGATCCTCGCCAAAACGACGCGGGCGGAACGCGGTGCGCCGCGACTGGCACTTGACGATGAGGCGCGCGATGGCGCTGCTCGCGACCGCCTATGAGCGGCCCATCGCGCCTTATGTTCTCGAAAAAATTGGCCGCGCGGCAGAGCTTTGGAACGAAGGCGAGAAGGCGCTTGCACATATTCATCTGTCCCATGCGGGCCTACCGCCTTGCACCGATGAGCAAGTCTTGCGCCTGTTCGTCGCCGACGAACTTCTCGACTCGGGCGTCGCGCCCGCCGAGCTGATGAAAGCGCAGGGATTTGATCTCTCGCCGATGGCTCTCTTGAAATTCAACCCGGATCAGCCGCGCGTGCCGGCCGGAAGCGGGCGCGAAAGCGGGCAATGGTCGGGCGGCGGATCTGGAACTCCGGCAGGCTATCGGACGAAGGCAAGAATGAAAGCGCTTGGTGCTTTCATCGAATGGCTTCGGACAAGGCTGAAAGGTTCAAACAGCGAGAGCCCGAAAAAAAAGCCGCCTCCCCGAGAGAAGGTTAAACCGGCAATAGAGCCATCGGAGCCACCGGAGTCCAAGCAACCTCCGAATGTTGATTCGAACAAGTTGCATCACATTTTCGATAAAGAAGGACGTGAACTGGATGAGTTTTTATCACACTATGATGCCAAAGAGACTGCCTTTCGCGCAATCGAAGACGCTACTCGTAAGGTGATAACGGAACAGAAAATCACTGGCCAATATAAGATACAAATTGAAATAAATGGCTACAAACTCGGTGTAGGCGGTAGGGTTATGCCTGATGGAGCTATTAAAATAGGGACGGCTTACCCATGGAAGGATTAACAAAGTTAGAGAATGCCGTCCTCGAAATGCTCGTTGATGGCAAGGCTGAAACCTTCCAGATTCTACGCGGGCAATATCTTGCCGCGCGCGTTGTGAAGCGGCACATGACGGGCGTCGGCTTCTGGACTTATTTTTCAATTCCAGATGAAGTCGCAAGTCTTCCCGGCAACCCGTCCTTTCGGTTCGGAGATGTCGACGGGAATATTGACGGCCTACAAAATGGAGCCGGCTTCCTGCTTCAGGTAAAGGATGGGTATATTTATATGCTTGAAGGGTATTCGTTTGACGAGCCTTGGCCGGAAGATACAAATACATTTCAGCTTTACTATGAAGGCGGTCTACAAAGAGATGAAGGGGAGGTTATCAAATCATTCTCTCCCGGGTAGCGATACAATGGTTCATGCAAAAAGTGACCGCGGACAAGGCGCGCGGCAAAGAACATAGTCGAAACTTTAGCTCATAACGTTTGAGTCCGGATAGAATTTCTTGGCTGCGCGATGCGAGTGATGAGCAAAGATCCCACTGAGCGTGTTCGAGCCATCCTGCTGACTGATTGGGACCCGCTTATCGTTGGTGATAATCCGCATCTCACCGACGAATATGACGACCTCATTCCTGGTATTGTCGATCTTGTAAGAAACAATTGCACGGTAGAAGAATTGGAATGTTATCTCAAAGACATTGAAGAACGGTGGAAGTCTATTCCAGCAAAGCAGACATCGTTCGTTGCAAGAAGAATTCTGGGCTGCGTACAACATGGTGCTTGAGTACCGGTGGCATTTTTTGAGCGCCCAAGGCCTTCATGAGGAATCGCGCACCTCACGCTGAAGACTCTTTTGACAGGCAGTTCGCGAGCAGAGTGATGAAGGACGACGGGAGAATAGATTCTATCCGAGCCATCCTCCTCAAGTGTTGGGACCCGCTGGGCGTTGGCGACAATCCGCATCTCGCGCAGTTGGAGACCCATTTGGTGAAGATCGAGAAGGAACGGTCCGGCGGCGTGCCATCAAGAGGAACTGCGCGCCTTGCGGCGACGAAACTTCTGGCAAGCTGGGTTGCAAGCCAGCGGAATGATTAGATGAACGACAGTTTTTTGACCTTGGAACAGTTTCCTGCCGCCAGACAGAAAGTCGAAAGCGTCTTCCATATCGAAAGACGGTTGCCTGAGCAGGTCTTCAAGCGACCCTACCGGTTCCAGCTCTTGTGCGAATTCGATTTTGCTATGGGCGATGTGCTGGAAGTGCCGCGCAAGACACGGTCTCCGCTGGCGCGCGAAACCGTCCTTCTGAGCGTGCTTGACCCAGATCCGATCACTTTTTTCTATCAGAAGTACCAGAAGATCTATGCCTTCAACTTCAAGGCCGATATCAGCAAAAAGGAATATTGTTCGATGCGCTGGGTTGAGCCTTATCCTGAGGACGATCCATTTCCGTTCCATACGGAAATAGAGACCTATATTCCAAGCTCGCTCAACTGGGCTATGTGGGGCGAGCGGTCGTCCGAGATCGCGGTGATCGGCTTTGATGATCCGGCGCTCGCGAAAGCTCTGATCGCGGACAAGGGCTATTGGATGGACGCAGAGACCGCATCGAACGAATTTGCGTCCATGCCTTATCGTGACCAGAAAATGCCGGAGGACTTACGCAGCGCCTTGATCACCAATTACGGCAGTCGAGCAGATCTGGAAAACAAGCTCGGCCACAAAGTGGTGTATGCCTGGGAGGAACAGAACTAGACGGCGGCGGTTCGCGAGGAAAGCCATAAATGACGACGGGAGAGTCGATTCTATCCGCACCATCCTATGCTGGTTCCAGCGGCTCCGCGTCACCACAGACTTGCTCTGACCGCCGCCGTTTTGGCCGCGATCGTCGGCGTGCCTTGCCGGGAGGTTTTTGCCAGCCCATGTTCGGTCTTGTGCCAATGAAAGGGCCGCAAAATAAGATCACCGAGCGCCATCCAGGCCGCGACCGATGTCAGCAAATAATAGGGCAGCAGCAGCGGCAGGAAAGGCCAGAGCCCCCGTAGTTTGCGTCGCTTCATGCCAAGCAGGCAGAGCCACAGGATTGAACCCAAGCCAAAAGCTCCGACCGAGATCCAAAGGACCGTTGCGACCAGCAAGGAAATCGTGTTCGGCGATGGGAGGCCCGTGCCAAGATCGTAGATCAGGAGCGCAGTAAGAAAAGGCCAGAGCGGTGGCGCGATAACCAATGCAGTCATCATCAACAGGACCGCGAGAGCCGTTGCTGGGCCAAGCTCGGTAATGAGGCGACCGGGATTGCGCGTGAGCGTAATAAACGTCTGCATCCATCCTTTCGACCAGCGCCGCCGCTGGGCCAGCCACGCCTCGATCCGGGCTGGAGCTTCTTCCTGCGTGCTCGACGCCAAAGTGTCGACACGATATCCAAGGCGGGCGAGGCGAAGGCCGAGATCGGCATCCTCGGTGACATTCCAGGCATCCCAGCTGCAAACCTCGCGCAGAATTTCGGTGCGAAAATGATTGGACGAGCCGCCAAGCGGCAGCGGCAGGCCAAGACCGGCAAGACCGGGATTCAACACATCGAACAGCACCGCATATTCGATCGCAAACAGGCGGGTCAGCCAGGAATCCTCGATATTGTCGATCGCGAGCCGGGCCTGAAGACAGGCCAGACGACGCGGAGCCAGGAGAAATCTTTCGGCGGCTTCGCGAAGTTGCGAGGGGGCCGGGGTATCTTCGGCATCGAAGACCGCGACAAGTTCGCCGCGCAGAAGCGGCAGGGCGATGTTGAGCGCGCGGGGCTTGGTCTTCGGGAAGCCAGCGGGGGCAACGATGACTTCGTAAATGGGAGGAAGCCGCTGCGCCTCAAGGGCGCGCCGCGTCGCAAAATCCTCGCTTTCGATCACGAGCTTGATGTCGAGCTTGCCGCGCGGATAATCCAGCGCGTTGAGCGCGGCAATGAGCTGCGGAACGACCCGCGCCTCGCGATGCAAGGCGACGACGATCGAGTAGGCGGGCAAGCCAGCCGCGTCGACAGGGCTGCGATTTTGCAGCTCCTGCTTCCGACCCAAACTGGCCGCACCGGCGAACAGGCGCAGGCAGATCGAAGCGAAAAACAAACAGGTCATCGCCAGAGAGGTAATGTTCAACGTCGGCGCCGGTGCCAGGCTAAATGCGAATGTCCCGGCGGCGAGGGTCAGCATCGCTCCAGCGCATTGCAGCGAGCTCGGGCCATTTTTCGCCGAAAGGCTTGGATCGAGATCTGCCAGGCCGAAACTTGCTTCGCGCAGGATCGAAGGCGCCGCGCGTGCACGCAGCAGGCTGGACATGCGGGTGGGCGTCGTGATGGCGAGGTCCGTCCCCAGATTTTCGCCGGCTTGGGCGCGCGCCAACAGCAGTGCGAGCATTTTGCCGCGGGGCGCGGCCAGCCAGCGAGGGCTGCGGTCTCCCGCGAGGGGGGCCAGCCCAACATGAATGGATTGGGGATAACGTGCGCCGGCGCCGAGCACGGCCTCGCCATCGAGGAAGGCTGCGCCGAGGTGATGCGCCAGGCATTGGTAAAAGAAAATCTCGGAGGTCGTGCCGTTCGCCAGCAAGGCTACGTCCGGCTCGATGCCCTGTTCGACCGCAAGGGCCGCCGCAGTGAGAAGGACAGCCGGCGCAATGCCAAAAGGGACCAAGAAAGCGAGTTCCGCCGGAACAAAGGCCGGCGTTGCGGTTTGCTGAAACAGGGTGGCCGAGCCCCGTCTCAAGCCCGTGAAGGCTTGAAACGATGTGGCACGGGTCCCGCTAAGAGCGTGAAGAACCATTTAACCCAATGGCTGAAACCAAATTGGTTAACTCAGCCAGAGCTTATCTATTAATAATCGTCAATAATCAGGATATATTATGGAGTTTTTGTGGCCGACATTTAGTGATGGACCGGGGCCGAGGCACGCGATCCGCGATGGCTCCGAACAAGATGCATGCGTTGCAGCAAGGGCGGAATCAGGTATGTAAACATGCCGGAGGCGTAGCCGATCTGGAGAGCGGTGACCAAAATGGCCATTCTTCCCAAAGCCGACAGCAGGCCGCACTGGTCGTAAAAAGACCAACCGATGACTAATGCGACGAGGAGGGCAGATACGGGGACGAGAATAAGGACCTTGAAAAACCGTCCGAGAATGGCCCCTAAAAGGACACTTCCAATCACAAATATCATGTGACGCTTCCTCAATTAATTTATGGCCAAGGTGCCATATTTCTTAATTGTTTTCATTTATCAGACGCCAAAGGTAAGGGTTTGTAAAGGCCTTATTTGGGCCATTTTTCCTTCCTGGCGAAGCTTTGGATGAACGCTATACGGGAACCTTACGCGCTCTCACGAAATGCGCGAAGGGAAACTCCGTTCCATGCTAAAGAACGAGTGAAGAAGAACTTTAAGAGATGAACGGCCCTTTGCGCGCCAAGGCGCGTGGCCCGACGGGCGTCACACTCGCCTGAACGTGAGATAAGCGGGTTTCCGGGCGCCCTTGAGCGCCTTCTCTTCGTATCTTGTACCGCTCCACTCCTGCCAGGGCTGTTGCCAGTCCTGCGGGCCGGCAGCGACCCAAACAAATTCCTTGGATCGTAAAACACGGGCCAATGTCCAGCCGGCGTTGTCATCGATGTCCGTCGCGAAACGAAGTTCGGCGCCCCGGCGCATCACCCGCGCAAGCGCGAGAAGCACGTCGTCGGACAGGAAGCGGCGCTTATGGTGCTTTCGCTTTGGCCAAGGGTCGGGATAGAGCAGATAGACCCCGTCCAGGACCCCGCTCGGCAAGGCTTCGATCACCATCCGCGCGTCCCCATCGTAGATGCGGACGTTGCGCAAATGGCTATCTTCAATGGAGGCCAGGACTTTGGCGACCCCGTTCAAAAACGGCTCGCAGCCGATATAGCCGAACTGCGGATGCGCGCTGGCCTCGGCGGTCAAATGCTCGCCGCCGCCAAACCCAATCTCGAGCCAGAGAGACAAGGGCGGGTCGACAAAAAGAGCAGCTGGGTCTGTAAGGGTCCTTGAGGGATCGAAGCGGATGGATGGCAGAAAGGAGCAAAGCAGCTCGGTCTGCTTGGCGCGAAGCTTCTTGCCCTTGCGACGCCCATGCAAGCTCTGCGGGGACGCGAGGTGGTGGCCGCTGCCGTTTTTCTGCGACAGCGGCTTTGCCATAGGCGTCATTTTCCGGCATCCCGTGCCAGCGCGACCCGGCTAGCCCAAATGGGCTTTGAGCTTCTCCGCCAGATCGGTCTTTTCCCAGGAAAAGCCTCCGTCTGCATCCGGGGAGCGTCCGAAATGTCCATAAGCTGCGGTGCGCGCGTAGATCGGCCGATTGAGCAACAGATGCTCTCTGATTCCGCGCGGCGACAGGCGCATGGCCTGCCCAAGCGTCGCTTCCAGTTTCGCCTCGGGAACTTGTCCTGTGCCATGCGTATCGACATAGATCGACAGGGGTTCGGCAATCCCGATCGCATAGGAAAGCTGAATCGTGCAGCGGTCGGCAAGTCCGGCCGCGACGACATTTTTCGCGAGATACCGCGCGGCATAGGCGGCCGATCGATCGACCTTGGTCGGATCTTTTCCCGAAAACGCACCACCCCCATGCGGCGCCGCTCCGCCGTAAGTATCGACAATGATCTTGCGCCCGGTTAGGCCGCAATCGCCGTCGGGACCGCCGATCACGAACTTGCCGGTCGGGTTGACGTGCCAGACGGTGTCCTTGGTGATCCAGCCCTCCGGCAAAGCCGCCAGGATTGTGGGTTGAACAATATCGCGCACATCCTCGGAACTGAGGTTTTCGTCGAGGTGCTGGGTCGAGAGCACGATCTGGGTCACGCCGACGGGTTTGCCATTGCGGTACTGGACCGTCACCTGGCTTTTAGCATCCGGTCCAAGCTTACCGACGGGGCTCGAGTTGGCCTTGCGCTCGCGGGCCAAATCCTCAAGAATTTTGTGGGCGTAATAAATGGGGGCGGGCATGAGCGCCGGCGTTTCCCGGCATGCGTAGCCGAACATGATCCCCTGATCGCCCGCGCCTTCGTCCTTATTGCCGGTGGCATCGACACCTTGCGCAATATCGACGGATTGGGCGTGGAGAAGAACCTCCACTTTGGCGGTTTGCCAATGGAAGCCGCTTTGCTCATACCCGATGTCTTTGATCGCCTCGCGCGCCGCGGCCTCTATCGCGGCAGGGGGGATCTTGGCACCGCGCACCTCGCCAGCGATGACGACTCGGTTGGTGGTTGCCAAGGTTTCGCAGGCAACCCGGGTTTGATAGGGGTCCAACCCGGCCTTCGCGCCTTCACGGAAGAAGAGATCGACGACCTCATCCGAGATCCGGTCGCAGACCTTATCGGGATGGCCTTCCGCAACCGATTCACTCGTAAACAGATAATTGTCACGCGCCAAGGACTGTCTCCAAAAAAAGAAGGTCACGCAGATCAGAATGTCGCAGGTCAGCGAGCGTCCGCGTTGGTTGCGCCCATGCTTTTGTGAACCCGTTCGTTTTGTCAAGCCATTCGCGCTGTCATGTTCGATAAAGCGGACAGGCAGGCTCAATCAGAGCTGTTTTTATCGGCCGCCGTCATCTCACTCTCAAGGGGTTCGGCATGTTGCTGTTCGCCCGCGAGAGAGGAGACCAGATCGATGATCCGCTTGCGGACCTTTGGATCGTGGATGCGGGCAAAGGCCATATTCAGATGCAGGCCTTCGGCCGTCGACAAAAAATCAGCCACATAGTTGTTTTTTGGCTCCTCGGCGACGCCCAACTGCCTCGGTTCAAGGTCGGCCGCCGCCTCAAAGGAAGGAGCTCCCTCGAAGAAAAAGGCCGGCGGAACATCGAGGGTTCTTGAAATCTGCTGGAGTCTGCTGGCGCCTATTCTATTGGTGCCTTTTTCGTATTTTTGGACCTGTTGAAAAGTCAAGCCCAAGGCTTCTCCCAGTTTTTCCTGGCTCATGCCTAGCATGACCCGACGCATGCGAGCCCGACTCCCGACGTGCCGGTCAATAGGATTTGGTATTTTTTTCACGAATTTGTTCCAATGGCCGCGCTTCTGTTTCGGCTCTTGGACGCCCCAAAACGATGCTTTAAGGCGCCGCCTGCCTCATAACGCCAATATGACCTTAAGCCTATCCGTGTGGCCGGACTTTGACCTAAACGTCTTGACGGGGGACCGTCCCGCCGGCGGCCGAGTCTTTACCCTCGGCCGCCGGTCAATATTAAACATAGGATCTTCGCAAATTATGCATGGAGCAGGGCTGGGCGGCGAGCGCTTCTGTCAACCGTGACCTTCCTCCTGGTGCCGCGCATTTCTTGCAACCGTGCCTGGGTTCTGGAATCGAAGGTGGTCAAAACCGCGATGATGTCCTGACCTTCAATCGTGCGGGGTAATCCCAGAGGCATCGGACAGAAGTGCAGCTGCACCATTCGCAGAAGCCAAGTCGGATTGGTCTCGATAATGAGCTGGGAAATGCCGCACTCCATGCCCCATTCGACGACAGCAGTCAGAAGCTGGTTGGTGATGGGACAGACGGCCCGGCCTTTATCACGGCGACTGCGCTCAACGCAGAAGCGGGTCCATTCCCAGATGTGGGCGCCGACCGGCCGCTCGACTTCGCAAAGCTCCGGCATGACTTCGGAGAGAAGATGGGGACGCGTTGAAGGGAGGAGACGCTGGTAACCGAGCACCTTGTCGTGCTCGATATACAGCATATGGACGGCATGTTTATCGTCGAATTGATCGATCTCGCGTCCATCGGGCTTGGCTAGATTGTGCCAGCCCATTTCTTCAACGAACACACGATGACGTAAGCGATAAGCTTGCTCCATCTGTTCTTGATACAGATGCTCATTTTCTGCGGTTACTATGTGAATCACGCGCATTCTCCAGAATAGCTAGCTGGAAAATGCCGGTCGCACCCTGCGCCTTGGTCAATTTCCAGTCAGCAACTGTATGGAAAATGCCAATGGCGAATGCATGTTGATAGTACGGTTTCCCGTACCATTATGCGATGAGGCCGCGGCGAATGGCTTCAGCCACCGCATGGGTCCGGTTGCTGGCCCCGAGTTTCGAGCGTACCGAACGCAGATGCTTATCTGCTCCATGTTCGGAGATATTCATGACTTCGCCGATCTCCCAATCGGCTTTCCCCTCTGAGGCCCATTGCAGGGCTTCTCGCTCCCGCGCCGACAGACTGACCATCTTGCCTTGCTCGGAGGTTGTCGCTTCCTGATTGAGGGCGATCGCACGGCCGATGGCGTAGCTCGCGATGAGCGTCAACATGCCGCGCATCTCGGGATCATTGGACAGCTGCCGCCCTGAGAGCGAGAAGGCGACGCTCTGCCCGTCGAGGGTGAGCAGGGACGAGGAAAAGCCGGTCTTGAGATTGAACTCTCCGGCTTCCTCCATGACCCGCCGCGCGGCCGGGTCGTCCTTTATGTCCGGATCCAGCTCGTTCCAGTAAAACGGCGCGGTACCCGACATCATCCGTCGAATGGTGGGGTCGACGAAGGCGTAACCGCGAGTTGAATATCGGCTAATCCATTCCTGGGGAATATCCTGAAACAGAACGTGGCTAAGTTGTTGGCGGCCGGTCGTGCCAAGCCGCGGAATTGAAGTCGCGATAACGTGCTCCGCCCCGATTTGTGAAAGATGGCGCAGGACCTGGGTGGAGATATCCTTAAGGTTGCGGGCCCGGTCGAGATCGTGAATAAAGCGAATCGTGTGATTGAGAGAGTCTCTGAGCTTGTTCGATGACATGATCATCCTCGCCTAGGCATTGCCGCGCAGCCCCTCGGTTGAACGAGCACCCACGCCGCCTCGGTGTTCACCGAGTAGCCTGCCTTCCCGTTGCCCTTTTCGCATCCCCATGGTTGGCGCAAAGGAAGTCGCCGGCCGCCCGATTACGAAATTCCGGGACGAAAGAATCACGGTACAGACTGCCTCAACCCACCGCCTTCACGTCAAACATACTTCTTTCAGCTGAAAACAGTATCAGCTGAGCCTTTTCACACACGCCCCATGGATTGAACGCGAATCTCCAATCCAAACCCGATAATATCGAAAGCGCGTGTGATCCGCGCACTTTCTTAGGTTAGTTTTAAAAATATAGGGAAAAAAATATTAAAATAAAGGCGAGGGTTGAATAATCACGCTGCAAAAGAGCGCATGCAATAATTTTCAACTAAACATTATCATGAATTCTGAAATTAAATACGTCAAGAGCGAAACCGAAAAAATGCGGCGGTTGTGATAAGGCTCGCTACCCAAAGGAATAGGGCGCCGGCAAGCGGAAACTCTGCAAACAGCGGCGCAGGGATCGCCTGGGGCAAAGCGCCATCCAAGATCCCTTCGGATCCCAACGGCAGCTCAGCTAAAACGCGGCCATAGGGATCGGCGATTGCCGAGATGCCGGTATTTGCGGCGCGGACCAGCGGCAATCCTTCCTCGATCGCGCGCAATCGCGCTTGGGCGAAATGCTGGTAGGGCCCGCTCGTGGTGCCGAACCACCCGTCGTTGGTGACGTTCAAGAGCAATCCGGGGCGCTCCCCGTTGGTTTGCCCCGGGGTGACTTCGCCCGGAAAGATCGCCTCATAACAGATCAAGGGCGCGGCCGCCGCCGGTAAGCCTGGTACGAAAAGCAGTTTGCGATCGGTTCCCGGCTCGAAACCGCCCGGGATATGGACAAACTGGCGAATGCCGAGCCGGTCAAACAGGGAACGGAATGGCAGATATTCCCCGAACGGTACCAAATGCACCTTGTCATAATTGTCGAGAATAAACCCGCCGCTGGCGACCACTTGAATGGCGTTGAAATAGGTGTGCTGGGGCCGCCCTGCGGAGTCTCCGGCGGGCCGGAACGATAGGTCCCCGTCGCGCGCCGCGCCGGTCAGGAGGACTGTGTTTTGCGGCAGGAGCGCTCCGATCGCGCCAAGCACCCCGGCGTCGCGCGCCAGGATAAAGGGGAACGCCGATTCCGGCCAAATGAGAACGGTCACATCATCGAGGCCGGCCCGCTCCGTTGTCGATTGGGCCGATAAATTCAAATAATGCGTAACGATCGGCACCTTGTTTTCCGGCCGAAATTTTTCATCCTGGGCCAAATTCGGCTGCATGATGCGTAGTTTCACGCCGGGGACGTCCGGCGTGGTGCCTTTCCCCAGCCGGAGCGTTCCGAAAATCCAGATGGCGCCAAAAGCTGCGATGGCCGCCATGATCGCGGGCGGGAGGCGGCGCGTCAGAGTTTGGCGGGCCGGCTTATCGGCGAGGACGGCCGGGGCGGAAAACACCGCAATTGCGATGATCGTCAGTCCGTAGAGGCCGATGAGCGAAGCCAATTGGGCGGTGACCAGATTGCCGCCGAGCGCCATGCCGAAAGCATTCCACGGAAATCCCGTAAAGATATGCCCGCGCAAATACTCGGAGAAGCTCAGGCCCGTGGCAAACGCAAAAATGCGCCCGGCGCCGGGCATCCAGAAAAGCCGCGCCAACAGAAACCCCACGGCGGGAAAAATCGCCAGCACGCCTGGAAGACCGACGACCCCGAGGGGCAGCGCCCACGCAAATTCCTTCGCATCGACGAGAAACGCCGCGCCGAGCCACCAAAGACCCGCGACGAAATAGCCGAAGCCCCACCACCAGCCGACCCAGAATGCGCGCCAAGCCGATCCGAGCAAACCGGAGCCCTGCCCGTAAGCCGGCATGTTCACCTTGTTGGCTGTCCCGTCGATCAGCCATACGGCGGTTGTCATTGCGATGATGAGCGCCGGAAAGATGTCAAACGGCGCCATGGCCAGCGCGCCGGTGGCCCCGGCCAAGAAGGCGATCAAGCGGCGGCGCCAGCCGGCGGCGAGGATGATCGTTGCGGCGATCGCGTGCATTCAGCCGTCTCTTGCTAGATGTCGGCGCTGTTGCGTGTCGACTCGATGGGGCATCTATCTTGTTATTTGACTGATTTTCTTGTCACGAAATAGTTTTTGGCTTCGCTGCCAGGTGGTCCAGAATTTTTTTGCGATCAATAGGCTCCCGAAAAGACGTCTATCGTCGCCCTTGCATCGGAACCTGATGATTCATTTAGGCGCTTTGAGTGACAACAGTTCATACTCAATGATGCGCCGAGTAAGCTCAGTTGCGGTGGCTTCGAATTGATCGAGCGGTTGCGGTGTTGTGAGGAGACCGTCAGTTACATTTGCTCTTACTGGATCCGAAATGGATTGGTTCAGGGACAATCCGAACTGGTCTTTGAGAAGGAAGAGGTTGACGGAATCATTGGTCAACTGCATCGCCTGGTAGTTTGAAGAACCATCAGGTGACAGGAGGCGGACAAACTGCAGCGCCAATGTGCGGTCCGGATAGGAAACGATTCGAATACCCCAATATTTGGAACCCGGGAATTTAAGCAATACGTAAGCGGGATGGTTTTGAGGTGTACGAAACAGATTTTCTGGTAGGCCATCGCTCTGGAGTTCTAATACAACCTGTCCACCTGAGCGGTTGTAGGCTGCAGCCAGCTTTTCAGCTTCACGTTTGACAGCGCGAAAATGTGCTTCGAGCTCCTGGGCTTTCTGGACCTCTTCTACCTGCTGTTTCGCGGTGCGCGCTTCCTCTTGAGCCGTTCGTAACGGAATGGAGTGGAAGAATTCCTCGGCTAATTCTCGATACTTCTCATCGACTTCTTCAATCTTTGCTGACTGAGCTGGTGAGCCCGAGCCAAGACGAAGCTCCTGGATCTGTGTTCCTAAGACCTGAAGTTTGGACTCGATGTGAGTAGTTTGTTCATCGGCGCTTCGTCGACCCTCCGCCACTGATCCGTAGTACGTGCAGAATGCTGCTATGGCAGTAAAAAAAATCGCGGCAAAGTACCAAGCATTCATCGTGAAGGTATCCATTACGTTGCCGTATGACCCCGAGTTTTGTTGCCGCCCGAATTTTTTGGCTATATTTCTGTCGAGGAATTATCAGCGTTGCTTAGCTGCGTTTGACCGAGCCTTTCTTCGAGTTGTCCCGGACCGAGACGGGGGCCACCCTTGCGGATCTTGATTCGCTTGACCCGGCGGGGATCGGCGTCAAGAATTTCAAATTCGATTCCGCCTTTCGCAATGATTTCCCCGCGCACCGGTACATATCCGGCGAGCGCGGTAATCAAACCTCCCAAAGTATCGATTTCTTCGGCATCGCTGATTGCGGCGAGATCGGTGCCGATCGCCTCCGAGACGTCGTTGAGGTCGGCGCGGGCATCGACGATGAAGCTTCCGGTGGCCGTGGCTTCGATCTTCGGGCTTTCGTCCTCGTCATGTTCGTCCTCGATATCGCCGACGATCAACTCCATGATGTCCTCAATCGAAGCAAGGCCTTCGGTGCCGCCATATTCGTCGATGACCAGCGTCATATGGGTTCTCGTGGCCTGCATCTTGATCAGCAGATCCAGAGCCGGCATGGACGGCGGCACAAACAATACGGGGCGAAGAATGTTTGTCTGTGACAGGGGAATATCCAATTCGCAAAGTCCACAAAAGTTTTTGCTATCCCCCGGTATGGGGGCCGGGGCGGGGACATCGGTTGCGCGCTTCTCGCCCTCCCGCGTGTTCGCCGCGACGGCGAGATAAGCGACGAAGTCCCGGATGTGCACCATGCCGCGGGGATCGTCGAGGGTATCCCCGTAAACCGGCAGGCGCGAATGGCCAGCGGCACGAAAAATGTCCAGAACGCCGGCAAGCTCGGTGTCGAGCGCAACCGCGATGATGTCGGCGCGCGGGACCATCACGTCGCCGACGAGCACATCATGCAAGGCGAGGACGTTCTTCAACATGGCTCGCTCTTGCGGCGAAACATCGACTTCGATCGAGGTGTCGGCGAGCGCTTCCTGGATGTCGTCGCGGATCGAAGCGCCGCCAAGGCCAAACAAGGCACGCAGCCGATCGAACAGGGTCGGCTTCCCACCAACGATCGATCGGTCGAACCCAGCTTCGCTGGTGGCAGGATTGTCACGTTCACTCATGGGCGTCGACTGCTTCTTCAATCAAGCAAGCGTGGTAAGGATCGGCGATCCCAAGCTTGGCGAGAATGGCACATTCATGGGCTTCCATCGCCTCGGCTTCGGCAGTTTCGATATGGTCGTAGCCGATGAGATGCAAAAAGCCGTGCACCAAAAGATGAACGACGTGATCATGCAAGGGAATTTGTGCGGCGAGAGCTTCTTTCGCGGCCGTCTCGAATGCGATGACAATGTCTCCCAGAAGTGGGGTTGCGCCCGGATCGCCTCCAGGCGGGAAAGAAAGCACATTGGTCGGCTTGTCGATCCCGCGCCATTTGCGGTTCAACTCGCGGATAAATGCATCATCGCAGAAGAGCACGCTGACTTCGGCATTGGAGGGAAGTACAAACGCGGTTTGCCGAACCGCCGCAGCGATTGCTTCCTCCGCAAGCCGCTCGAGCCTACTGAGAGGCTCCCAATCGCCGGCTTCGATCGCGACTTCGATCACGGGGTTCATCTCCGCGCCTTCTCGAGTCCGAGGCTCGCCCGATGCGAGGCTTCGTAAGCGCCGACAATGCGGCGCACGAGATCGTGACGGACCACGTCGCCTTCCTTGAAGACAACATGGCCAATGCCCTCGAGCCCGGAGAGAAGCTCGATCGCTTCGCTCAGTCCCGACTTCTGTCCCGGCGGAAGATCGGTTTGCGACGGATCCCCCGTCACGATCATGCGCGAGCCTTCGCCGAGGCGGGTCAGGAACATCTTCATCTGCATTGAACTCGCGTTTTGCGCCTCGTCGAGCAGCACGCAGGCGTTGCTCAAGGTGCGCCCGCGCATGAATGCGAGCGGAGCGACTTCGATCATGCCGGTTTGCATGCCGCGTTCGAGCATGCGGGCATCCATGAAATCAGCCAGCGCATCGAAGATCGGACGCAAATAGGGGTCCACCTTGTCCCGCATATCGCCGGGCAGGAACCCCAGTCTCTCGCCCGCCTCAAGCGCCGGCCGCGACAGCACCAAGCGTTCGACTGCCCCCTGTTCCAGCAAGAGAACCGCAAAGCCCACAGCGAGCCAGGTCTTGCCGGTCCCTGCCGGTCCTTCCGCGAAAACCAGCTCGTGCCGTTTCAGGGTTCGCAAATAGAGGTCTTGCGCGGCGTTGCGGGCCCGCACATTGCCGCGCCGACGCGTCCCGATCTGTTCGAAGACAACGCGCCCGGCATCCTCCTCCTTGGGAAAGAGCGTGCCTTGCAAGGCGCCTTCCTGGATCGCTCCATCGACATCGCCAAGGCTCACCGGCTGCCCAAGCGTCACCCGCGTATACAGGTTTTCCAATACGAGACGGGCATGTTGGCACGCTTCGGCGGGGCCTTTGATCGTCACATGATTGCCGTTGGCATTGGCAATCACGCCGAGCCTGCGTTCGAGCTTGGCGAGGTTCTGATCATATTGGCCGAAGACCAGCGATGCATGGCGATTGTCATCGAAGGCCAAGGTGATCTCCGCCGCATCATTTTCGGCCGGCGCGCGCTTGAATTCTGGCCGTGAAAACGGCGCTGATCGATCCGATGGTTTCAACGAAAAGCCTCTCGAGCGGCCTGATCTGGCACGATGCGTCCAAATAGCGAATTAGCGCCTGCGGCGACGATCTCAACGGCGACAATTTCGCCGATATGTTCGACATCGCCGTCCATCTGTACCGGCTGAAGATAGGGCGATTTGCCGGCGATCTGGCCAGGATGTCGGCCGGGTTTTTCAATCAGCACGTCGAGCCTGCGTCCAACCATGGAACGATTGAACGATTGGCGCTGTTCCTCAAGCAGGGCTTGCAGGCGCTTAAGCCTGGCCGCCTTCATGTCTTCCGGAATTTGAGTCTTCAATTCGGCCGCCGGCGTTCCGGGACGAGCCGAATATTTGAACGAAAACGCGGCTGCAAATTGCACCGTTTCGATCAATGCGAGCGTTGCCTCAAAATCTTCCTCGGTTTCGCCAGGGAAGCCAACAATGAAATCCGAAGATAGAGCAATGTCGGGCCGCGCCCTGCGGATTTCGGCCGCAAGCGCGACATAGTCCGCGCTCTTGTGCCGGCGATTCATGGCTAGCAGCATTTGATCGGAACCTGATTGGACGGGCAGATGGAGGAAGGGCATCAAGCTGGCCTGATCCCGATGCGCGTGAATGAGGCTCGCATCCATGTCGCCGGGATGGCTCGTGGTGTAGCGGATGCGCGCGATGCCGGGCACCTTTGCAAGCTCGGCGCAGAGCACGGCCAGCGATGCAGAGCCGCCTTCCTCCGTGCGACCATGATAGGCGTTGACGTTCTGGCCGATAAGGCAAACCTCCCGGACGCCGGCGGCGGCAAGCCTTTCCACCTCCGCCACGATCGCGGCGAGGGGCCTCGAATCCTCGGCGCCGCGTGTGTAAGGCACAACGCAGAAGCTGCAGAATTTGTCGCAACCTTCCTGGACCGTGACAAAGGCGCTGACGCCGCGCTTGCGAATCTGCGCCGGCGAAGGCACCGCGAGGTGGTCGAATTTGCTGTCGGCCGGAAATTCGGTGTCGATCGCGCTTCGCCGTTCGGCTCGCTGCAAAAGCTCCGGCAGGCGATGATAGCTTTGCGGCCCGACGACAACATCCACGGCCTTTTGGCGGCGGAAAATCTCCGCGCCTTCGGCCTGCGCGACACATCCCGCAACGATGATTTTTGTATCGAGCCGCATTTTGGCGCGGTCAGCCTTGATCACACGCAGCTTGCCCAGCTCGGAAAAGACCTTCTCGGCCGCGCGCTCCCTGATGTGGCAAGTGTTCAAGATGACGAGGTCGGCATCTTCCACGCGGTCGGTCTCGGCAAAGCCATCCCGCGCGAGAACGTCAGCCATTCGCTGCGAATCGTAAACATTCATCTGACAGCCGAAGGATTTGACGAAGAGCCTGCGGCCGGATTTTTCAGCATGAGTGGGAGGATCGCCCGCGTTGCCCCGCTCAATAACCAAAGGATCGAAACCTGACATTTTCTCCCACGGTCTACGAGGCACGTGCCTCTCAAGCTTGTCCTAAAATATTACCGCTTCGGCGACATTATTGCGCCGAATCTTGTGACAAATCGAAAAATAGATCGATTCCAGCCCCCAATTTTAGGCCATTTGTCCAAAGACTGCAGAGGCCTCCCTTCGCGTGATAGATATTATAGCAGTTCGAGACGCATAACGAGAGCCGCCGCGAGCCGATCGTCAGCGGTGCGGTAATAGGCTTTGCGCTCGCCCACCTGCTCGAACCCAAAGCTCGCATAAAGTGCGCGGGCGGCGACATTTTCGGCATCGACCTCAAGAAACAATCGATTGACCCTCAGGGCCGCCAATCCGGCCAAATGTGGCGCCAGAAGCAAAGTGCCGACCCCGCAGCGACGCCATTCCGGCGCAACGGCGATGGTCAGAATTTCCGCTTCGTCCGCCGCGAAGCGGGAGAGAACAAACCCGGCAAGCTTCTCCTCCTTGGCCTCGATGGCACCATCGGCGAAGGTCTCGGGAGCGAGAAAAAGCTGTTCGAAATCGGCTTCCTGCCACGGAAACGCAAAGCTCGATGCATGGATGGCCGCGCATTCGGCACTCCGCTCGGCGCCGATTTGGCGGATAAAGGGCGAGACCGTCCTGGGCCAAGTGATCATTTTGCGTTCATGGCGGCGGTGTTGGAAACTGCGACGCATCTGGCCGCTTGATATCCGGCGCCTTGAGGTACAACGGCCGGGGCGGGGCCATGACCGGGTCGGCGAGAAGGCCGAGTTTGGCTACGAAAACAATTTCTACGCCGACATTCTCGCGGGCAATTTCGGCTTCGGTTCCCGTCGCCGCGGCCTCGATCGCGAGCAACTGGGCGCCCGACCCGGCAAGCCGGACCGGGCCCGCGCCAAGCGAGCGCACAGCCTCGCGGACCGTCGCGATCCGGGGCGACAGGATTGCCCTGCCATCCGGCCCGAACGCCGCGAAATACACATTGCCATGACGGGCATCGATTGCCACGGCGACCAGGCCGGGCTTTTGTTCCAGGATCAGCGGCGCGGCAAGGGCGGCGAGCGTCGACACGCCGGTTACCGGAACCTCGCAGGCGATCCCGATCGCCCGGGCGGCGGCGATGCCGACACGCAGTCCGGTGAACGAGCCGGGGCCGACCGTGACGGCGACCCGCCCCAAGGACTCGAAGCCCCCCTCGACGCGAGCCATGACCCGGTCGATCAAGGGAAGCAGCGCCTCGGCATGGCCCCGCTCCATGGGGATGGTCTCTTGGGCCTCGGGGGTTTCGGCCGAATCATCGAGGACACAGGCAGAAATGGCGGGAAGCGCCGTGTCGATCGCGAGTATCTTCATGCCGGCCGTCCGTTCGGGGCGGACCGCCCGGACTTAAATCTGTTCGACCGAGCGCACATCGGGCACATAATGTTTGAGCAAATTTTGGATCCCATGCCGAAGCGTCGCAGTCGAGGAAGGGCAGCCCGAACATGAGCCCTTCATGGCGAGATACACGGTTCCGTCGCGGAAACCGCGAAATTTTATGTCGCCGCCGTCATTGGCGACGGCGGGCCGGACATGCGTTTCGATCAGCTTCTTGATCGACGCCACCGTTTCGGCATCGCTGGCCTTGAAGAACTCTTCGCCGTCTCCTTCAACCGAGGTTTCTGCCTGTTCATTGAGCAGCGGCTCGCCCGAAACAAAATGCTCCATGATCGCGCCCAACACCACGGGCTTGAGTTCCTGCCACTCGCCGGCGGATTTCGTGACCGAGATGAAATCGGACCCGAAAAACACGCCGGAGACCCCATCGATCGAAAAAAGCGCCTCAGCCAGCGGCGATTGCGCCGCGCCTTCGGTACTTCTGATGTCCAGGGTTCCAAGGGTCATGACGGGGCGGCCGGGCAAAAACTTCAAGGTTGCGGGATTAGGTGTAGCCTGGGTCTCGATAAACATGGAACTCTCCCAAACGTCCGGTTCAAGGCCGGAGCTGGTTGCGGCGGGGTGCTAATATTTGCAAAATATGAGGGAGAGACCGCCAATGAGCAAGCGATAAGGCTGCGGTGGACGGGCCGCTCTCCAGTTTTCCCAAATTACCCGGAATTGTTGGATCGATCGCTTGGCGGATAATCAAGGGGAGGAAAGGTGGAACCAGCCGCGCAGGGCAATCGTTTAAGACAAGCCGGCTGGTGGGGAGAGTGAAGCAACGCAGCTTTTGAAAGTCCTCCGGCGGCAGCGCCGAGACACGGGAAGCTCGTCGCCCATTTATCGACATCGCAGCCGGGTGGGCGGGGGCGATTCGCGTCGGCATGGTCGCCGACGGTGAGGCGCATTCGGGGCAATAGGCGAGATCAATGGCTCAGTTTGCTGGCGTCGGGCAACAATTTCTTACTGCGGCAATGGCTGCTCCCTACCTTGCGCGTGACGAGGAACATGAACTCGCGTTGCGATGGAAAAACAACGCTGACGAAGAGGCCATGCATGCGCTTACCTGCGCCCATATGAGGTTGGTGATCGCCCTCGCGGTGCGATTTCGCCACTATGGCTTGTCGGTCGCCGATCTGATCCAGGAAGGCCACATCGGGCTGCTGGAGGCGGCGGCACGGTTCGAACCCGAGCGCGACGTGCGCTTTTCTACCTATGCGACATGGTGGATCCGCGCCTCGATGCAAAATTACGTTTTGCATAATTGGTCGATTGTGCGGGGCGGGACGAGCTCCGCGCAGAAAGCCCTTTTCTTCAACCTTCGGCGGATGCGGGCGAAATTGGCCCAAAGCGGCGGGGGGCAGCTCAATACCGAAGTCTTCAATCATATTGCGGAGTCTCTCGGTGTCAGCCGGTCGGATGTGGAAATGATGGATGCGCGCCTGGCCGGGCCCGATCTTTCCTTGAATGCGCCTCTCAGCGAGGGCGATTCGGCCGGTACCTCGGAGCGAATCGCATTTCTGGTGGATGACAAGCCGCGCCCGGACGAGGTTGTGGGTCTTTCGATCGATACCGACCGGCGGATCGCTTGGCTGAATGAAGCTCTGACCGGCCTTTCCGAGCGCGAGAGGCGAATTCTCCGCGAGCGCCGTCTCGCCGAGGAAGGGGCCACGCTCGAAGCTCTGGGCGACCGTTTGGGCATTTCGAAGGAAAGAGTTCGCCAGATCGAGAGCCGAGCCATGGAGAAATTGCGCGAAGCTCTCACCAGACGCCATATGGCCGACGCTGCCGAAGCCATGACCTGACCGTGGGGGCTTCTGCGAGGGAAAATCCTCGTAAATGATCGTCAAAAGTGGTTTTCCCCAAAACTTTCGGTTTCGTTCAGTATTTCGAGCCGAAAAACAGCGGCGGAACCCAAGAATTAGCTTAACTTAGTGAGACGAATCAGAGGTTAAGGGGGTTTCTCCGAAGCGGCCCTGGCCGTCTATATTCACCTTTGGCCCTGGCATTGGCCATAGGGAAGATGGCACTCCGACGACGATACGCTCACAAACAATGCGCGCCTCGCTTGACGGGGCGCGATGGTTGGGGTTCCGTCGTGGTAAGCTCGTTGAGAGAAAACGAGTCGCGGACAGAGCGTGACGCCCGCGAGCGCTTTCGCCATCCCATGGCCTTCGCCCGCGCAGATGATTAATTGGAGGCAGACCGAATGACGAGTACAGATAAGAAGTCGCAGACCACCGCCGGGAAGTCCGGGGGTAAGGCGGCAAAGGCTAAGCCCGCGACAAGTGCCTTCTCCAAGCCTCTGCAGCCGTCGAAGGAGCTTGCGGCGGTCGTCGGATCAGACCCGCTGCCGCGGACCGAAGTCGTCAGCAAGATGTGGGAATATATCAAGAAGCACAAGCTTCAAAACGAAGCCAATAAGCGGGAAATCCTCGCGGACGACAAGTTGGCCGCGGTGTTCGGCAAGAATAAAGTGACAATGTTCGAGATGAACAAGTTTCTTGCTCAGCATCTCAAGTAAGTCGACTGGCCGGTAGCGTCAGGCCGACTTGGAGATATTCGTTACCCGACCTCTTGAGGCTGGTAGGAAATCAATCTTGGCCGAGCGGTAGATCGCATAGGCATGGCGCCGGGTTCGCGGCGCCGCCGGCCACTTTAAGTTCCGGTGCGAGCGGTTTTTGGCTCGGTCCGGTCTAGCCTGCAGTCGGCGGAGCGTGAGCCTCACCCCGGAGGTTGTGTTTGAAGTACCGCCGTCTCGGTGCGAGCGATTTGCAGATTTCGGCCATTTCGCTGGGCTCTTGGTTGACCTATTCGGGTGGCGTGGAAAAGCGCCAAGCGTCGGCGTGCATCCACAAAGCCCTCGATCTCGGCATTAACTTTTTCGATACCGCCAATGTCTATGGCCGCGGCGCGGCCGAGATCGTGGTCGGAGAGGCGCTCGAAGGCATCGATCGCAGTTCCTACATGCTCGCGACCAAGGTTTTCGGTGCCATGAGCAGCACCGACAGGGGTCTGTCGCGCGCCCAGATTGTGAAGCAGCTTGATGATTCGCTGCGGCGGCTTCGGACCGATTATGTCGACCTCTATCAATGCCATCGCTACGACGAGGACACGCCGCTCGAAGAAACGATGCAGGCTTTGACCGCGGCCGTCGCGCAAGGCAAGACACGCTATATCGGCTTTAGCGAATGGCCGCTCGACAAGATCGAATTGGCCGCGCAAATGGGGGGCGTTGCGCGGTTCATTTCCAGCCAGCCGCAATACTCGATGCTCTGGCCGTATCCGCAAGAGGAAATCTTTCCCCGCTGCGCCGAGCTTGGGATCAATCAAATCGTATGGTCGCCGCTCGCTCAGGGCGTTTTGACCGGCAAGTACAAGCCAAATGCGCCCATGCCACATAGCTCGAGAGCCGCCGATCAATCCATGGGAGCGATGGTTCCGAAGCGCTGGTTGGAAGCCCCGGTCCTGGAGGCTGTTCAAGAGGTGAAGCGCGTGGCCGAGGGTGAAGCCGGCATGACTCTCGCCCAATTCGCGCTTGCCTTTGTGCTGCGCCGAAGGGAAGTAGCCTCGGCCATCATCGGAGCAAGTCGTCCCGAACAGATTGTCGAAAATGTCCGCGCCGCCGAAGCGCAGGTTGCCGATGAGCTTTTGATCAAAGCGGAAGAAATTCTGGCTCCGTTCATTGGCGAGCGTTGATCACGGCATCTCGGTTTGCGGTGCTTGCGGGATCAAAGCCAGCGCTTCATCTTCTTTCAGTGCCGTGCCGGTGCGCCCTATGGTTCTGGCCAGCGCCATGATGGCGAGAATGCGCCGGCTCGCGCTTTCCAGCGAAAGTCCATCGTTCCGGATATTCGAAACACAATTGCGATCGGCGTCCTTGGTGAGGCCCGGCTTCGGATCAAAGGTGATGTAGGCGCCAAGACTATCGCAGGCCGAAAGGCCCGGACGCTCGCCAATCAACACCACAACCATCTTGGCGCCTTGCTTCGCCGCGATTTCATCCCCTAAGCCGACGCGCGCCTGCAACGCAATGACCGGCGGCGCAAAATTGAGGTTTGGCGTTGCCAGCAGCAATTTGCAGAGACGGGCCGCCTGACGCTGGACAGCCGTTGCGGAGAGCCCATCGGCGATGACGATCGTGGCGTCATAAGCGCCGGCCGATAATGCTGCCTCCGAAGTGCCGGAGAGGCGGCGGCCGAGATCGGGCCTCTGCAAAAAGATCATCCGGTCCGCGGCGCGGCTATGGACAAGAACCGGCCTCCAATCGGCAAGCTCCCCCATCAGGCTTGCGTCATCGAGATTGGCTTGAACCGCATCGCGGGCGTGCGCATGCGCCAGTTGAAATTCGAGAACACGGTCTGTCGGCAACGCATCGCCGGTGCGGCCAAGAGCGATCCGCGCGGTCGTCGACTCGCGCAAAAAGCTCCAAAAATCGGTGCTGGATTTCATCGCCGCGCCGCGCCGAGCAGTTGCGCCGCGCGGTTCTGCGGGCTCGGGCGTACCCGCGCAGCGACGTCCATAATTCCGAACGATTTGAGCCAGGTCTCGAACTCCGGAGCCGGCCGCAGGCCAAGGACGGACCGCAGGTAAAGCGCGTCATGATAGGAGGTCGATTGGTAGCCGAGCATGATGTCGTCGGCGCCGGGCACGCCCATGATGTAGCTGCAGCCGGCAACGCCGAGCAAGGTCAAGAGGGTATCCATATCATCCTGATCCGCCTCGGCATGGTTGGTATAGCAGACGTCGACACCCATCGGCAGGCCGAGGAGCTTGCCGCAGAAATGATCCTCAAGGCCGGCGCGGATGATTTCCTTGCCGTTGAAAAGATATTCGGGGCCGATAAATCCAACGACCGTATTGATCAGCAGGGGCGCATAGCGCCGCGCCACCGCATAAGCGCGGGCTTCCATCGTTTGTTGGTCGACACCGTGGTGCGCCTCGGCGGACAGCGCCGCCCCCTGGCCGGTTTCGAAATACATGAGATTGGCGCCGGGTTCGGCGCGGTTCAACGATCGGACGGCATCAAGGGCTTCGTCAAGCAGCGCGAGGTCCACGCCGAACGAACGATTGGCTGCCTGCGACCCCGCGATCGACTGAAAGACAAGATCGACCGGACCCTTCCTCTCGATCACCTGCAAGGTCGTCGTGACATGCGCAAGCACGCAGGATTGGACCGGAATATCGAACCGCAGGCGCAGGTCTTCGATCCGCTCAAGCAGCAGCATGGCCTGCTTGGCGCTGTCGGTCGCGGGATTGATGCCGATGCAGGCGTCTCCGCAGCCGTACATCAAACCGTCAAGAATAGAGGCTCCGATGCCGGACAGATCATCGCTGGGGTGATTGGGCTGGATGCGCACGGCCAGCCGGCCCGGCAGGCCGATCGTCGTTCGAAACCGCGTGACCACGGAAAGCTTTCGCGCGACGGCGATCAGATCCTGATTGCGCATGAGCTTTGAGACAGCCGCGGCCATTTCGGGTGTTATGCCAGCGGCCAGGCCGCTCAGCGTCGCGGTTGTCGCTTCGTCGGACAGCAGAAAATCGCGAAAATCCCCGATGGTCATGGCAGCGATGGGCGCGAAGGCGGATACGTCGTGCGAATCGAGGATGAGCCTTGTCACCTCGTCGGCCTCGTAGGGAATGAGCGGATCGTCCAGAAACCGCCTTAGCGGGACATCGGCCAGGGCCATGCGCGCCGCGACGCGCGCCGCATCGCTGGGGGCCGCGAGCCCGGCGAGCCGGTCGCCGGCGCGATCAGGCGAAGCTTGGGCGAGCAGCGTCCGCAAATCGCCAAAAGCATATCTCGTGCGGCCGGCATGGCTTGCGTAGGACATGAGACTTCCCGATCAAGAAGACGTTATCCTTTTCAACTTACAGTCCGTTTGAGTCGGCTGGACCTATTGAGGGTGCGGTCTGACACCTCGGCCCGCGCCAGGTCGGCTTAACGAGAATTGCCTCGTTTCAATTGCGAGTGATGGCTTAGCCGTCAATTCATGGCGTCTTTTGCCGGTCACGTGAACTTGAAAGCATCCGGGCAACCTTTAACGGTGCAAAACATTACCTATTTAGAGTGGAACAGTCATTTCGAGAGAGGAACAATGAACTCTTCAGCGGAATCTCCCAAGAAGTCGTCCGTCTCGACACGAGGCTTTGCCTCCATGGATCCGGAAAAGCAGCGGGCGATCGCGCGCAAGGGTGGCGAGAGCGTGCCGCACGAAAAGCGCAGCTTTTCCCAGAACCCGAGACTCGCGGCGGAAGCTGGGCGTAAGGGTGGCCAGAGCGTCAACCCCAACAAGCGCAGCTTTTCGCGCAACCATACGCTTGCATCCGAAGCAGGACGCAAGGGCGGTCATGCCTCGCACGGTGGACCCAAAAAACCAGTCGTCGAAGGCTAATGTTATGTGCGGCTCAGAAGCGAGGCCGCGCTGATTCGCGGCCTCGCCTTATCTGAGATTGGGCACTTATAATTTCTTCAGGCTAAGGCCTTTGCCTTCGCTCGCATCTTTTTTCCAGGTGCCGTCCGGTTGCGCGTCGAGATGGGTGATGTGTCCCTTGCGCGCGGTCAAGACGAGACGGCCATCCACGATGCGCCAAGCCATCGGATCGAAAATCACGATCCCCTGATCCCGGCACGCGGGCGATAGGGTGGCCTTGTCGCCGCCTCGCGCCTTCACCTGTCCGTCCAGGGTCAGCATGCACCCGGTATCCTTGCCACCCTCTCGCAAAATGGCATAGCGTCCCGCGACTTCGCTGGGCGTCGTTCCGCCTTGGGAACTCGGCTTTGCCTTGAGTTTGACCTGCGAAATCCCCTCACCGACAAGCTTGGGTAAAAATGCCGCATACGGGACCGCGTCGGCGAAACCGGCCGAATACGCAAAAAGGCTTGCGGCAACGGCTAAGCTCCAACCCCTGATTCGCAAAGGCTGGGAGATGAGAATAGACATTGACCCGGTTGTTGGCCGATGGGAGCGAGCCCCGAAAAAATGAATAGGCTTTTGAGACAAGGACTTGCTCCAACTTTGTTTTGAGAACGGCCTTCGACCGAAAGACGTTCGACGAGGGAAAGCACTCTGCACCAAACAATCGCCCCATGGGAGTGGGTCTTTCGGCGTTTGGCAAGCGCGAAATGAGGAGGGAAGTCTGTCGCCAAGCGGCGCGGGTTGCCCTCGTAGCCGCTTGCCTACGATCCTGCTATCATGCCACTTAGGGCGCCACGATTCGCTGGCTTTCGGGCCATGAAAGCGGCGGATTTGTGAAACAATTTTCGTTGTTTGTGCTCTTTGATCATGGTTGCCGCTAAATGGCTATTTTTCAAGGAAATCTTCTTTTGCGGCACGGGTTGATCCTGGAGTTCGCCCTTGTTTGCGCGGTTGTTTTTTGCCTTGGCCTGACGTCGGGGAAGGCCGATGAATTTCGGGCGCGCTACAGCGTGAGCCTGATTGGTTTTCATATCGGGGAAGCGGCAGCCGTCGGAACCGTCAATCCGACAAATTATCGAATCGACCTGAGTGCCAAGCTGACCGGCGTCGCGGCCATGGTCGCCAATGTGAAGCTCGCGCTGGCTTCGAGCGGTGCCGTCCGCAAGACCGGCGTCGCCCCCTCCACCTATGCGACGACGTCCGCGAATACCCAAGGCACCCGTACGGTTCGGATGTCGCTCGATGCCGGAAACGTCAAAGCCGTAGAGATCTATCCGCCTTTCGAGGACCGGGAAGGTCGCATTCCGGTGACCGAGGCCAACAAGCACAACATTCTTGATCCCACGAGCGCGTTGATCATGGCCGTTCCCGAGGGCCAACCCTTGGTCGGACCGGCAGCCTGCAACCGAACCATCCCGGTTTATGACGGCTACGTTCGTTTCGACGTCACGCTCCGTTATGTCGGGATCAGGGGGGTTTCGGTCAAAGGCTATTCCGGCCCGGTCACGGTCTGTGCGGCCCGCTACACGCCGATCTCCGGCCATAAGCGCGACTCCAAATCGACGAGATTCATGGCCGAAAACCGCAATATCGAGGCGTGGCTCGCCCCGATTCCACGGGCTCATGTTGTGGTGCCGTTTCACGTCGCGTTGATGACATTGGCGGGCGCCGCGGAAATCGATGCCATCGAATTTTCAATCGAGCCTTCCGATGTGACCGCGACGTCCTCGCATTGAGGGTGCGAGGCGGACGCTAAGAGCGGAGAAGGATCATCATCACGCTCTATACATTTGGGCCTTACTTTGGGCTTCCCGACGGAAGCCCTTTTGTCACCAAGGCCATGCTGCTGCTGAAATTGGCGGGGCTGCCCTATCGGACGGACCGCAATGGCTATTTTCGCGCGCCGAAAGGCAAACTGCCCTATATCGACGATGAAGGCACCATCATAGCCGATTCGACGTTTATCCGCTTTCACATCGAGAAGAAATACGGTTTTGATTTCGACTTAGGGCTCACCGCCGAACAAAAGGCCGCGGCTTGGGCCGTCGAAAAAATGTGCGAAGACCACCTTCATCTTGCGCTGTTGGCGACGCGCTGGCTGGACGAGGCCAATTTTTCCAAAGGTCCGGCTCAATTTTTTAAAGCCTTGCCTTTGCCCATCCGGCCTGTGGTCCGACATTTTATGCGCCGGAGAGTCGAAAAAACCCTTCATCTCCAAGGGTTTGGCCGTCATAATTGGGACGAGCGAAACCAACTTGCGATCAAAGACATCCAGGCACTTTCCGATCTGATCGGGGCCAAGGGTTTCTTGATGGGCGAAACGCCCTGCGGGACGGATGCGACCGTTTTTGCCTATGTGGGTCAATTCCTGACCCCGGTTTTCGACACGCCACTCCATGCCGCGGCCGAAAAGTGCAAAAATCTGGTCGATTACCGCGATCGGATTCTGCAACGCTATTTCGACGCCTGACAAACTTCAGGCTCGATTTTTCAGCAACAAATTTCGCTTTTCGCGGTTGACAGAATAGCTGTTCGGAGTCTTCCGAAGGCTCCCCGGAACAGCCCGCCAAGTTCGGCGCTAGCGCCCTCTTTTTACAATCCGTAGGCACGACCTGGCTTTGCCGGTCGATATATTGTGGTGAACAAACAAGGATTTATCGTTCATCAGCGATTCGGGCGCGATTCGTTCGTCTCTCGTTCAAACTGTAAACAATGCTGCTTGCAAGGGCGCCATTGTGATACACACAAGTGCCGTAGTGGGACACACCGGCCGCGATAAAGGTTGGCGAACCCATTTTTAGCGATCAATCGCTTCGCTTGCGGTGATCGTCTGGATTGTGATGGGAGGGGCAAGACAATGGGCCATGACCTCTCCGGGGGCGTCAGATCCTGCCTAGCGGAATTGAATGGGGTCAGCCGCGCGACCTTCCGAGTTTTCTTCTTCGCTGATTAACCACATGAACGTTCCCTTTCCTGTCGGCAAACCCTATCGGCCGGATCGTGCTGCCGTCGTCAACGCCTTGCTCGGGCCGACCAACACCGGCAAGACGCATCATGCCATCGAGCGGATGCTTGCCTATCCCAATGGGATGATCGGCCTGCCGCTGAGGCTGCTGGCCCGCGAGGTTTATAACCGCGCGGTGGAGAAGGCTGGCGTCGACGCTGTCGCCCTGATTACCGGCGAGGAAAAAATAAAGCCGAAATCGGCCCGCTACTGGATCGCAACGGTGGAGGCCATGCCGTCCGATCTCGATCTGGCTTTCGTGGCGGTGGATGAAATTCAGCTCGCGGCCGATTTCGACCGCGGCCATGTCTTCACAGATCGATTGCTGAACCGGCGCGGGCGCGAAGAAACTTTGCTGATCGGCGCCGCGACCATGCAGCGTCTGGTGCGCGAGCTCGTGCCCGGCGTGAAGATTCTTGAACGCCCGCGCCTGTCGACATTGAGCTTCGCGGGCGAGAAAAAAATGACCCGCCTGCCGCGCCGCAGTGCCATCGTCGCGTTTTCCGCCGAGGATGTGTACGCCATCGCCGAGTGGATCAGGCGCCAGCGGGGTGGGGCAGCGGTCGTGCTCGGGGCGCTCTCGCCGCGGACCCGCAACGCCCAGGTCGAAATGTTTCAGAACGGTGACGTCGATTATATCGTTGCCACCGACGCCATCGGCATGGGCCTCAATCTTGACGTCGATCATATTGCCTTTGCAGCCGATCGGAAATTCGACGGTTGGCAGTACCGCCATCTGACGCCGGCCGAATTCGGTCAGATCGCCGGCCGGGCCGGTCGGCACCTTCGCGACGGCACGTTCGGGACGACCGGACGCTGCCAGCCTTTCGAGGCCGAACTCGTCGAAGCGCTGGAGGATCACCGCTTTGAATCGGTCCGAATGCTGCAGTGGCGAAATACAGATCTCGATTTTTCTTCGATCGCGGGTCTTGTCGCCTCGCTCGAGCGTTTGCCAAAGGACCAGGGCCTTGCCCGCGCGCCGCTCGGCGTGGACCAGATGGTGCTCGATTTTGCTGCGCGCGACGAAAAAATCGTTCGCCACGCCAAGACGACGGCCGATATCGCGCGTCTCTGGGAATGCTGCCAAATACCTGATTACCGTAAGCTTTCGCCCGCAGCGCATGCGGAACTGGTCGTTGCGGTCTTCAACTTCATAGTGCGCGCGGGACGGATTCCCGACGACTGGTTTGCCCGCCATGTCGCGGCCCAGGACCGCACCGACGGCGACCTCGACACACTTTCGGCGCGGCTCGCCGAAATCAGGACCTGGACCTTTATTGCCAATCGTTCGGGCTGGTTGCGCGATCCAGCGCATTGGCAGAGTGTCACGCGTCAGGTAGAGGACACATTATCGGACGCTTTGCATGAACGTCTCGCCCAAAGGTTTGTAGACCGAAGGACGAGTGTTCTCATGCGCCGGCTAAGGGAGAACGCCATGTTGGAAGCCGAAGTCACCCAAAGCGGTGACGTGATGGTCGAGGGCCAGCACGTCGGCCAGCTCAATGGGTTTCGCTTCACGGCCGACCCTCAGGCGGCCGGCGAAGCTGCGAAGGCGCTCAACGCCGCCGCGCAAAAGGCTTTGGCGAGCGAGATCGAAGGCCGGGCGAAACGAGTCAACGAGGCGGTTGATGAAGCCTTCATTCTTGCCAATGACGGTCTCATCCGTTGGCTTGGCGAACCGATCGGCAAGATTGGCCCCGGTCCGCATGTGCTCGAACCCCGCGTTACAATTATTGCTGACGAACAATTGACCGGGCAGGCGCTCGAGATGGTGCAGCGTCGGCTCGATCTTTGGTTGGCGCAGCATGTGAACAAGCTTCTCGGCCCACTCGCTGAACTGGAGAAGGGCGAGGGGCTCGAAGGCATCGCACGCGGCATTGCCTTTCAAGTTGCCGAATCTCTTGGGGTTCTCGACCGCGCGCGGGTTGCCGACGACGTCAAAGGTCTTTCCCAGGATGCCCGCGCCGCCTTGCGGAAATTCGGGATCCGCTTCGGCGCCTATCATCTTTATCTGCCGAGCTTGATCAAGCCTGCTCCGCGGGCTCTCGCCGCACAGCTGTTTGCCCTGAAGCATGGCGGCGCCGACGCGGTCAACGGGCTCGATGACGTGCTGCATCTCGCCGCCTCCGGCCGAACCTCGCTCGTCGCCGACAAAGAGGTTCAAAAGAATTTTTACCGGGCGGCCGGGTTTCGGGTGTGTGGGGATCGTGCCGTACGGGTGGATATTCTCGAGCGCCTCGCCGATTTGATCCGACCGGCCGTCAGCTATCGGCCCGGCGCCACGCCTGGCGATCCGCCACCTGGCACAGCCGACGGCGACGCTTTCGTCGTCACCGTGGCGATGACCTCGCTTGCCGGCTGTTCGGGGGAAAGCTTTGCCTCGATTCTTCGTTCGCTCGGTTATGTCACCGAACAACGCAAAGGTCCGGCGATCACGGTCCCCTTGCTGGCCGCCGCGGCCGTCGAGCCTTTGGCCCCCTGCGTCGGGGAACACGCCAAGGGGCCGGACCTGGGTTCGGGAGACAAATCCGTCGAAGAGTCCGCCGAAACAGAAACCAATGCGGAGGCGGCAGGAGAGGCGGCCGACCAGGCGGAAGCCAATCCTCCGCCGGCGCCCGAACCTCCCGTGCCGGAGGAACTGAAGGCGGTGGGGACCGAGACCGCTGCGGCCGAGGGGCTGGCCGCCGAGGCAACGGAAGCGGACGACTCAGCAGGCGCGGAGGGTCCCTCCGAGGTGCTGGAAGAGCTGTCGATCGAAATTTGGCGTCCGCACCGGCAACATCATCACGGTCGTCGCCCCGAGGCCCGGGCGCGAAAAAGGCCGGTCGAGCGATCGGGCGCGGCGTCAAATGCGGTTAGCAACCCTGCTGGTGCGCAGACCGTGCAAACGCCGCCCTCCGTGGAGAGCGCGGAGCCAACAGAGCGCGTCGACAGAAATTTCGCCGCCAGGACGAGGACAGGTCAGGATCGCCGACGCAAGGACGCGGGGGAGGCGCAAGGCCAGACGCGGCCGCGCTTCGACGCCCAGCGTGATCGTCGGCAAGGTGGCGGACAAAATCGCGGCAGACCCGACGACCGTAGGCAAGGGCGCCCCGAGCATTTGGCGACCGAGAAAAGGGCCAGCGAAAGGCCCCCGGACCCGAACTCACCTTTCGCCAAGCTGCTTGTTCTCAAGGCACAGCTGGAAGAAAAGAACAATCCGGACGGCTAGGTGACGCGCGCTGCCAAGGTCGCGAGGTGGAACGCGCAAAAGATTGATGGTAGTAAGGGGTCCTCGAACAAACTTCGACCTAACTGCAATCATATGGGTACTCTGCATTCAACAACCCAAGGAAGAGCCGGATGCGCGACCGATCGATCCTGACCTCAGCGGCGGCATTCGCAAGCTTTTCCATACTGAGTGCTCTCGCGCCGCCGCCCGCGGCCGCTCAGGCGGCCCCGACGGCCGGGCAGGCGTCGGGCTTTGTGCAGCCTTCAGGGGCAGCGCAGGCGCCGCCAGTCACGCAGGTTCCCGTGATCACAAAGGGCGGCGGCGTCGCCGGAACAAGCATCGGCTCGGGCGCGGGACCGAACGGCAGCCGCGCGCTGCTGGTCATCGGCATCGGGCATGTCGGCGCCGGAACCGGCGGGATCGGCTTGGGGGTTGGGAATGCGACGGGAGGTATCTCCGGGACGACCCGGGTCGGAACGGGGGGCCTTCGCGACAACGCGAGCTTGGGAAGCTCGACGGGTGGAATTCTTGGAAATGGGCGTGGCCTGAGCGTAGGAACCGGCGGCATCGGCGATCAAGTTGACGCTGGCAGGGACACGGGCGGAATTCGCGACTCTTCCATCGGCGCGGGGACCGGCGGCATGGCCGACCTCAACAGTCTTGGTGCCGGCACGGGTGGCATCCGTGAGCTGAACGCGCCGAGATTCCGGACGCAATAGCGCTTCAAGTCGTTCAGCTGCTGCGGCGCTGAACCTCAGGCCTTGGTCCTGAGTTCAACGGCGAATTTAATGAGCGCCGGGCTCGTCGCGATGTGCAATTTCTGCTTAACCGCGGAGACAATATTCGCCGCCGTCTTATAGCCGATGGAAAGCGTTGTCGAAATCTCGGTCAGGCTTTTGCCGTCGCCGAGCAAGAGGACGACTTGACGTTCCCTGGCATTGAGATCGCGCAAGGGATCGTCCGCGGGTTCGAGATTGGCCAGGGCAAGATTTTGACCAACCGACTGGCCCAGATAGAGCGCTCCCGCCAAGGCTTTGTCGATTGCACACAGGATCGTGTTGGGATCGTCGTTTTTGGTGACATAACCGAGAGCCCCTTTTTCCAGCGCGCTGGTCACGAAAGTTCCCGCCTCATACATGCTGAAAACCACGATGCGGGCTGTTGCATTATCGCGCAGGAGAGTGGGAATGAGATCGAGGCCGCTCGCGTCCGGCAGTTCGACGTCGAGGACGATCACCTGCGGTAAAACTTGTTGATTCAGGGCGAGGCCTTCCCGCGCCGTGTTGGCTTCGAATGTTTCGAAATCAGGGCGCCTGGCGAAAATACGCCGGCAACCATCCCGAACAATCGGATGGTCCTCGATCAACAGTATCTTGATCCGCTCGTTCATAAAGATTTGCCCATGTTGATACGGCGCTCTTGCAACCTCACCATAAACGCGTCAGCGGGGATTCCCGACTTGCGAAAGCAAGGCTGGCACGATGCTTTCTGACCCGCGATTGGCACTTTCTATGGCTCGCTCAGTTTCTGCAAATGAGCCGAGTCGATGGGGCAAGCCAAGCCAGTCTCCGATTGATTCTTTTTATGGGGCGCGACATAAGTCAGCTTGCATGATCGGCAACCTCGCTTCGTTCAAAATCCTCATCAGGAGGCCCTGGCCATCGGCGCGCTGCAATTGTGGTCTGAATAAGAATTAGAGGAATTCGCATTGCGATTCTTTGTGGTCTTTTGGAGCATTGACCAACCGCTCGCGTGTCGAATCTGGTGAGCCGCCGAGGAGTAGGACTTGACGCTCAATTACAGGCGTGCCCCTTGTAGCTTTGGTTTGGCGAACTCCCCTGAATCTACAATGCGAGCGGGTTTGCGACTAAAGGTTTGCGGTAAAAAACGGAGCAAGTGGCCAGCCAATGTCCGAACGCGGTCTACCCAAATTGTCTTGGCGGCGCATTGTCGTCAAGCTTTCCGGCGAGGCCTTGATGGGCACGCAAAGCCATGGCTTGGACCCGGAAATCCTGTCGCAGATCGCGGCCGATTTGAAGAGCGCGGCGCGACGCGGTGTCGAGGTTGCGGTCGTGGTTGGCGGCGGCAATTTTTTTCGCGGCATCGAAGGGGCCGACAAAGGGATTGAACGGGCGCGAGCGGATTCTATCGGTATGCTCGCCACGGTGATGAATGCGCTGGCCCTTGAATATGCAATCGAGAAGCAAGGCCAGACGGCACGGACTCTGTCGGCCGTGGCGATGCCTTCCCTTTGCGAGGCCTATTCCCGGCAAGCGGCATTGCATCATCTCGGCAAGGGACGGATCGTGGTCTTGGCTGGCGGCACCGGCAATCCGTTTTTTACGACCGATACCGGAGCAGCTTTGCGCGGCGCCGAACTTTCCTGCGATCTCATCATGAAGGGGACGCAAGTCGACGGCGTGTATTCGGCCGATCCGAAGCGCGATCCAACCGCAAAGCGTTACGACCAATTGACTCACGACGAGGCCATTGCCAAGAATCTTGCGGTCATGGATACCGCCGCTTTCGCGCTTGCGCGCGAGAACAGAATTCCGATAATCGTATTTTCGATAAGGGAACCGGGTGCGATCCTCGCCGCGCTGGAGGGAAGAGGTAAAGCCACGTTGGTTTCGCCTTGAGTTTCAAGGGCACTATCTCCGACAAGGCCCTCGACGGGCCGCGGGAGGATAAAGCAAGGTTCCAAGATGAGCGCAGAATTCGACATTTCAGATCTCAGCCGCCGCATGCAAGGCGCAATCTCGACGCTCAAGCACGAATTGGGCGGTCTTCGCACCGGGCGCGCCTCCGCGAGCCTCGTTGAACCCGTGCACGTCGAGGCTTATGGACAATCGATGCCGCTGAGCCAGCTGGCGACGATCAGTGTGCCCGAACCTCGGATGCTGTCGGTTCAAGTCTGGGACAAAGCCATGGTTGGCGCGGTGGACAAGGCAATCCGCAATTCCAATTTGGGGCTTTCTCCGACCGTCGAAGGCCAAGTCCTGCGGATCCGGATTCCCGAACTCAACGAACAACGGCGCAAGGAAATGGCGAAGGTCGCGCATAAATATGCCGAAGAGGCGCGGATTGCGGTTCGTCATGTCCGCCGCGACGGGCTCGACACCTTGAAAAAGCTGCTCAAGGACAAAACCATCGGCGAGGACGACGAGAAACGCCATGAGACCGAGGTTCAGAAAGTGACCGACCGTTTCGTCGGCGAGATCGATTCCGCGCTGGCGGCAAAAGAAACCGAAATCATGCAAGTGTGAACCGCCAGGATCTGCTATAGACATCGAGGGATGGAAGTTCGACGCCGACCGGACTTGCGATCCGGCAGAGACTCTTTAAAGACCTCTCGAACTTCGTTTCATCGTGCCCAATCGGCTGTTTGACCTATTGCCTCGGCGGAGGCGCTCTGCGCACCATGCCTCGCCGTCTGCATAACTAAGAGGACGCCAACACCTATGCCACGGCGGCTGGCGACCAGGATATAATGAACCATCCATGATCACCGACGAGACAACGCTTCCTGCGCAAAACTGCATGTCCGGCATTCCGGTGCACGTGGGCGTGATCATGGACGGCAATGGGAGGTGGGCCGCCAAGCGCGGCCTCCCCCGGATCGAGGGCCACCGGCGCGGATTGGAAGCCCTGCGTGAAACGGTTCGCGCGGCGATCGATTTCGGGCTCGACTATCTGACCGTTTACAGTTTTTCCATGGAGAATTGGAATCGGCCGGTCGAGGAGGTCGCCGACCTCATGGGTCTTCTCAAGCGCTTTATCCGCAATGATCTCAATGACTTGCATAAATCTGGCGTGAAGGTCAAGGTGATCGGCGCGCGGGACAATTTGAAGGCCGAAATCCGCGCCCTGCTTCAGGAGGCCGAGGATCTCACAAGGGCCAACACCCGCCTGACGTTGATCGTCGCGTTCAACTACGGAAGCCGGCAGGAGATCGCCGCGGCGGCGCGGGCGCTGGCGCTGGACGCAGTAGCCGGCAAAATCAAGGCGACCGAAATCGACGAGACCCTTCTTTCCTGCCATCTGGATACCGCGGGGATCCCGGATCCCGACCTCATCATCCGCACCTCGGGCGAACAGCGCCTTTCGAATTTTCTGATGTGGCAGGCGGCCTATACCGAATTCGTATTTCTCCCCGTGCACTGGCCGGATTTCGACCGGCAGGCTTTCACCGCCGCTTTGGCCGAGTTTTCGGCGCGGGAACGGCGTTTCGGCGGCGTGACGGGGCAGGATGGGAATGGTAAGGTTCTGACCGGCACGACCCAAAAATGAATCTTGTTGCCGAGACATCTGCCCTGCCCACCATGCCGAACGATGCCGCCGACGTGCCGGGCCAACAGCCCCGGGCAACCAATTTATATCGGCGGCGCGGGTTAGCCGATCTCCTGCCGCGCGCGGTTTCCGCCGCTGTCTTGATGGCCGCGGCACTTTCTTCCGTCTGGCTGGGCGGCGGGCTTTTCATACTCATTTGGCTTGTCGCCGCCTTGGCGGTTGCTCTCGAATGGCAAAACCTGATCGCTGCCCGCTTTCTGCGCCTGCGGCTTGGTTTGGTGGCTGTGGCGTTCATTCTGGCCGCGATTTTTATCCATCGGGCTGAGTTCGCCGCCGCCTGCGCGATCCTTGCCGTCTGTGGGTCTTTATTGGCCCTTGCCGCAGGCTCGGGCCGCAGGGTTTGGGCTTTTGCGGGGGCGGTTTATGGCGGGGCTTTCCTGGTTTCCGTCAATGCGCTCCATGGATCGACGGACTATGGCGCGCGCTCCATCTTCTGGCTATTCGCGACGGTTTGGAGCACCGATGTGTTCGCCTATTTCGGCGGCCGGCTTATCGGGGGCCCAAAGCTCTGGCCAAAAATCTCCCCTTCTAAAACCTGGTCCGGCACGTTGACGGGGATCCTCGCCGGCGCGGTCGTTGGTGCGGCGGTCGCCGTTTACGGTCCGGGCGATCCCTGGCGGGCGGTGCCGATTTTCGTCCTCGGGCTCGTCACGGCGACCGTCTCGCAAGCTGGCGATCTGTTCGAATCCTGGGTAAAGCGATGCTTCGGTGCTAAAGACTCCAGCGGTTTGATTCCGGGCCATGGCGGTTTCATGGACCGGCTCGATGGATTTGCGGCTGCCGCGGCCTTCGCAGCCGTTTTTGGGGCCGCTCGCGGGCTGTCCTCGGTCGCGGCCGGTCTCTTCGACTGGTATTAAGAGCCGGAATCAGGCTTGGTATCTGGATTGCAGCAGTTTCGCAGGGCGAAACGTTCATCCGCCTCGCTCGGAAAAACTTGGGAAGGCGAACGAAGCGGCATGGAGAAAATCACCAAATTGCAGCAAGCGCGTGCCGCCGAACATGACGTTCGCAGCGTGGTGATCCTGGGCGCGACCGGCTCCATCGGAACGTCCACAGCCGCCATTATCTCAGGCTCCGGCGGCGCCTTTCGCGTCGAGGCCGTCGCGGGCGGGCGGAACCCCAAGGCTTTGGCGCGGCTCGCACGTGAGCTCGGCGCGAAATTCGCGGCCCTTGCCGATCCCTCCGGTTATGCTGATTTGAAGGAAGCCTTGGCCGGCACGGCGATTGAAGCGGCTGCGGGTGGCGACGCCGTGATCGAGGCCGCTTTGCGCCCTTCTGATATCGTCATGGGCGCGATCGCCGGTACCGCCGGGGTCGAGCCAACCTTTGCCGCGCTGTCGGCCGGCCGCACGGTCGCCCTTGCCAACAAAGAATGCCTGGTTTGCGCCGGACCGGCTTTCATGCGTCAAGCGGCGATCTCCGGCACCAAACTATTGCCTGTCGACAGTGAACATAATGCAATTTTCCAGGCGATGGGCGACGCGGACCTCGATATGATCGAGATGATTACTTTGACCGCTTCGGGCGGCCCGTTCCGGTCCTGGACCAGCGAGGCGATCGCCAACGCCACTCCCGAACAAGCACTGACCCACCCCAATTGGTCGATGGGGCCGAAGGTCACCGTGGATTCGGCAGGCCTCATGAACAAAGGCTTGGAAGTGATCGAGGCCCATTATCTTTTTGGCATTGACGCGGCGCGGCTTGACGTCCTCGTCCATGCCCAATCAGTGGTCCATGGTCTCGTCGCCTTTACCGACGGCTCGGTCACGGCGGGCCTTGCCGCGCCGGACATGAAAGTTCCGATTGCGCATTGCCTCTCCTATCCAAACCGGATTGCGACCGCTGCCCGCAGGCTCGATTTAGCGGCGGTCGGCCAACTGACGTTCGAGCGCCCCGATCTCGACCGTTTTCCGGCCTTGCGCGTCGCCATCGATGCCTTGCGGACCGGACGCGGCCTTCCGACCGTGCTCAATGCCGCCAATGAGATCGCGGTGGAGGCTTTCTTGAACCGGCTCATCTCATTTCATGAGATTGCCCGAATGTGCGAGCAGGCCTGCAATTCGGCGCTGGCGGACGGAATTGCGCGCGAGCCGGAGTCGGTTGCCGATGCTTTGGCAATTGATCAGCTTGTACGCGAAAGGGCGCGCACCCATTTGCCTCAGCAGGGTGCTGTTCGCGCCTCGGTTTGTTGATCCTGCTTTGAAGACGCAATTGAAGCTTGTCGCACCGCTAACCTATTTTTGATTTTACTCTTCGCCGCAAATCGCCTCTGCATGGCGCGAGGTTGGACAAACTGTTGAAAACGGACCACGATAGGGTTGTTTGCGATCCTTGTTTGGAGAGCGAACTGCCGCGGTTTGGCTCAAGACGAGTCCGGCCATTGAAGCAGGATTTACTCGCGGCGGAATCTGCTCAAAGCAAGGGCAACTTGACCGGGGCCGTTTCCATGGAACTAACCTGGGGCCTCTTATTTAAACTATGCACGATCTAATTCGAAGCAGAGCCGGGTCTTTTCGGGATCGTGCCGATGAGATTGAGATCCGCTAGGAGTTCTAATGTCGATCCTCACCCATATTTGGTCGCTGGCCGGATATATCGTGCCCTTCCTTTTCGTGCTGAGCCTGGTGGTTTTCTTTCACGAACTCGGACATTTCCTGGTCGGACGCTGGTGCGGCGTGAAGGTGGATGCATTCTCGCTCGGCTTCGGACCCGAGCTTTTTGGCTTTAACGATCGCTATGGGACCCATTGGCGGGTCGCGGCCTTTCCCCTCGGCGGATATGTCAAATTCCATGGCGACGCCAACGGTGCGTCGGTCACGGACGAAGCGGCCGCCGCGGCCATGTCGCCGCAAGAACGGGCGGTCAGCTTTTTCGCGCAAAAGGTCTGGAAGCGTGCAGCGATCGTCGCGGCCGGACCGATTGCCAATTTCATTCTGGCCATCGTCATTTTCAGCGGCATTTTTTACGTCAGTGGCCGGGCGATCCTTTTGCCTGTCGTGGATGGCGTGGCCGCCGGAAGCGCCGCCGAGGCCGCCGGCTTTATGCCGGGCGACCTGATCGTTTCGATCGGGGACGCCAAGATTCGCAGCTTCGAGGAAATGCAGCGGGTCGTGCAGACCGCCAGCGACACGGCCTTGCCCTTTACGGTCGATCGGAACGGCAAGCTGGTCGAACTGGTCGCCACGCCGCGCCGCCGCGACGTGGTGACGCCGTTCGGGACAACCCGCGTGGGCGTCCTGGGGGTAGAATCAAAGGGTAAGCCCGAGAATTGGCATACCCAGCGCTATGGGCTCCTCGAATCGGTCAGGCTCGCCGGATCGGAAACCTGGTACGTCGTAGCCCGGACCGGCGGTTACATCGGCGGCCTTATCGCCGGAAATGAATCCACCGATCAATTGTCCGGACCTATTCGGATTGCCGAGGTGTCGGGAGCGATGGCCAAGATCGGCTTTGCGGCGTTGCTTAACCTTGCCGCAATTCTGTCTATTTCAGTTGGGATGCTTAATCTCTTCCCGATTCCACTCCTCGATGGTGGACATCTTTTATATTACGCAGTGGAGGCGGTTCGCGGCAAAGCGATCAATGAAAAGGTGCAGCAGTTCGGCTTCAAGATCGGCCTCATGTTGGTGACGAGCTTGATGATCTTTGCAACCTATAACGACGTCATTCATACCACTCGGCAGCTGATGCATTGGGAGTAGTCCAACGGCGGCACGCTGCTTGGACATCGATCGGTCTCAAAGTTGTCATACCGCTCAGGCAAAGCATTAACCTTGTTGCTTAATGCTTTGCTCACCTCAATGCGTGTCTTACCTGCCACGCTCCCTATAAAACGCTGAACTAAGACGAAACTTGATTTGCAGCGGAGGTCAAAGCTTGTAAAAGCAACGCTTGTTGAAGGCTGGTACAGCTCTTGAGATTTGGGCAACATCAGTTGAATCAACTATCTGGCGCCCGTGGTTTTTCGGCGTTCGCGTATTTGGGGACCGGTCTGACAATGCAATTCATGCGTAACTTTCAAGCCCGGCTCACTGTCGCAATTGTTGCTCTTGCGTGGCTCATCAGCTGTAGTTCGGGCGCTTTTGCCGAGGGCGTTTCGGTCCAAGGCAATAAGCGCGTGGATTCCGAGACGATCGCTTCCTATTTCACCGGTTCCGATCAGGCGGCCATCAACAAGGGCGTCAAGGATCTCTATGCCACCGGCTTGTTTTCCGACGTTCGCGTCAGCCGGGCTGGCGGCCGCGTTGTCATCAGCGTCTCTGAAAACAACATCATCAATCGCGTCGTTTTCGAAGGCAACAGCAAGGTCAAGACCGAGACGCTGACGGTTGAAGTTCAATCGAAGTCGCGCGGGCCTTATAGCCCCGCCATGGTCGACGCCGATATCGAGCGCATCAAGGACGTCTACCGCCGTTCAGGTCGCGCCGCGGCCAAGGTGAGGGCCCGGACAGTCGATTTGCCGAACGGCCGCCTCGATGTCGTCTTCACCGTCGACGAGGGCGACAAGACCGGCGTGAAGGCGATCAATTTCGTCGGCAATGTTGCCTATTCCGGCGGCAAGCTCCGCGATCTCATGCAGACGACGGAGATGAACTTCCTCTCCTTCTTCAAGACTTCCGACGTCTATGATCCAGATCGGATCGCATCGGACCTCGAACTCATCCGTCGCTTCTATCTCAAGAACGGCTATGCCGACTTTCATGTCGTCGGTTCGGACGCTCAGTTCGACCCCGAGCAAGGCGGCTACATCATCACGATTACCGTCGAGGAAGGCGCCCAGTATATGGTCGCCGCCGTCAATGTGGAATCGCATATCCCCGATATCGACGCTGCCGCTTTGATGCCATTGGTGCGTCTGTCGGCCGGCGATATCTATAACGGCGACATGGTCGAAAAGACCGTCGATTCGCTGACCAAGGAAGTTGGCAAGCACGGGTTCCCCTTTACGCAGGTCCGCCCCCGCGGTGACCGCGATCCCGTGACCCATACCGTCACGATCGCTTTCGTCCTCGATGACGGGCCGCGAGTCTATATCGAGCGGATCGTCGTGCGGGGGAACACAAGGACGCGCGATTATGTCATTCGGCGCGAATTCGAGGTGGGTGAGGGCGATGCCTATAATCGCGTCCTTGTCGATAGGGCCGAACGCAGACTCAACAACCTCGGCTTTTTCAAAAAAGTAAGAATCACCAACGAACCAGGCTCGACCCCGGATCGAGTGATCATCGTCGTCGACGTTGAGGATCAGCCCACCGGTTCTCTATCGGTGTCGGGCGGTTATTCGACCACCGACGGCTTCATCGCCGACGTCGCCGTGACCGAAACGAACTTCATGGGTCGGGGCCAATATGTTCGGCTTGCGGTGTCCGAGGGCCAATACAGCCGCGGCGTCGACTTCAATTTCACCGAACCCTATTTCCTCGGCTATCGCTTGGCCGCGGGCTTCGATCTCTATGCGAAGAAAAGCGATGCTTGGCGCTATTCTTACTACAACAACTTCATAACCGGCGCGACGCTTCGCCTTGGCTTGCCGGTGACCGAAGAAATCACCTTCTCGCCGCGCTATTCGATCTACCGCACGGATATCTCCATCCCGAATAATTCGCGGCGTCCGTATAATGATTGTTCGTCGCCGATTTATGGGATCACGCCGGGCTTCCCCGTGCAGAATCAGAGCTTCCTCTATAATTGCTTGACCAACGGCGAAGCCTCGCTTGCCTTGAAGGAAGCGGAAGGTCCATTCCTGACTTCGATGGCCGGCTACACGCTCGGCTATAATAGTCTCGACAACAACAAGAACCCGACCTCCGGGATCTATGCCGAATTGCGCCAGGATGTTGCGGGTCTTGGCGGCGATGCGCGCTTTGTACGCACGACCGCCGATCTCCGCTTCTACCATCCGATCTACGATCAGATCATCGGGCTTATTCACCTGCAGGGCGGCGATATCCAAAGCTTTGGCAGCAACAGCACGATCCGCATCGTCGACAATTTTAATTTGGGCCCGAGTCTGGTCCGCGGGTTTGCTCCCTCGGGTATCGGCCCCCGCGACGTGTCGTTCGGCACCAACCCACAGGGTAACCCGCTCGGCGGCACCAAATACTACGGTGCCAGTATTGAGGCTCAATTCCCGATTTACGGCATGCCGAGAGATCTCGGTCTGAAGGGAGCTCTCTTCGCCGACGCCGGCACCTTGTATGGATTTACCGGGCGGACCAATTTTAGCCCGAACGGCGTCTGCACGCTGAATGACGTCGCGCCGGCATTCACCCAAGGCAATTGCATTACGGTCGGCGCGGACTCGGCGTTGATTCGGACCTCGGTCGGTGCTTCGATCATCTGGTCGTCGCCGCTTGGGCCCATTCGCTTCGACTTCGCCAAGGCCCTCACCAAGAACCAGTACGATCAGACTCAGTTCTTCCGCTTTACCGGCGGCACCACTTTCTGATCCTTCCGAGTTCCTCCGCTGGCGGTGCGTTCCGCCAGCGATCTCACCCCAATTTGACGAAGGCAGTGGCGGTTTTCGTCAGTTCGGCGACTGGGGAATGGACGAGAGCGAATTTCCCGGGACGGCCTGAAACGGGGATGCTCCCATGAGCGAACCAATCTTCTTTCCGCGGGCTGTTTCCGTTTCGCTGGCTGAAGTCGTTGCCTGCACCGGTGCAACCGTCGGCCAAGGCGCGGATCTCTCCGGGGTTATCCGGGGCGCGGCGCTGCCGGAGGACGCGGAAGCGGGCGAAATCACCTTCTTTGAGGCTTTGCCGAACATTGAGCTTCTGGAAACGGGCCGCGCCAGCGCCTGTTTCGTGCGGCCCCAGCATGCGGGCCTGATTCCCCCAAGGACTTTGGCCCTGGTCGTCGAGGATCCTTATCGGGCTTTCGCCCTCGTTCTGCGCCGAATATTCCCTCAGGGCGATCGGTCGTGCTCGCTGTTTGGCACCGTGGGGATCAACCCGGGCGCTTCGATCCATCCCGAGGCGCGCCTCGAACTTGGCGTGATCGTCGATCCGGGCGTCGTCATCGGACCCCGCGCCGAAATTGGCTCAGGCACGGTGATCGGCGCAAATAGCGTCATTGGTGCGGACGTCCGTCTGGGCCGCGATTGCACAATCGGACCTCAGGTCACGATTTCCCACGCGCTGATCGGCGACAGAGTCGCTTTGCATGCCGGCGTGCGAATCGGCCAATATGACCCGGTCGCCTTTGCCGCGCTTGAAGGGCCGCAGTTTCCCAAGGCGCCGGACATTGGCCGCGTCATCATTCAGGACGCTGTCGAGATCGGCGCCAATTCGACGATCGATCGCGGCGCGATCGGCGACACGGTCGTCGGCGAAGGCTCGAAAGTCGATAATCTCGTACGGGTCGCTCATAATGTCACGATCGGCCGCCATTGCGTTATTCCCGCTCAGGCTGTCTTATCTGCGGGCTCGCGCCTTCAGGACTTTACCGTTTTAACGGGTGCGGCCGGCGTTTCCTGATCAAGCAAACGCGCTCCAACACCGCAATAGGGGGGAAGGCAAGAAGATGAGCGAGGCGGCGACGGAAACCATCGAAACTTTGGACATTCTGCGTTTGTTGAAATCGCTGCCTCACCGATATCCGTTCTTGATGGTCGATCGTATCATTGAGGCGAGGGGCGACGAGTCCGGGATCGGCATCAAGAATGTCAGCATCAACGAGCCGCAATTCCAAGGCCATTTTCCAGAGCGCCCCGTGATGCCCGGCGTTCTTCTGATCGAAGGCATGGCCCAGACCGCCGGCGCACTCTGCATCAATGCGCATTTAAAAGGGAAGGCGCCGCTCGTTTATTTCATGAGCATCGACAAGGCCAAGTTCCGTAAACCCGTGGTCCCTGGCGATCGGGTCGAATTCCATATGACCAAGACCAATCGGCGCCGGACCATGTGGTGGTACAAGGGCCGCGCGCTGGTCGACGGCATTCTGGTCTGCGAGGCGGAAATCGCTGCCATGCTGGCCGATGAAGCTGTATAGTTTCACCCATTGCTATCGATAAAGCCGCCGGTCCTGCGGCGAATCACCTATGCTCAAAGTCCCGCCGGCATTGGGACAGGGCCCATGAAATCCGATTCAAGTTTCAGCCCCGCCTCCATCGATCTCCTGACCGCTGCGGCAGGCGCGCGGTTCAAGACGATCTTGGCGGATCCGCCCTGGCGGTTCCAGAATAAGACCGGCAAGGTCGCCCCCGAACATCGGCGCCTTTCCCGCTATGCCACCATGGCTCTGGAGGAAATTGGCGCGCTCCCGCTGGCCGAGATCGCGGCCCCGACGGCGCATCTTTATCTCTGGTGTCCGAATGCGCTTCTGCCGGACGGACTGCGTGTCATGTCCGACTGGGGATTTACCTACAAAGCCAATATTGTCTGGCACAAGGTCCGAAAAGACGGGGCATCGGACGGCCGCGGCGTCGGTTTTTACTTTCGCAACGTGACGGAACTGATCCTGTTTGGCACGCGGGGGAAGAACGCGCGAACTTTGTCACCGGGTCGAAGGCAAGTAAACTATCTAGCGACACGCAAACGCGAACATTCGCGCAAGCCGGACGAGCAATATAAGCTTATTGAATCCTGTTCGCCTGGTCCTTATCTCGAATTATTCGGTCGCGGCGTGCGTCCCGGCTGGGTAACCTGGGGCGACCAGGCGGATGACTCCTATCAACCTGCCTGGAACACCTATGCTCACAATTCCAGCACGGATCGCACGGCATCGATTGCGGCCGACAGAAGGGACTGAAACATCATGACAAAGACGGTCCGTGTTCACGAGGTCGGCGGTCCGGACGTCATGCGGATCGAAGATATTGAGTTGCCGCCGCCCGGGCCCGGGGAAGTGCTTCTCCACAACCATGCGATCGGGGTCAATTTCATCGACACTTATTTTCGCAGCGGCGCTTACCCTGCTCCCTCTCTCCCCTTTACGCCCGGCAATGAATCTGCGGGGGAAGTGATCGCGGTCGGCAAGGGGGTCAAGGATTTCAAGCAGGGGGACAGGGTCGCTTGTGTCCATAATTTTGGCGCCTATGCCGAGGTGCGGCTGATCGAGGCGGATCGTCTCGTCAAATTGCCAAAGAGCATTTCCTATCAGACCGCCGCGGCGATGATGCTGAAGGGGCTCACCGCGCAATATCTGCTGCGTCGAACTTTTAAGGTGAAAAAGGACGACACGATTCTGGTTCACGCGGCGGCGGGCGGGGTCGGCCTCATCCTTTGCCAATGGGCGAAGGCCCTGGGCGCGACCGTGATCGGAACGGTCGGCTCGCCCGAAAAAGCAAAGCTTGCCAAGAAGGCTGGGGCCAAACATGTCATTCTTTATCGCGAAGAAGATTTTGCCGCGCGGGTGAAGCAAATCACCAAGGGAAAGCTTTGCGACGTGGTCTATGACGGGGTCGGCAAGGCGACCTTTCCGGCCTCGCTCGATTGCCTCCGGCCGTTTGGAATGTTCGTGAGCTTCGGCTCGGCTTCGGGTCAGATCGAGGCTTTCAATATTACCCTTCTCTCTTCCAAGGGCTCCCTCTACGCGACCCGCCCGTCACTGCATACTCACACGGCGAAACCCGAGGATTTTCGAAAAATGGCCCGCGACCTTTTCCGCGTGGTCGACAATGGCGACGTCAAGATTCCGCTGCACCGGACCATGCCGCTCGAAGACGCGGCCAATGCCCATCGCGCCCTCGAAGGCCGCGAGACGACGGGCGCGACCGTCCTCATTCCATAGTCCGGAGCCCGCATGGAATGGCGCGATGACGGGCTCATCATTGGACTGAAGAAGCATGGCGAGACGAGCGTCATCCTTGAGGCGATGACGCGCGCGCATGGGCGACATTTCGGTCTGGTCAGGGGCGGCCGCTCGCGACGCATGCAGCCATATCTGCAACCCGGCAATCAAGCCGAACTCGTCTGGCGGGCCCGGCTCGACGAACATCTCGGTACATTTTGCATCGAGCCGGGGAAATTGCGGACCGAACATTTGATGGCGAGCGCGGAAGCACTCCATGCGATGGGGCTCGTTGCGGCCTTGCTGCGCCTTGCCGCCGAGCGCGATCCGCACCCCTTGCTTTATGAGATGGCCATGCAGATTGCCGACGATGTCCAGAGGCCGGAAAATTTGCCGCCGCTCGTCGTCCGCTTCGAGGCCGAAATTCTGACCGAAATGGGGTTCGGTCTCGATCTCGCGCAATGCGCGGCGACGGGTGCCACCGACGATCTCGTCTATGTCTCGCCGAAATCCGGGCGCGCCGTCTCCAAGGCCGCGGGCGAGCCGTACAAGACCAAGCTGCTGCGTCTGCCGCCCTTCTTGCAAGGCGAAACCCTGCTCGACGGGTTGCCCTTAAGCGACATCCGCGACGGGTTCAGGCTGATGGAGTTTTTCCTGATGCGCGACCTCTACGGGCCGCGGGGACAGGGCTTGCCGGAGGCGCATGGCGCCTATCTCACGGAACTCGCCAAGCGGCCGGGCTGGGCCGCGTAAAGTCGATCCTAAATTAGATATTGCAGCAATTGGCGTGAGCGTTGCAGTTCCAGTGGTTAAAATCGTCTATGCCGAGGTATGTTTGGCAAAAATTACCATGGTATTATTTGACAATGGATTATCAGCTCACACTCGCGATTCTGGCTATCTGCGTTGCATCATATAGCGCGTTTCTCCAGCGCAAGCAGATCAAGCTCATGAAAGCGGACTCATTAAAAGGCGCACCCCAATCGCCAGTAATGGCGTGGTGGCGGTCACCCTCCATTATTGCGCTCTCAATAATTACCGTTTTGGCTTGGGTGCCGTGGGGCCTCACCACTTGGCAAAATTGGAAACTAGAAAAAATAGGCGTGGGAATAAATGCCTGGGGCCTAGCCAGTCCGGATTTCAAAACATTGCAAATCGTAGTTTCGGGCTCAGAGCTAAGGTCAACCGAAAAACTGGTGGCGATAGTCATGCATTACAGGGGCGATGGCGACATCATGGATTGGACGGATATCCAAGTTAGTCTTCCCTACGATTTTCGAATCGGCACTCAAGCGCTTTACATTAAACCAGACGAACATTTTCTAGGAGAAGTCCAAGCCGGAATGAGATCGACTCAATATTTTCTCTTAATGGTCCCTGCTCAATTAAGCAGAAATCAATTTCATAGTCTGCGACAGGCAGTTTCATTAGGAGCAAAAATTTTATGGAATGGCGCAGGGCCACCATAAAGTCCGATAGACCTTCGGCTTCGCACGCTCCAGCAGCTATTATCCGCAATCGTGCTTCGCGTTCACGTCAGACGAATTTCTTCTGCATCGTGTTGAGGTTGGCTGTTATCGAAGTCGAGTAAAATAGTTCGAAGTTTCCGCTATTTTTCGACGGTTACTTAATCTTGGTTTCCTTGAATTCGACGTGCTTGCGGACGACCGGATCATATTTCTTGAACGTCAGCTTTTCCGTCTTGGTGCGGGCATTCTTCTTGGTCACGTAAAAATAGCCCGTGTCCGCCGTGGACAGAAGCTTGATCTTGATCATAGCGGCCTTGGCCATTGGTGTGTTCCTTCAATGCGGCGCAAGGCGCGCGATCATCCGACTGCTCGGGGATTGTGAAGCCGCGACCATACGGATCGCGCCCGGCTTGTCAAGAAAGCCTACGAGGTCGACGCCGCCAAACCAGACTAAGATAGAGCCCGAGCATGGCAGCGATCGAGAAGAAAAACCCGTTCGGAACAATGAAATCCATGCCGAAACCGGCAATCGGCGGACCGGTCAGCATCCCCAGCGAGTAGAGCATGATGAAGGCGGCATTGGCGCTGGCGAGTTCGGCCCCCTGAAAACGCGAGCCAAGATGGGCGAGACCGACGGCATAAAGGCTGCCGACAATGCCGCCCCAGAGCGTCAGGAGGCAGCAAAACAGAACAAAATAGGAAGGGCCGATCAGGGCCAGGGCCAAAGCCCCGCAAAATCCAAAAAGGCCGAGAGCCAACAATAGCTTACTTCTATCCATCAAATCCGAAACATAGCCAATCGGCAGTTGGAAGAACACATTGCCCAGGGCGAACAGGGTCACGAAAATGGCGCCGATTTCGGCGGTGAGCCCGGCGCGAAGGGCATAGACCGGCAACAGGCCGAGGCTCGCGGTCTCGATTGCGCCATGCAGAAGCCCGGCGAGGGTTGCGATGGGAACGCTGGTCAGAAAACCGAACACCGGCACATGCGCCGCGCTTTTGATCTCCGGCGCCCTGCCGCTCCACAGCAGGATTGGCAGGGCCGCGAGCGCGAAAAGGGCAATTGCCGCCAGGAACGGCGTGGCGCCCGCGGTGCCGACAAACACCAGGAACAAAGGACCGGCGGCAAACCCCGCGGCGAGGCTGGTTACGTAGAAGCCCAGGACAAAGCCGCGCCGCTCAGGTGGCGCGACCGTATTGATCCAATATTCGCTGGTCACGAAAAGCACGCTGAGGGCGGCGCCGAACACGGCGCGAATGACCAGCCATATCCAATAATTATTGGTCAGCGCAAAGCTCAGGAGGCTAAGAGCTCCGACCAAAAGCGCCAGTAGCAGCAAGGGCTTGACGCCGATGCGCCGGGCCATGGCCGGAACGAAGGCGGCGCCGGCCAGGATCGCGATGCCGCCGGCAACCGGGTTCAGCCCGATGGCGCGGGCGCTATAGCCTTGCTGTTCCAGCCGCAGCGCGAGCAAAGGCATGGTCAGCGACAGGCCGACGCCGACGATCGTGACGGTGGCAATCGCCGACGCCAACGCAGGGATGATTTTGCCCTTGGCAAGACCCGCGGCCGGAAGACTCTGAGGCGTCACTTGGAGGGGCTTTGGCCGATCGTAGCGCCGGGTGCCGTTTCGAAACCGTGCATCCGCAGGGCCCATTGATGAGCGATGAGACCACCCTTGATGATCGGCAAAAACCACAGCGAGAGGATGAGGGTTATGGTCGGCCAAACCATCGCGTGGAGCCACATCGGCGCATCCGGCCAGAATTTCTCGACGAGGATCATGAATGCACCCACGATGTGGCCGACCACGAAGATCGTCATATAGGGCGGGGCGTCATCGGCCCGCTGATGAAACAATTCCTCGCCACACGTCGGGCAGGTGTCATTGACCTTCAGATAGGAACGAAAAATTTTACCTTCGGTGCAATTGGGACAATGTCCGCGCAAGCCGTGGCGAATTGCCTGCCATGCGTTGCGGGGAGCACCCTTATCGCGCGGGGCGCGGGGCGACGTGGGCGCAAAGGGGGGGACATCGATCGCCGGCGACTCCATCATTTCTTCCTCTCTGTCTTGATCATCGGGAATTGTCCTAACCCACCCCGGCCGCATCCTGTGCAATTTCGCTAAGCGTTGCCGACATGGCGTGCACGACGGGTTCGAATTGGGCGTCGATGCCGTGCCGTCTCGCGATCCAAGCTGGATCGTCGTAGGTCAGCCAGACTTTGCCTTCGCTGTCTTTCCAAACGAGCATCTTCAGCGGCAGGTCGATGCCGATGCGCTGGTTCGATTTCATGAGTGGCGTGCCGGCGGGCGCGTTGCCGAAAATCATCAGCGTGGTCGGGCGCAATGTGGCGCCGGCCTCGGTGGCTCCGGCCGCGTGATCGATCTTGGCGAAGAGGGTCGCTCCCTTGGCTTTCACGGCCGCTTCGACGCCTTCTATTGTGTCTTGCGCCGAACGCATGCTGTGGATGGTGACGAGGCCGTCGTCTGCCATGAACTCAATCCTCACCAGCTGAAGGCCGCGCGGCAATGAACTTTGGCTAGCCTAGCTGTGCAACCGTTGCAACATTCACCTTTTTGAAGTCTTGCCTCCAGATAGGCGTGTGCGCCGTGATCCGCTAGAAGGCCGTATGTCGCGGTGCGGCAATCGCTTGGCTTTGGCTGAGCGTCCGCTTACCTGGCGCGGCGAGACTTCACTCAAGAGTTCAAAGCGGAGCGCGCCTGCGAGCGGGGCAGCTTCCACAAGCCTGACAGTAACGATGTCGCCGAGCCGATGCATTTGGCCGGTGCGCGAGCCGATCAGAGCATGCAAAGCGGGGTCATGACGAAAATAATCATCGCCGAGCATCGAGGCCGGGATGAAGCCATCGGCGCCCGTCTCGTTCAGCTTGACAAACAGCCCGGCGCTGGTCGCGCCCGAGATACGGCCCTCGAAACTGGCTCCGATATGGCCGGCAAGATGGGCAGCAATCAGCCGATCCGATGTCTCCCGTTCCGCCGCCATGGCGCGGCGTTCGGCGGCGGAAATTTTTGCAGCAATTTCGGCCAACTGCTCCCTGGCGATAGGTGCCAAGCCGTCGGATCCCAGATTCAGCGCAAGGATCAGGGCGCGATGAACGATGAGATCGGCATAACGGCGGATCGGGGAGGTGAAATGGGCGTAGCGGCGGAGATTGAGACCGAAATGTCCATAGTTCTCGATGACATATTCGGCTTGCGCTTGGGTGCGCAGCACGACTTCATTGACGAGATGCTCGTTTTCGCTGCCCCTCACCTTGTCCAGAATACCGTTGAATTGCGTCGCACGAAGAACTTGGCCCTTGGCAAGCTTGATCCCGATCGAGGCTAGAAACTCGGCGAGATTATTGAGCTTTTCGAGCGATGGCTCGTCATGAACACGGTAAATGAAATCCTGGTGCTTGGCTTCGAGCGCTTCCGCGGCGGCGACATTGGCGAGGATCATGAATTCTTCGATGAGGCGGTGCGAATCGAGCCTCGGGGGCGTCACGACGGACTGAACCTTGCCCTCTGTGTCCAGAATGATCTTGCGTTCCGGCAGATCGAGATCGAGCGGCCCGCGCTTGTCCCGCGCGTGCTTGAGCGCGCGATAGGCGTCGTAAAGCGGAACGAGAACATTGGCGAGCAGCGGCGCTGTATTTTCGTCCGGTCTCTCGTCGATTGCGGCTTGCACTTGCGCATACGAAAGTTTCGCCGCCGAGCGCATCATGACCCGGTGGAAGGTATGGTGCAGCTTATGGCCGTCGGCGGCGATGACGATCCGGGCGGCGAGGGCGGGGCGATCCTCATTCGGCCGAAGCGAGCAAAGGTCGTTGGAAATTCTTTCCGGAAGCATCGGCACGACACGGTCCGGGAAATAAACCGAATTGCCGCGATCCTGGGCTTCGCGATCGAGCTGCCCCCCCGGCCGCACGTAGGCCGCGACATCGGCGATGGCGATGCATAAGATAAAGCCGCCGGGATTGCCGGGATCGGGGTCGGGTTCGGCATGGACCGCGTCATCGTGATCCTTGGCATCCACCGGATCGATGGTGACGAGCGGCACCCTCCGCCAATCCTCGCGTTGTGCCATGCCGGCATGTCGCGCGCTGTCCGCCTCGGCGATGACCTCAGGTCGGAACACATGGGGTAATTGATGAGCGTGGATGGCGATCAGGCTCACCGCCTTTTCATTGTCGAGCGCCCCCAGCCTTTCGCGCACGCGCGCCGCCGGAAGGCCGAGGCGTCCGGTCCGCAGAAGTTCCACCGCCACGAGGTCGCCATCGTTGGCCGTGCCTTCATGGCCCGGTCCGACGCTCAGTTCGCCCCGATGGAAATTTTTCTTGTCGATCGGAACAATGCGTCCGCCGCCCCCCGCGTCGGCGCGAAAAATCCCCAAAACCTGGGATTTCGCGCGCGGCAAAAGCTTCACGACGCGCCCGGTGTAGGTTGGTTCGCCGGGTTCCGCGCCCGGCACCAATTCAACGCGCAGCAAGGCGCGATCGCCGGGACCCGGGACCGCACCCCCCGGCTTCTGGCGGGAGCTTGCCGTCAGCAATATCTTCGGCGCCTGACCCTGGGTCGTGTCCCATTCGGCCGGGACGGCGAGGAGCTCGCCGTCGCGATCGCGCCCGAGCATATCGGCCAGCACGACCGAGGGTAAAAGTCCGGGCTTATGCAGGCTCTTGCGCCGCCGCTCTATGGCGCCCTCGGCTTCCAGTTCTTTCAAGAGCCGCTTGAGGGCGATCCTGTCTTCTCCCTTGATGTTGAATGCGCGGGCGATTTCCCGCTTGCTGATCTTGCCTTGCGGATTGCCCGTGGCTTCACGCTCGCGGGCGATGAAGGCAAGAATTTCCGCACGTGACGGAAATCCCCCATCCTGTGAATGATGCGGGATCTGCGCGGATTCGGCCACGTCTAGGCCGGATCCTGTCGCGTTTTTTTTCACGCTCGCTTAGCCTTTTTCGATTTCGGAGCCGGCGCCTTGGCGGCTGCTGCCGGCGCGGCTTTCTTGGCTGCTCTGGCCGGAGCCGCTTTCTTGGCCGAAGGCGCTTTGGATGATCTTTTGGGGGACCTCGAACCGCCTCCCGCGCTCTCCTTGTCCTCGATCAGGCGGATAGCTTCCTCGATCGTGATCGCATCCGGGGAAAGATCGTTTTTCAGGGTCGCGTTGATCCTACCGTAATTCACATAAGGACCGAAGCGTCCTGTCCGGACGGTGATGGGCCCGCCCGCAGGATGCTCCCCGAGAAGACGACCCTGAACGGCACCTTTGCGATCCGTTCCGCCGTCGGCTTTCGCGGCGAGAAGCGCGAGCGCTTCTTCCAAGGTCAATGTGGTGGGGTCGGCATCGCGGGACAAGGTCGCGTTGATTTTGCCGTGATTGACATAAGGGCCATAGCGACCGGCCTTGACGACCACGTCGCCCCCCGTCGGATGCTCCCCGAGCACCCGCGAGGGCGCGGTCGCGGCGGCGCCGAACCGTCGACCGGTCAAGCCGCTTTCCTTGGCGACGATGAGATCGATCGCCCGGTTGCCGCCGATGGCGAGGATATCTTCGTCCTTGCCGATGCTTGCGTAGGTCTTGCCATGTTGGACATAGGGACCGTAGCGGCCCATGCCGGCCAGGATCGGCTCTTTGGTCTCGGGGTGTTTGGCGACCTCGCGGGGAAGCGACAGCAGCCCGAGGGCCAGCTCCAGGGTCACGTCGCCGGGACTGACGCTTTTGGGCAGGGAAGAGCGCTTCGGCTTTTCGCCTTCGCCTTGCTGCACATAGGCGCCGAAACGCCCATCGCGGAGCGAAATTTCTTCCCCCGTCTGCGGGTCTTCGCCGAGAACCTTGACCCCCGGGCGATCCCCCTCAGGCAGGTCGCTGGCCTCGGTATTTGCCAAGGTGCGGGTGAATTTGCATTCGGGATAGTTGGAGCAGCCGATGAAGGCTCCGAATTTGCCGAGTTTGAGCGAAAGCTGGCCGGCGCCGCAGGAGGGGCAGGCGCGTGGGTTCGAGCCGTCTTCCTTGGCCGGAAAAATATGCGGGCCGAGGAGTTCGTTGAGACTATCCAGGACCTGAGTTGTTCGCAGATCCTTGGTGCCCGCGAGCGCGCCCGAAAAATCGGTCCAGAAATCGCGCAAGACCTGTTTCCAGTCCAACTCATGGTTGGACACAAGGTCGAGCTTCTCTTCGAGGTCGGCGGTAAAATCATAGCCGACATAGCGGGTGAAAAAGCTCTCCAGAAAGGCCGTGACGAGGCGGCCCTTGTCTTCGGGAAACAGCCGCTTCTTTTCGAGCCGCACATAATCGCGTTCACGCAGAACCGCGAGGGTCGAAGCATAGGTCGAAGGTCGGCCTATGCCGAGCTCCTCCATCTGTTTGATGAGGGTCGCCTCGGTGAAGCGCGGCGGCGGCTCGGTAAAATGCTGGCTCGCCTCTATTCTTTCCTTGGCGAGGGCCTCGCCCTCGTGCATCTCGGGCAGCCGGCCGCTTTCATCGTCGTCATCGTCGTCGCGCCCCTCCTGATAGAGTTTCAGGAAGCCGTCGAAGCGAATGACCTGGCCGGTCGCCCGCAGGTCGATTTTGCGGGCTCCAGCTTCCGCGAGAATATCGACCGTGGTGCGTTCCAGCTCGGCGGATTCCATCTGGCTCGCAATGGTGCGTGTCCAGATCAGTTCGTAAAGCCGCAGTTGATCCGGTTCGAGGCTTCGCGCGACATGCTTCGGCAACCTTGCCGGGTCTGTCGGGCGAACGGCTTCATGCGCTTCCTGCGCATTCTTGGCTTTCACCGTATATTTGCGCGGCGCCTTGGGGACGTAGTTCGCGCCGAACTCCTTGCCGATGACACTGCGCGCGCTGGTGATCGCTTCCGGGGCGAGGTCGACGCCGTCGGTCCGCATATAGGTAATGAGGCCAACCGTTTCGCCGCCGATGTCGGCGCCCTCGTAAAGCCGCTGGGCGAGTTGCATGGTTCGGGCGGGAGCAAATCCCAATTTGCGCGAGGCCTCCTGCTGCAGGGTTGAGGTGGTGAAGGGCGGCGCCGGGTGCCGCTTGGCGGGCTTCGCCTCGATGCGGGCCACCGAGAATTTGGCAGCCTCCAGCTCGGCTTTGAAGGCCTCCGCCTCGCCCCCCGAGCCGATATCGAGGCGCGCAATCTTCTGCCCGTCGGCGCCGATGAGGCGGGCGACGAAGGGGGCCCCGGCGCCGGTTTTCAGATGGGCGAGGATCGACCAATATTCCCGCGAAACGAATTTTTCGATCTCGAGTTCGCGGTCGCAGACAAGGCGCAAGGCCACGGATTGAACCCGGCCGGCGGAGCGGGCGCCGGGCAATTTCCGCCACAGCACCGGCGAGAGATTGAAACCGACAAGATAATCAAGGGCGCGCCGCGCCAGATAGGCATCGACCAACGCCTCGTCGATCTGGCGGGGATTGCGAATGGCATCGAGAATCGCCGATTTGGTGATCGCGTTGAAGACCACCCGTTCGACCGGCTTGGTGCCGAGGACTTTTTTGGCCTTTAAAATCTCGAGGACGTGCCAGGAAATCGCTTCCCCTTCACGGTCCGGGTCGGTCGCGAGGATAATTCGGTCGGCGCTCTTGACGGCCTTGGCGATCTCCGCCAGCCGTTTTGCCGACTGGGAATCGACATCCCAGAGCATGGCGAAATCCGCGTCCGGATCCACCGAACCATCCTTGGCCGGCAAATCCCGAACATGGCCATAGGAGGCATAGACCTCATAGCCCTTTCCCAGATACTTGCCGATCGTTTTGGCCTTCGCCGGCGACTCGACGATGACGACATTCATGCATAGGTCCTATCTGTTCCCAGCGGCGCAACAGCCGGTATTTTATTAATTTCAAATTGATCTGGTACCGCTCGCGCTAGGGGATCCGAGCCGGAGCTTGGCCGAAATCGATGCGCCGGAGGATGGGGGAGCGCGGGATCATAGTCAAATCCCGTCAAAAATGCTGGACCTGATGAACCTTTTCGTTTCGGCGCGCATTTACTAAAGCTAAGTTTAGCAATTGCCAAGTCTCAGTGCGCCAAAATACCGCAGGCAAGCTTGCTAAACTGAAGAATCCACCAGAAAAGCGGAGTATTTGCTTATGAAGTTGCATAAAACGCTGAACGATGTGAAGTCGAATGCAAAAGCGGTTTCCATCGATCTGTTGAATGCCCGCTTAGCCGACGCCATCGATTTGGCTTTGCTTACCAAACAGGCGCATTGGAACCTTAAGGGCATTCAATTCATCGCGGTGCATGAAATGCTCGATTCGTTCCGCACCGAGATCGACGACCATGTGGACACCATGGCCGAGCGCGTTGTGCAACTGGGCGGAACCGCGCTTGGCACTTCGCAAGTGGTGGCGAACAAGACCTCGCTCAAGCCCTATCCGACAGATATTTACAAGATCAAGGATCACATCGCGGCGCTGATCGAGCACTTTGGCACGGTCGCGAATTCGGTTCGCGCCGGGATCGCGGCGACCGACGAGGCAGGCGATGCGGACACAGCGGATATTTTGACGGCGTTTTCGCGCGCCCTCGACAAGTCGCTTTGGTTCCTGGAAGCCCATCTCCAAGAGGTTGCGTGAGCTGTGGCTGCGCAATTTTCGGCTTGGCGCCGATGGGTTGCGCAGCGAAAGCCCGCTTTACTTCTTGAAGGACAGGCTTTGGAGCTTGGTGCCCGCGGCGTCGCCCTCGGGAGCAATTTCGAAGGCAAAGACTGGACCCGGCCCGTCAGTGGGAAAGCTGACGGTTCGCCCGGCGTTTCCATTCGCATCGGTTCGGAGCGTTCCGAGCTGCCGCAGGCATTTCAGGAAAATCTTATAGCTGGTGTTGGGAGCCAGACCGGCAAGCCGGATCGCCGCCGTGGATGCGGCTCTGGACTCGCTATAGACGGTCACGGAACCGCCAATGGCTGCGCCTCCGGCGTCGCTGACCTTCTCGTTCGAACAATCCCCCTCGTCCTGGCGAACGAGGGCCACCGTCACGGCGGACGTCGTCGAGAGCGGGAGCTGCACCGGGCACGCCATGCCGTCTCTTGCCGAAATCGTATAGGAAAAGGTCTTGTCCCCGCTGCTTGCCTTCGCCACGCTTCCGATGACGGCGCTGGCCGGCGCGCTGTCGGCTGAGGTAAAATCGGCGTGGTCATTATACCAGCAGGTCAGCGGTTGATTTTCCGCCCATGCCGGAGCCGCAACCGCCATGATTGCCGCCGCCGACCCTAAACATTGCCAAATAGATTTCATGGGGATCCGACCTTGAACAGCGCCTCTTCCTGCGACGCTTGAACCGGGTTTCGGGAAAAAATGCAACTCGGCAAGGCCATTAGGTGCTTCACGTTTTTGACGGTTTCATGAATGAGCGCCGGTGAGCCCGGTCAAGATGTGCCGATTTTTGTGGGCAGTTCGAAGCGAGCCGAGCAAACTATTGTGAGCGGGCCCCATCGGGGCCTATAAGCCAGGGTCAATGGTCAATGCGCCTGGAGAGCTCACCTTCCCGCACCGGCATCTGCTCGGGATAGAGGGGCTATCGCCCCTGGACATCGAGGCTTTGCTTAATTTGGCCGAGTCGGCGATCGAAGTGTCGCGTCAGGTCGAAAAGAAGCGTTCAACCCTGCGGGGACGAACCCTCATCAACCTTTTCTTCGAGGCCTCGACCAGGACCCAGTCGTCGTTCGAACTCGCGGGCAAGCGGCTTGGCGCCGACGTCATGAATATGTCGGTCGCGACGTCCAGCGTCAAAAAGGGCGAAACCCTGATCGATACGGCGATGACGCTCAACGCCATGCGTCCCGATATCATCGTCGTCCGCCATGCCCACGCCGGCGCGGTGCATCTGCTGGCGAAAAAGGTCGATTGTTCAGTCGTCAACGCGGGCGACGGCGCCCATGAACATCCGACCCAAGCGCTTCTCGACGCTCTCACCATCCGGCGCAACAAAGGCAGAATCGCGGGCCTCACGGTCGCGATCTGCGGCGATATCCTCCATTCGCGCGTCGCGCGCTCGAATATTTTGCTTCTCTCCGCCCTTGGGGCGCGGGTGCGCGCGGTCGGCCCCTCGACATTGCTGCCGACCGGCATCGAGCGGATGGGCGTCGAGGTTTTCCGCGACATGGAATCGGGCCTCGAGGGTGCGGACATTGTGATGATGCTGCGGTTGCAGCGGGAACGGATGCTCGGGGCGTATATCCCGTCCGCCAAGGAATATTTCCGATTTTTTGGCCTCGACGAAGCCAAGCTTAGGCGGGCGAAACCCGATGCGCTGGTCTTGCATCCCGGCCCGATCAACCGGGGCGTGGAGATCGATTCGAGCGTCGCCGACGGAGCGAGAAGCCGCATCCGCGAGCAGGTCGAAATGGGCGTCGCGGTTCGGATCGCCGTGCTGGAAGCATTGGCGCAGCATTTGCCAAATGGATAAGAGCGAGCTGTTTCACGTGAAGCTTCCCTCCAGCGCCTCGATCGCCCACCAGCCTTTGGCGCTCGTCAATGCAAAATTGGTCGATCCGGCGGAGCTCAGGGAGAGTTTCGGCGGGATTCTGGTCGTCGATGGCGTGATCCGCGATTTCGGTCCGGGGGTCACGAAGGGGCAGCTGCCTTCGCATGCGCGCATTTTGGATTGCCGCGGCGACCTCGTGGCGCCGGGCCTCATCGACATGAGGGCGTTTATCGGCGAACCGGGCGCCGAACACCGGGAAACCATTGCGACCGCGACCGCCGCGGCCGCAGCCGGCGGGGTCACGACCATCCTGGCCCGCTCCGACACCAATCCGCCGGTCGATGAGGCGGCGGTCGTCGATTTTCTGTTGCGCCGGGCGCGCGACACGGGCCGCGTCCGGGTGCTTCCTTGCGCCGCCCTGACGGCGGGCCTTGAGGGCACCGAGATCGCTGAGATAGGCTTGCTGCAGCAGGCCGGCGCGGTTGCGTTCAGCGACGGGGCTCGTTCTGTCCGCAACGCCCGGGTCATGCGCCGGGTGATGGAATACGCCCGTGATTTCGACGCCCTAATCATTCATTACGCGGAAGATCGCGATCTTGCCGGCGAAGGCGTGATGAATGAAGGCGAATTCGCCTCGCGGCTCGGCCTTGCCGGAATCCCCCGCGAGGCGGAAGCGATCATGCTGGATCGCGACATCAAACTGGTGAATCTCACGGGCGCCCGCTATCACGCCGCCCTCGTCACCACGACTTTGTCCCTGGAGATCATCGCCAAGGCCAAGGCCGATGGGCTGCCGGTGACCTGCGCGACCTCGATCAACCATCTGACGCTCAATGAAAACGACATCGGCGACTATCGAACGTTTTTAAAACTTGCGCCGCCGCTGCGGCGCGAAGACGAGCGGCGTGCGCTGGTTGCCGGACTGGCGTCGGGGCTCATCGACGTTGTCGTCTCCGACCATAATCCCCAGGATGTCGAAACCAAGCGGCTGCCCTTCGCCGAGGCCGAGGATGGCGCGATCGGGCTGGAAACCATGCTGTCCGCAGGCCTGCGGCTGGTTTCCTCCGGCGAAGTTTCGCTGGGACGTCTGCTCAACGCCATGACGACCCGCCCGGCGGAAATTCTTGGTCTCCCCCAGGGAAGGTTCAAGGTCGGCGCGCCCGCCGATTTGATCCGCTTCGATCCGAACGAACCCTATGTCGTCGACCCGGCCAAATTGCATTCGCGCTGCAAGAATACGCCGTTCGACGAAGCCCGCATGGAGGGCAGGGTGAAACTCACCCTCGTCGCCGGGGAGATTGTGTTCGAGAGGGAGTAGTTCCGCGCGGCCAGATTTTTGCTTGAGAGCAGCGCCAGACGCATCGCAAAGGGAATTCCATGGCCCGCTCCCAAACCGCCTATCTCCTGCGCAACGACGTGCCCGCGCGCGAAACCCTGCAAAAGGTGATCGACGGCCTCAAATTCAAACTCACTCTGGATGATTCCTACGTTCCGTTTCAAACGTCGGGCTATCTGCCCTGCACGCTGGACGGAGAAGACGCGGGGTTCGACATCCGCTTTCAGGCCGTCGATGCGTCGGGGCTATCGTCCGCGTTGCAGTCGCGGATTGGCGAGCGAAATGCCGCGATTGCCTTTCGCTGGAGCGGAGATGTGCGCGAAGAAGCCAGCGCCGCGATTGTCTGCGCGGCCCTCGCTGCGGGTTCCGGCGCTCTTGTGCATGATCCTGATGGCGACGCGATTTACGGCGCGGAGCAGTTGATCGATAAAGCGCGGAAGACGGCTGCTGCTCTCTGATCGTCGCGCGGGTTGCAAATCGCAACGAGGAGATTAAAGTCCCACTGTTGGTTAGAGGTTAAATAATATATGTCAGTCAGTTTTCAGCGTGCTTCTCGGACCGCCAGAAAGAGAGTTCGGGACATGATGCCCGAACCGCTGATCGAGGCCGGCACGAATGCTATGTTTATCGTAAGCAAGCGATTTACGAAGTGTAATGTGCCTGACGAGCCCCATTTTGACGACCGGTCTACGCAATATTTTATGGAAAAAATAAATAACAGCGCCTTTTACGTCGAGTATGGCACAGGCGGCAGTACCGTACAGGCTGCGAAATGGGGCAAGCCCTTCGTCGCCGTGGACTCCGACAAAGTATTTATGAATTCCGTGAGAGCGAAAATAGGAAATCTAAAACACGATCAGCATCTGGTTCATGTCAATATTGGCATCACGGGCCTCTGGGGCATTCCGCTTTTCAAAACGCCCAAGCCAAATCGTGTCCGTAAATGGATGTCCTATCCCCAGGCGCCCTGGAGATTAATTGGCGACACGCGGCTTCCGGATTTGATCTTGGTGGATGGACGTTTCCGGGTCGCCTGTGCCCTGACAAGCATCAAATACATGTCCAAAGAGCCATCTAACGCGCTCTTACTGGTGGACGACTATGCCGATCGCCCCCATTACCGGATTATTGAAAGATTTGCCCAACTTGAGAGGATGGTTGGGAGGATGGCTGTTTTCAGTTTCGTTCCAGCGGCCGGCCCAGAGCTTGAAGCCGAATTGGAGCGACACTATTCGGACTGGCGCTGAGTCATAACAGAATCAAGGCCACGCAGAAGCGCTCGGATCATAATCCACGCCGATCAGATAGAGTCCTTCCGGGGGAGCGACCATGCCGCAGCGGCGACGGTCGCACGCTTCGAGAGCGGCACGGAGGTTAAACGCGCTCCATTTTCCTGAGCCGACCTGTTCGAGCGACCCCACCATGGACCGCACTTGCGAGTGCAGGAACGAGCGCGCGCTGGCGCTGATCTGAATCTCATCGCCAATCCGCGTGACATCGAGCCGTTCCAGCGTGCGCACCGGGCTCTCCGCCTGGCACTGAGACGCGCGGAAGGTTGAAAAATCATGATGACCGACAAGATGGGCGGCGGCTGCCCGCATGGCGTCGGCGTCGAGCCTTCGTTTGACGAGCCAGGCGTGCCCTTGCTCAACGGTCAGAGGGGCCCGGCGATTGATGATTCGATAGAGATAATGCCGCCGGATTGCTGAAAATCTGGCGTCAAAGGATTCAGGAACGCGTTCGGCCGCCAAAATCGCGACGGGCTGGGGCCGCATATGCGCGTTCAGGGCATCGCGCAAGACATCGCTGCGCCAGTCCTTGACCAGATCTGCATGCACAACTTGGCCGGTGGCGTGAACACCGGTATCCGTTCGCCCGGCTCCACGGACTCCGACGTGGGTGCCACACAGGGCCTCAAGGGCAGATTCGATGACGGACTGGACCGAGGGTCCATTGGTCTGCCGCTGCCAGCCGACGAAGGGCGTTCCGTCGTATTCGACGGTGAGCTTAAAGCGCGGCATCAGATTTTGGGGCGAGCATGGTTCCGGCGGGCAGTTTGGCGCCGTGCAAAAAATCCTCGGCCGACACGTGCAGTTTGCCGGGACGTTGCAACTCCAGAAGCCGCACCGCCCCTTTGCCGCAGGCAATGGTCAAGCGATCATCGAGGACGCATCCTGGCGTGCCGGTGGCGTCGACCCTTTGGGCGCGCAAGACCTTGATGCGTTCCACGCCCTTGCCGAGATCGGCTTCGAAATAGGCCCCAGGAAAGGGCCCAAGAGCGCGGATCAGATCATGTATTTCCGATGCCGGTTTTGACCAATCGATCCGCGCTTCCGCCTTGTCGATTTTACGCGCATAGGTGACCCCGGTTTCAGCCTGCGCGGTGAAGACAAGTTCGCCCCGCTCAAGCAATGCCAGGGCCCGCGCCATCAGCCCGGCTCCCGCGAAGGCTAGTTTGTCATGCAGTTCAGCGGCATTCGAATCCGGTCCAATGGCGACCCGCTCGGTGAGGGCGATGGGGCCGGTGTCGAGACCTTCTTCCATGCGCATCACCATGACCCCTGTTTCCTTGTCGCCGGCCATGATCGCGCGCTGGATCGGCGCGGCGCCCCGCCAACGTGGCAACAGGGAGGCATGCAGGTTGAGACAGAATTTCGGCGGCAGTTCGAGAATGACTTTCGGCAAGATCAAGCCATAGGCCACGACGACGATCGCGTCGGGTTCAAAGCTCCGCAGCCGGGCGGCCGCCTCGTCCGAGCGAAGGGTTTGGGGCGTGACCACGTCAATGCCGAAACGCAGCGCCGCCTCATGCACAGGGGAGGGGGTTGCCTCTAGGCCGCGACGCCCTGCGGGTTTCGGTGGCCGCGTATAGACCGCTGCCACGAGGTTGCCCTGGCCGATGATCTCGGTGAGCACAGGCACCGAGAATTCCGGGGTCCCCATGAAGACGATACGCAATAGTCTTGGCCTAGGGTTGGGGGCGGCCCAAGTGATGCCCAAGTGATGGGCGTCAATCAGGCGTCGGTTCGGACGGAGGCCTGTTCGTGCTCCACGCTGCGCTTCCGATCAGCGGCCCCGTGTCTGGCGCTCTTGCTGAATTTCTTGGTGATGCGCTCGCGCTTCAGCCTGGAAATATGATCGATGAACAGGACGCCGTTCAAATGATCGATTTCATGCTGAAGGCAGGTCGCCAGAATGCCGTCCGCCTCGACCTCCCGTGCCCGGCCTTCCCGGTCCAGATAGCCGACCCTTACGCGCGCCGGCCGTTCCACCTCCTCATAGAATTCCGGGATCGACAGGCAGCCCTCTTCATAGGTTGACAGCTCCTCCGAGGCCCAGAGGACTTCCGGATTGGCGAGACAAAGGGGATCAGCGGTCGCGGCTTCGCTTTCGCGCTTGGCGACGTCGAGCACAATCACCCGCTTCTGGACGGCGATCTGCACGGCGGCGAGGCCGATGCCGGGCGCGGCATACATGGTCTCAAGCATATCGTCCATCAGCGCACGGATGCAGTCGTCGACGGACGCCAAGGGCGGCACGCGAAGCCGCAAACGCGGGTCTGGGAGGGTGATTATGGTCCGAACTGGCATGTTTATGAAATAATACCGGTGCGGCCGAAGGTCAATTATCCCTGGGACGCTTCCCCGCGCGGAGCCCGTCGATGATCCGGTCGAGATTGGCCCGGAAGGCGGGGCCGAGAAAATTCGCCTCGACCTTCCGGCGCCCGCGCTCGCCCATGTCCCGGGCAATTTCCGGCTGTGAGAGCCACAGATGGAGGCGATCTGCGAGCATCGAAATATCGGAGGGTTCGACGACAAATCCATCCACCCCATCGGAAACGATTTCCTTGGAGGCGCCATGCTTGCTGCAGATCACGGGAAGACCCCGCAGCCAGGCTTCGAGATAGACGATCCCGAACCCCTCCTTGGACGAGGGCATCGCGAAGACCGTCGCTCTTGCATAGGCCGCGTCGAGCTCCGCATCGCTGATGCGGCCAAGAAATTTTACCGCGTCGGCGACGCCGAGTTCCGTGGCCAAGGCCTCAAGTTCGGGGCGTAAAGCGCCATCCCCGACGATCTCGCATTTGATATGGGGCAGGCTGTGCTTGAGCTTGGCGACCGCGCGGATGACCTTGTCCACGTGTTTTTCGCGGTCGTTCAGGCTAAGCCTTGTCACGGTCAGGATCGTAGCCGGCTCGCGCTTCGCCAGCTCCAACGTGGATTTGAGCGGATCGACTGCGTTCGGAAGAAGAATAAACTTCGACAGAGGGACATTGAATTCCCGCGCCATCGTCTCGGCGGTGAAAGCGCTGACCGAAGCGATCTGTGAGACGGCCCGCAGCAACCAAGGTTCATACCAACGCCGCCGTCCGGCCTCCTGACGAGGATCGTTCCAAACATCTTCACCATGCACAAACAGGAGAATTGGCAAATTGGGGCGAAGGCATCGGACCAAAGCCGCGAGCGGAAGAAGATTTCGATGGCCTATGACGAAGAGATTGGCCTGGGTTACACCGGCCCTCAACGCCTGAAACATAAAGCGCAGGCGATGACCCATTCCGGCGATCTCGATTCCCGCAATCTCCGGGATGGCGTTCTGATCGCGCAACAAGAAGACCTGCGGGGGTCGCTCTTTTCGGTCGAGGGTTCGTTGTGCCAGATTGGCGATGATCCGCCGATTGAAGTTTTGAAGGCCACCTATTTTGGAATAGGTCTCGAGCGCGCACACGACGATACGGGTCTCTGCGTTTGTGGGACTTGCAGCCATATTGCCTCGCGATCGGACGAAAAGACGTGAGCGCTAAAGCTGGCTCGGTTTGACGGCGCCCCTGCCTGCGCTATCCAACGCGCTCGGACCGGCGCGGCTGATCAATTGTTCGATCGTGACACCGATCATGACGACATTAACGCCAAGCACAGCCAGAATTGCGCCTGTCAGGCCATAGGATGCAGCGCCGAAGTAGCAAGCGCAAATGCCGATCAAGCTTAGAATTGCAAAGGCGTAAGAGACCCTTATGTGTCGGTTGGTCGACGCCAGGGGAACAAAAAGCGCTGTCCAAATCATTTCAGCGCCGACCGACAAAATGAGCAGTGTGAAGAACGGTTCTTCCGCCATCACTTTTCCGCCGGTCCAAAGTTTCAGGATGGAATCGCCCAAGAAACTCATCAACAGTAAATAGGCGAGGACGCCGGCGCCCGAGAGCGCAAGGTGGAAACGGAGGATACGCAAAAACCCCGACGTCTTTTTCAGGCCGAAAAGATGGGAATATTCGGGTGTCACGGAGTTGTTGAGAAGATTCGTTGCCGATGTTCCGAGCCTTGCAAGCGTGCGCGACGTCGAAAAGATGGCGATGCGATCCGGTCCGGTGACGAGGCCGAGAACAGTGATCGGGCCCTGGATCATTAAGGCATAGGCGACGGACACGAACATATAGCTGATCGAAGGATTGAACAGACGTTTGATCTCGCTGCGCGAGCAATGGCTCCAACCGATGGGCAGCCAGGGCGCGATCGATCGGATCCAGACAAAGATGGCGCTCGTGAAAACGATCCGATTGACCAGGATGATAATGGCCGCGAGAACGAGGTCGCCGCCGAGCAAGGCAACGGCGGCCGTGGATAATCCTTCGACCAATCTACTGGTCCCGTTCCACGCGACTTCGCTGGCGGGTCGACCTGCCGCGCGCGCCGCGCCTGAAAAGAGCAGGAAATATTGATAAAAAATCAAGCTTGCCCCGAGAAGGGCAAGGACGAGTTTCGCTTCGATATCCGAAACCTCGCCCAAGGCGAAGATGGACCGCATGGGGACTGCAAAAATTACGGCGCCAGCTAAAATTGCAACGACAGCGGTAATGATGTTGAGGAGCACGAAGACGCTTTGATAGGTGACGAGGACACCCGACCGGTCGCCGCCCGCCGCCTTCATCGTCATTTCATTCTTGGCGATAAACGTAAAACCGAAATCGCTGAACGTCAGATAGGTCGGTATCGACGAGAGCAGCAGCCACACGCCATATCGCTCGATCCCCCAAGCATGCAGAAGGACCGGAACGAGCAGAATCTGAACGCCGATCAGGACGAGCTGATTATAGACGTGTCCGCCTAGGGTGAAGCCGACGCGGCGAAATGAACTCGAGAGGGTCATGGAGCCCCTAAGTTGCGGAAAGACGAGGATTTCGCCGCGCAAAGGCAACCGAATTTGCGCCAATTCGCGGGGTGTTGATGGTCTCCAGCTTTGGCAAGATCATGACGAAAAATTGAGCAAGATCCATACCAGGGGGCCGCCTATCAGCTTCTGAAGTATCGAGAGGATGACCGGCCAGCCTCAATGATGACAATGCCGGTCGCCCCAGTTTATCAGCATATCAGCCGTCAAATCACGACTCGTTCAATAGTTTTTCGACAAAACCGCCGATGCCTTCCTTCACGCGCAGAGTGCGGTGGCGTTCGGCGGCAAGGATAGCGAGCAAATCGCCGAAGGTGTTTTGCAGATCGTCGTTCACGAGGACGTAGTCGTATTGGGCCCACCTGCGAATCTCATTGCGCGCGTCGTTCAACCTTTTGGCGATGATCTCGGGCGAATCCTCGGCGCGGCGTTCAAGTCGCGACCGTAGTTCCTTCATCGACGGCGGCAGGATAAAGATGGTGACGACATTGTCGGCCGATTTCTGCTTGACCTGCTGCGTTCCCTGATAGTCGATGTCAAAAAGGACATCACGCCCCTGACGCAGAACCTCTTCGACGGGCTCGCGCGGCGTTCCGTAGAAATTGCCGTGCACTTCCGCCCATTCGAGCAAATCGCCGCCATCGCGCAACGCTTCGAAATGCTTCTTGGTGATGAATGTATAATGGATGCCGTCGACCTCACTCGAACGGCGGGGCCGTGTGGTGACCGAGATCGACAGAGTCAGGTCGAGGTCGCGCGTCTGAAGCAGCATCCGAGTCAAGGTCGTCTTGCCAGCCCCCGACGGCGAGGAAAGAATCAACATCAGACCGCGGCGGCTAGGCCCTCGATCTTGAGCGCCGGAGGCCGGTTCGGTCGTGGGCGGATTGTTCAGACTCATTGGCTACTCGATATTCTGGATCTGTTCGCGAAACTGCTCGATCTCGACCCGCAATTCGAGGCCAAGCCCGGTCAAATTCGCGTCATTCGATTTCGCGCAAAGGGTATTAGCCTCGCGGGCAAATTCCTGGGCCAGAAAGTCGAGCTTGCGGCCGACCGTGCCGCCCTTGGTCAAAAGATCGCGCGCTGCTGCCGTGTGAGCGACAAGGCGATCCAATTCCTCCCTGATGTCGGCCTTGGCTGCGAGCATGAGCGCCTCCTGATGCAGGCGACTCTGGTCGAAATTCACGTTTCCGGCAAGAATGGCGAGAGTTTGCGCGAGCCGGGTGGCAATCGCTTCCGGCTGGCGCCCGGGGCAGACCTCGGCCGCCTGTATCAAAGCGGTAATGCGCTCAAGTCTGGCGAAAAGCACAGGGGCAAGCGCCTGTCCCTCGCTTTGCCGCATGGTCGCGAGGGCGCCCAACGCGGCGCCGAGCCCATCGAGAACGATGCGACGCGCGTGCAAAATCTCGGCTTCGCTATCGGCCGCCTCGATGACTTCAACAACGCCCCGCATGGCGAGAAGCCCATCAAGCGTTGCCGGCGCCACGGCCGCAGGGAGCGGGATCGCGGCGACTGCTTCGACGAGCTTCCGCAGCAAAACCTCGTTGACGCGAATCTCGGGGACCATGATCTCGCGGTGAGCGGTCAGCGTGGCATGGACCGTTCCGCGGGCCAAATCTCGGGCGATGCGGGCGCGTGCCTCCGTCTCGATCGCGTCGAAGGGAGGCGGCAAGCGCAGCCTGACATCGAGACCCTTGGCGTTGACCGACTTGAGCTCCCACGAAAAGCGCCACAATCCGGCGCTTCCGGCGTCCCGGGCGAAGCCCGTCATGCTGGCAATTTTCATTGAAAACTTGAAACCTGAGACATCGAGCTGGCCCGCACCATAGAACCGCCGGCCATCTCGCTCAAGACGATCCCTTGGGAAAGTCCAATCCCATTTCCCGGTAGCGTTCGGGATCGTCGGCCCAATTCTCCCGCACCTTGACGAACAGAAAGAGATGAACCTTTTGGTCTGTCGCCTCCATGATGTCCTTGCGCGCCGCCGTGCCGATGGCCTTGATCGTGCGGCCGCCTTCGCCGATCACGATTTTCTTGTGCCCCTCGCGCATCACATAGATCGTCTGTTCGATCCGCACTGAACCGTCCGGCATGTCCTTCCAGAGTTCGGTTTCCACCGTCGATTGGTAAGGCAATTCATCGTGCAGGCGCTCAAAGATTTTTTCGCGCGTGATTTCGGCGGCGAGCGAGCGCAACGGCGCATCGGTGATCTGGTCTTCCGGATAGAGCCAGGGGCCCGGAGCCATCAGCGTGGCGAGGTGCTGCTTGAATTTGGGAACGCCGTGGCCGCGCAGGGCCGAAATCATGAACGTGTCCGCAAACGTAAAAGCGCTGTTGAGCCGATCGGCGAGCTCGAGAAGCTTCGGCGGTTCAACCGTGTCAATCTTGTTCAACACCAGAATCTTGACGCCGCCCACGCGCGGCAGGCCAGCAAGGATGGCCTCGACTTCTTCATCCATGCCTTTGCGCGCGTCCACGAGCAAGGCGACGACATCGGCGTCGCCGGCGCCGCTCCAAGCCGACGTCACCATGGCCCGATCGAGCCGCCGCTTGGGTGCGAAGATTCCAGGCGTATCCACAAAAATGATCTGCGCATGATCCTCGATGGCAATGCCGCGTACCGGGCTGCGTGTCGTTTGCACCTTGCGTGAGACGATCGAAACCTTGGTGCCGACGAGTTGATTGATCAACGTCGATTTTCCGGCATTCGGCGTACCGATGAGGGCGACAAAACCACAGCTCGTTCCGGCACCGCGGGGGCCGTTCACGCGGCGCCCTTTTGAGAGGCTTGGTCGATGCCCTCGCGCGCGATGAAATTGGCCGCGGAAGCCTGCTCGGCGAGGCGCTTGGTGAGGCCTTTGGCTTCGGCAAGCGGATAGCCGCGCACTTCAACGCTGATCGTGAATTCCGGTGCATGGTCGGGCCCGGATCGCGCGACTTCGCGATAAAGGGGGGTCGGGAGGCCACGCGCCTGCGCCCATTCCTGCAGCGCGGTCTTAGGGTCGCGCAGGGGCCGATCCGGCGACAGCATTCGCGACGCGAATGCGGCGGCTACGACGGCTTTGGCCGCGGCATAGCCTGCATCGAGAAAGATCGCGCCGATGATCGATTCGCAGACATCGCCCAAAATGGCCGCCTTGGTTGTGCCCGTCTGCTTTTCGCTTTCGCCCAAACGCACGTGGGTTTCAATTCCCCATTCGCGCGCGACCTCGGCGCAGCTTTCCTTGCGAACGAGGCCGGCGAGGCGGCGGGAAAGCTCCCCTTCCTCAGCCTCGGGAAAGGCCACATACAGCATTTCGGAAATCGCGAGACCGAGAACCCGGTCGCCAAGAAATTCGAGCCTTTGATAGGTCTCTCGCCTGCGGCCCGTGACCGCGCTCATGTGAGTGAGCGCGGCGGCAATGAGATCTGGATCGGCAAAATGATGTCCGATGCGATCCTCGACTGCTTTGATATCCTGAACTTGCCGCGACATTTTATTTCACGGTTTTGAGCATCCGGTCCCAACGTACCGTCCAAGGCCATTCCCAAAAGGCCCAGGCGGGTTCCCCCTTGCCAACCGAAAAGAAGATCAGCTCGGCGCGGCCGACAAGATTTTGGAACGGGACAAATCCAACACCGCCCTGGTCGGGTGCAACGCGGCTGTCGGTCGAATTGTCCCGATTGTCCCCCATCATGAAATACTCTCCATCCGGCACTTCGAAGACCCTTGTATTGTCGTTGAAGCCGGAGTCGCCCTGGATCTCGATGATTGTGTGGCTGACGCCCCCAGGAAGGGTCTCACGATAGGTGGGGACATCCGTTTCGCGGCCGTAGAAATCTTCGGTATGCGCCTTGGCGATCGGGTCGCGCGGCACGATCTCGCCGTTGATGAAAAGCCGGCCGTCTTTCATCTGGATCTTGTCGCCGGGCAGTCCGATCACGCGCTTGATGTAATCCGTCTGCCCGTCGCGCGGAAGCTTGAAGACGACGACATCGCCGCGTTTTGGCGCGGAGGCGAGAACCCGCCCCGAGAACAGATGCGGGCTAAACGGCAATGAATGATCGGAATAGCCATAGGCATATTTGGAGACGAAAAGATAATCGCCGATCAGAAGCGTCGGAATCATGGAGCCGGATGGGATATTGAACGGCTGAAACAGGAAAGTACGTACGACGAGCGCTATCAGCAGCGCCTGAACGATGACCTTCAAAGTATCGCCCTTGCCGCCTTCCTTGGCGCGTTGTTTCGTGTCGCGGCCTTTTCCGTCCAATCGTGCTGGCTCTGTCATTTTATCTTCTCTCAAGAGCAATTCAGGCGTAGCCGTTCCCGGACGCCTGGACATGCCGAACAAAAGCTTGGAGCAGCCGCGATCCAACGCGCCCAAACCCATATTTCTCGGGGCTGGCCTACTCCAAGGTGGGCTCCTTACCATGCCGGTCCACGCCGGTATAGAGTGGGGGCCGACCCTTGGACGTCGCATTCTGGACCGAATTCAAGGCCCGCGCGGATCAATAAAATAGGGGAGAAACCCTTGATTTTTAACGTCAAGACCGAGGCGCTGGAGCCCGCCACCTTGCCAAAACTTAATCCTGCCATAACGCGATGGCCGGGTCCTGCACGATCGCCTCGATGATCACCTGCGCCTGAGCCAGCGGATATTCGTCGGTCAGCGTGAGGTGGATCAGGGTCCAATGCCCCACCGGGGTCAGGTCAGCCAATCGCAAGGCCGCGCCGCCGGTGAGAGCCATGGTCGGCTTGCCTGAAGGCAAATTGACAACGCCCATATCGCGCCACCTCACGCCGGCGCGGAGCCCGGTGCCGAGGGCCTTGGCACAGGCTTCCTTGGCGGCGAATCGCTTGGCGTAGGAAGCGGCGCGGCCGGCTCTCCCATTGGATTTGAGCTGCTCGGTCTCGGTGAAACATCGCAGGACGAAGCGGTCGCCGAAGCGTTCCAAGGACTGCTCGATGCGACGAATATCGCAAAGGTCGTTGCCGAAACCTATGATCATCTGACCATGCCCGGGTTGCCGCCAAGCATCGGTGTGCTTTTGCAGAACATGCTCTAGCTCGCCGTCCGGCGACCCTCATCCATCGCCATGCGCATCTTCTTGATGGCGGCGTCGAGTCCAATGAACACGGCCTCGCCGATCAGAAAATGACCAATATTCAATTCGACGATTTCCGGTAATCCGGCGACGATCTTGGCGGTGGCAAAATCGAGACCGTGGCCGGCGTGACATTCAAGTCCCAACCCGTTCGCAAGCGCCGCCGCCGTCTTGATGCGCGCCAACTCATTTTGGGCGCGCTGGTTTTCGGCATGGGTGAGCGCATCGCACCAGGCGCCGGTATGAAATTCGATGACGGGCGCGCCGATCGAGCGCGATGCCTTTACGGCCTCCAAGGATGGTTCGATAAACAACGAGACCCGAATCCCGGCTTTCAGCAATTCAGCGGTCACGATTTTCAAATGGTCATGGCCGCCGATGACGTCCAGGCCGCCCTCGGTGGTACGCTCGCTCCGCTTTTCGGGAACCAGGCAACAGGCATGCGGCCGCGTGTCGAGGGCCACCGCGACCATGTCGTCGGTCGCCGCCATTTCGAAATTCAGCGGCTTTGCAATTTCCCGTTTCAGCCGCGCCATGTCCTCGTCGCGAATGTGCCGGCGGTCTTCGCGGAGATGCGCGGTAATCCCATCGGCGCCGGCCTTCACCGCAAGATGGGCGGCGCGTACGGGATCGGGAAAAGCGCCGCCGCGCGCGTTGCGCAGTGTCGCGACGTGGTCGATATTGACGCCGAGCCGCACGGAGTTCGACGCAGCCATTATCCGTTCACCCGTTCGACCTTGTGAACCACCGGGCGCGCCCGCAAATGCGAGATGATCGTGTTCAAATGTTTTAGATCATTGACTTCCACGTCGATGATCATTTCGCGGAAGTCGGCGGATAGCGGCTTGATCGTAATCGTGTCGATATTGGCGGAATGATCGCCGATCACGGTGGCGATCGTCCCCAAGGTCCCCGGCTCGTTGATCGCCGTGATCAAGAGGCGGGCCGGGAACAGCTCGTGACGGCTCTCCTCGATGTCCCAACGCACATCGAGCCAACGCTCGGGCTCTTCATCGAAGGCGGTCAGATCGGGAGATTGGATCGGGTAGATCGTGATTCCTTCCCCCGGAGTCAGAATGCCGACGATGCGATCGCCAGGCACGGCTCCCCCGCTCGGCGCGAAGCGCACCGGCAGGTCGCCGTGCGGACCGCGGATCGGGATCGAGGTTGGATCCAACTCACTGCCGCCTGGAATTTTGAAGACCAGACTTGAGGCCTTCTTCAGGCCGAACCAGCCGGCTTCTCCGCGCGGACTTGCGACGACGGCTTTGCGCTCTTCCATAAATTCGGGATAGACCGCCTTGACCACATCGCCGGAAAACATCTCGCCGCGCCCAACACCGACGAGGACATCTTCAATGTTGGTCCGGCCGAGCCTCGGCAATGAGGTTTTCAGTTTTTCGTCGGAGTAGGCCTTGCCGGCCCGTTCGAACGCGCGGCTGACAATCTGGCGTCCAAGACTGGCGAACTGGGCCCGCACCGCATCGCGGGTCGCCCGCCGGATTGCCGAGCGCGCCTTGCCGGTGATGACGAGACCTTCCCAGGCCGCGGGCGGCGTCTGGCCTTCGGCGCGGGTAATCTCGACTTCGTCGCCGTTTTGAAGTTCGGACAAAAGCGGCGCGTGGCGCCCGTTGATCTTGGCGCCCACGGCGGAATTGCCGACATCGGTGTGGACGGCGTAGGCAAAGTCGATCGGGGTTGCGCCGCGTGGCAAAGCGATGAGCCGGCCATTCGGCGTGAAACAGAAAACCTGATCATGAAAAAGTTCGAGCTTGGTGTGTTCGAGAAATTCCTCGGGCGTCGCCCCTTCGGCGAGCAGGGCGATGGTGCGGCGCAGCCATTGATAGGAGCGGCTTTCGCTCGTCAAGCTTTCCCGGTCGGAAATGCGGCCATCTTTATAGAGCGCATGCGCCGCGATGCCGTTGCGGGCGATATCGTGCATCTCGGCGGTGCGCACTTGCAGTTCGACCCGCTGCCGGCCGGGTCCCACGACCGTTGTGTGGACGGACTGATAATCGTTCTGCTTGGGCGTTGAAATATAGTCCTTGAAACGGTTTGGCACGACCGCCCATTTCGTATGGACGACGCCGATGACGCGGTAGCAATCCTCGACGCCGGAGACGACGACGCGGAAGCCGAAGATGTCGGACAGCTGTTCGAAGGCAATCGATTTGCGCTCCATCTTGCGCCACACCGAATAGGGCTGTTTCTGGCGGCCTTCGACCTTGGCTTCGATGCCGCGCGCGGCAAGTTCGGCGGTGAGTTCCTTCTCGATCTTTACGATGATCTTCCCGTTTTTGCGGCGCAGATCCTCGAGCCGTGCCTGGATCATCGCATAGGCGTCGGGCATGAGATGGCGAAACGCCAAATCCTCAAGCTCGTCGCGCATCGTCTGCATGCCCATGCGGCCGGCCAGCGGCGCATAGATATCGAGGGTTTCTTCGGCGATCCTGGCGCGTTTATCGGGCGCCACGAAATGCAGTGTGCGCATATTGTGCAGCCGGTCGGCGAGCTTGACGAGGAGAACCCGCACATCCTCGGCCACGGCGAGAAGCAGCTTGCGGAAATTTTCCGCCTGCTCAGCCCGCTTGGAGACAAGGTCGAGCTTCTTGAGCTTTGTTAGCCCGTCGACGAGACGGCCGATATCGCTGCCGAAAAGCCGGTCGATCTCCTCCCGCGTCGAATCGGTATCTTCGATCGTGTCATGCAAGACCGCGGCGACGATGGTCGCATCGTCGAGCTTCATGTCGGTGAGGATGGCCGCGACTTCGAGAGGATGCGAAAAATAGGGATCGCCGGAAGCGCGCTTTTGCGCCCCATGGGCCTTCATGGCATAGACATAGGCGCGATTGAGCGAGACCTCGTCGGCTTGCGGATTATAGCGCCGTACCCGATCGACGAGTTCGTATTGCCGCATCATAATTGGTTGGATCCGCGACTCTGCACATTGGATCATACCCGATTTCAGAACGATCGGATGCGGTTTAAAAGCGGGGCACCAACGGCCGCTCCGCCGCTGCGCCACTCCCTTATGCCAATACCGCTATGCTATCATGCCGTCTTCCTCCCGCGACGGCTTCTTAATGCAAGCTTGTCCAATCCGACGATGGCGCGGTTTGCCCTGCGGGCTAGTCACCGTCGTCTTCGGTTTCGGCCGGTGGAACCAGGCCCTCAAGGCCACGCAAAAGATCTTCCTCGGTCATTCTGTCAAACTGCATATCGCCGAGGGAATCGGACTGGGTCCCCTCCGGAGCGGAGGAAAGCGCCGGGACAGCTTCAGCCTCGGGTTCATCCACCTCAACGTGTTTTTGCAAGGATTGGATAAAATCCTCTTTGAGGTCTTCTGGCGCCAGGGTCGCTTCCGCGATCTCACGCAAGGCAATCACGGGGTTTTTATCATTGTCGCGCTCGACCATGATCTGCGCGCCGGAAGCGATCATCCGCGCCCGATGACTTGCGATCAAAACGAGTTCGAAACGATTCTCGACCTTGTCAATACAATCTTCAACGGTGACGCGGGCCATACCGAGCACGCTCCTTGTGACAGAGACATTTTAGGAGTAGTTTGGTCTACACTTTAAGTGTCGGTTCTGGCAACCCTCAATCATCCACGGCCGGACGTTCTGAGAAACTGAACCAAACATAAAAACTCCCGACGTCTTCATTCGCCTTAATATTATCACTTTGATGCTGAAACTTAGCGTATAGTGGGCTCTTGACGTAGGGGAAGAGTAGGGCCACATACCTTCCTCTGTATTTTTTTGTAAGGCGCGATCTAGCGCGACAAGTTTAAGTGCGCGTTGGCCTAGAAGTTGTTGTTCTCACTTCTGGCTAGATGAAATAAAAATGTCGAAGAACATCACTAGAGAACTATACGAGACAGGTATGGCTGATCAAGAGCGAATTGCGCTATTTATCGACGGCGCGAATTTATATGCGACCGCGAAGTCGCTTGGTTTTGATATTGATTACAAGCGGTTGCTCAAAGAGTTCCAAACCAGAGGGAAGCTCATCCGAGCTTTCTATTATACAGCGTTGGTTGAAGATCAGGAATATTCTTCAATTCGCCCTCTGGTCGATTGGCTGGATTACAATGGCTACGCTGTCGTAACGAAGCCAACCAAGGAATTCGTGGATTCGCTCGGACGCCGCAAGGTCAAGGGCAACATGGACATAGAGCTTGCCGTTGACGCCATGGAAATGGCTGATCATATTGATCATTTGGTTCTTTTTTCGGGTGATGGCGATTTCCGCTCGCTGGTCGAAGCCGTCCAGCGCAAGGGAGTTCGGGTATCGGTTGTGTCTACCAATGCGACTCAGCCGGCCATGGTAGCCGATGAATTGCGTCGTCAAGCCGATGAATTCATCGATATACTTCACCTTGCTCCGAAAATTGGCCGTGACATCTCCGAAAGGTCTGAACGTCCGCAAAAGGCGCAGGAACGACGCACCGCCCCCGTGGGCAGTTTCGATCCAGCTCTGGCCGACGACCGGCTAGGTTGACGCCGGCCCACCTTCGCTTGCCCCAATCGAAGATTTAAGACTGAAACACATTGGCGTGAGTAAAAAGATCATCGCGGCTGGTTGTCTACCAAGTTCTACTGGCCGTGATCCCGACTTCAATTGTGCAGTTTGTCCGCGTTTGGCAGATTTTCGCGCTGCTGCCCGATTGGCCCAGCCCGATTGGTATAATGCACCGGTTCCGACTTTTGGAGCGCTGGAGGCGCGATTGCTGGTGGTCGGTCTAGCTCCCGGCCTGCGCGGCGCCAATCGGACCGGTCGGCCCTTTACCGGCGATTTCGCCGGAGATCTTCTTTATACAACGCTCCAAGATTTTAAGTTCGCCAGCGGCCGGTACGACGCCCGCGCAGATGATGGTCTGCAGCTCGTGTCCTGCGCAATCACCAATGCGGTGCGTTGCGTGCCACCGCAAAACAAGCCCACGCCGGTTGAAATTAACAATTGCCGAGCTTTTCTGGCGGCGACGATTTCGGCAATGCCGGAGCTTTGCGCCATCGTCGCGCTGGGCCGCGTGGCCCATGAATCCGTCGTTCGGGCGTTCGGATTGAAGCTGAGCGCCTTTCCCTTCGCGCATGGTTCCGAACATGTTCTTTCCGCGGAAGAAACGTCTCGGGACCATTCCCCCAAACAGTCATCGCATCAAGCCAAGGCAATCAGCCTTTTCAGCAGTTATCACTGCTCGCGGTACAACACCAATACCGGGGTGCTGACGCCGGAAATGTTTCGGGCTGTATTCGCCAGGGCCCGCGAACATCTCGCCGTCCAGGCGCCTATGCGCAGGAGTGCCGTCCCCTAAAAAGGATCAGCCGCCCTCTCGCATGGCCTCGTTGAGGCGAGCCTCCAGGACCTGTGGTCGCAACAAAATGAGCGCGCCGCGGGTTTTTTCCACCAGGCCTTCTTCGCTCATTGCGGAAAGTTCGCGCGTCACCTGTTCACGCCGGCAGCCGATTCGCGCGGCCAGCACATGGTGGAAGGGTGGAGGAGTCACCGCCCGTTCGTCCGGGCGGCCAGGACGCGGATGAGCCATCCGCAAAAGCTCCGAATAGAGCCGGTGCTTGAGATCGAAGATCGAATGTTCCGCCAGCCGCGCATTGAGCTCGCGCACACGTCCGGTCAGCAGCCGCAGAATGCGTTCGCATGTCGTGGGCGAAGCGAAAATCACTTCACGAAAGACGGTGGTCGGCATAATGCAGAGTTCGGAATTGGTCAGGGCGGTCACATTGGCCGAGCGTTTCGCACCGTCGATCGCCGCCATCTCCCCAAAAAATTGGCCAGCTTTGGTCTCGCCTAGAATGATCTCCTTGCCGGCGAGGGTCCGAATCAGAATCCTGACTTCGCCGGAAATGATAAAATAAACATCCGAGGATTCGTCTTCGTAATCGACGACGGTTTCCCCTTCATTGTATCGCCGCCAATTGCAGCGCCGGTCGAACCGTTCGAAATCGAGGTCGGCGACGTCTTTAAAGAATGGAACACGGGCAAGGGTCTGCATGGCTGCCAGCTCACCTTAAGAAGCGAAAAACTCGCAACGGCTTGATTAAGCCTAACTTGAAATAACACAAGCGGCGACCGGCAATCCGCACCGCCGGGCATCCCGCGGCACCTGGAGGCGAGACAAAATCTCGCAACGAGACCGGGCGAAAAGCCCCTGATTCGCTGCAATCCGGGTCTAACTGCGTCAACAGTGCTCTATAATCCCATAGGAAAGCATTTTATCGTTTTGTCAGAAGCATTGTGCAAATTCTTCAATTCCGCTTCAATGAAAATGCTTTCGTCCCATAGGCTTTTTGTTTCGACCGCTGCGCTTCACCGCTGCATGTTTCCGTCCATTAAATCCGCGGGGCGTGTCCCAGGTCCAAAAACGCCATTCTTGCGAGAAGCGGCGGACGACAACCTATCTCTCACGACCTCCGTCGCCGATCCAACCGAGCATCAAAACATCGTCGTCGATCGTAGCGCTCAGTTTTACGACTCGGCCCATGGAGCGAGCGCAGCTGGGCGTCGCCAGCGTTTTTTGATCCCAATTGCGGCCGCGTCGCTGGTTGCCCATGGGCTTCTCTTGTTGGGGCTCGTTCTTCTCGAGCTGCCACCCCCTTCCGCGGAACGTGCGCGCGAAATCCCGGTCGAATTGGTGAGCGAATCCGCGACGGTTGAAAAAAAGCCTGCGCCAGCGGCCGCCAAACAGGATGCGCCTTCCGCGCCTCAGCCGGATTCGGCCTCAAAGCCTGCTGGACCGCGCGAAACCCCGGAACAATCGCAGCCTGACTCGGCTGCGAAACCGCCCGTGACCGCCGCCAGGCCGCCTCAGCCCAAAGGAGCCGGGGCGCCCGGAGCCGTGGCACAGCAGGACTCAGGAACGCCCATAAAGACCATCAGTCCAGAGAGCCCCAAACAGGAACGCCAGCCAAACGCGCAGCCCAGCATATCGCCGCCGCTTCAAGACAAACCCACCTCAAATTTTCCGACGGAGCGATCCGGCTATACACTTCCCTTCGATTCCGGACCGGACATTTTCCGCGCCGTCGCAGTCCCTTTGCCGACCGAGGCCGGCACCGAGGCCATGAGTTACAAGGTGATTGTTTTCGGCATTTTGGCTCGGGCCAAGCATTATCCCGAGGCGGCAATCCAGCGCGGCGCAAAAGGAGTGACCGCCATTGGCTTTGTCCTCGACGAGGCCGGACATGTCATTTCGGTTTCGCTCCTGAGGTCGAGCGGCGATCCGGATCTCGATGCGGAAAGCGTGGCTCTGGTCAGCCGCGCCGCGCCTTTTCCGCCGCCACCACCCGGCGCCCCACGTTCCTTTGCCGCGGAAGTGGCGTTCGGGATGAAGAATTGAATCAAGTATTCACAGTCATCAGTCAATTCATTTGCCAGTAACTCCTCATTATCTTTAACTAGTCTTGTTCTAAATCGTGACATTGATGTCACGATACGACGAGATTACAATCGATTCCTAAACCCAGGGTTGCCTCGGTTGCATTGGCTCAGCTAACGTTAAAGCTGACCCAGACAACATAAAGCAACAATGATGGGGCGTAGATTTCTCGGAGCATTTTTAGTTGGTCTCGCGCTGCTGACTCAGGCCTTGGTGCCGGTCGCAGCTTCGAGAATGGTGACGCATGCCGTCGATCCATTCGACCATCTTCCGATCTGCTCCACCGACGTTGGGACCGTTACCGACCCCTCGGACCCCGGCCCCAGTCTCCCTCACCATGACCATTGCCAGCTCTGCCAAATCGTCGTGGGCGGTTGGCTTCCGCCGGACGGCCGGGCGTTTACCGCCGCCACGCTTAATGCCGAACCGCAATTCATCCGCTGGCGGGCACCTAGCGTTCAACATGTTGTGTTCGGCGCCGACCAGCATCGGCCACCGCGCGGGCCACCCCTCTTCAGCTGAAGCCCACTCTCAACTCCGCATGGTCGGCACCCCCGACGCATGCAGTTTTCCCTCGTTCAGCTGAGATCACTCAAATGCGCTCCAATTTCTCGACGCGCCGGCGTGCGCACCCGCTTGCCTTTCTCATGGTTACCACATCCCTCTGGCCGCTCGGGGTTCAGGCCCAGCAAGCTGCCGAATCGGCGCAGCTCCCGGCCGTCGAGGTCACCGCGACCGGCTTGGCAATCGGCCCGGAAGGAGATCTGAACACGACCCCGGAGTCTCTCTATCAAACGCCTCTGGGACAGGTCGAGACCACGATCCCCGCGGACCGGATGATCAATACGCAGGCCTTCTCCGTCTTTGACGTCTTGCGGGACAGCCCCGGTGTTTCTTTGAAGCAAGGCAATGGGCCGCGCGACGTCGGGATCTCGATAAGGGGCTCGAATGCGCAAGTCGGCTTCGGCATTCGCAACGTCGTAATTTTCGAGGATGGATTTCCGGTGACGCAACCGGACGGGCTCTCGCGGACGGACCTGACCGATCCCCATGCCTATGGCGCGATCGACGTCATCCGCGGGCCGTCCTCGGCGCTGTACGGAAATTACGCGACCGGCGGCGCCCTCAATTTTCGGATGCGAACGGGTGCGGAGGTGAACGGCATCGAGGTCGGAACCGACGCGGGCAGCTTCGGCTATCTCAACAATTACCTCGCTTACGGTCTCAAGAGCGGCAATTTCGACGTGTCGCTGTTTACCAGCAATGTGATCGGCAATGGACCGACCAATCACAATTTGTTCAACACCCAGACGATCAATTTTCTTGGCTCTTATTCCCCGACCCCGGATGACAAGATCACGCTTAAACTGATCAGCAACCGGCTCTACGGCGATCTGTCGGTTCGTCTCAACCTCAACCAGTTCTACCAAAATCCCTATCAACGAAACTGCTATGTCTTCGCCAGCACAACGGCGGCAAAGGCGGCCGGCTGCGGAACCAATAACATCCTGAAAAACGGCTTCTTTGGCGCCACGGTTCCTGAGACCGCCTATCAGGCTGGGTTCCACCGCAACGACACACGGTCGATCCTGGGCCTACGCTGGGAGCATAATCTCGACAATAACTCCATCTGGCGAACCCAAGTTGTCCTCGACGACAAGAACTACAATCAGCCGACGGGCGCCACCAGCTCCCTTGGCGATGAGCCAGCCATCAACTTCATGTCCGACATCACCAGCCGAGGGACCGTCTTTGGCTTGGAAGCCGTGCATTTTGGTGGGGTCTATTTCAACACCGAGAGAACGACCGGCTATACATACAATCTCCGTCCGGGGTCCAATGCGCCGCTCGCAGGGGTGACTCAGATCGTCCCCTCCCAGCAAACCAACATGGGGCTGCATGGGCGCGAAGAAATCCGGTTCAATGAATTTTTGACCGGGGTCGCTGGTTTAGGGGCCGAATATACGAATGTGAACGGAACCCTGAACGCATTTAGCTACCCGAAGGGTATTCCGACTAGCAGCTTAACTTCGGCAAACAATGACTATTACAACATCGCTCCCGAAGGCGCGCTGGTCTTTCGCCCCGACAGCGATTGGCTGATCAAGGCGAGAGTCGCGACCGGCTATGGAACACCGCAAGCCAGCAACCTCTTCGTCACCCCAACGGGCGTGGCGGGGAATAACACGCAGCTGAAATCCCAAACCAACCTCGGCTATGATCTTTCTGCCGTCTGGACACCGCTGGATACCGTAAGACTGAGCGTAACAGGGTTCTACGAATTCTTCCGCAACGAATTGATCTCGCAATCGCCTGGCCCGTCGCCGCTGCTGACATATACGTTCAATGCCCCGCGCTCGGAGCATCGCGGCGTCGAAGTCGCGGGCGAATGGCGGTTTTACCCAGGATGGAAGGCGAGGCTCGCCTACACCTACGATAACCAGATTTACACCCAATATTCGGAGCAGCTCAGCGCGGGGAAAAAGACCTCGGTTTTCGACCGGGCCGGTCATTGGCTTCCGGGGGTCGCTCCGAACGAGTTCACCGCTCGGCTCGGCTATGATGTGCCGACCGGCCCGGCGAAAGGCCTTGGAGCCTATGCCGAATATTATTTGACCGACTCTTTCTATGCGGACAACGGCAATCTGTTGAAGATCCCGGGCTACCGGATCGTCAATTTGAACCTTCATTATGACGCCGACATTCAAAACTCCTTCATTCAGAAGATCGGCGCCTATTTCGAGGTTCGCAACGTCTTCAACAACACCTACATTGCGTCCGCGAACAATGTCACCAACTCGATCAGCGCGGTCACCGGATTTCAGAACCCGGCCACGGTGCTGGCGGCAAATGGCGGTGCCAATAGCGGCACGATCTATGCGGGCTTTCCGCGTGTCTTCGTCGGGGGTATTAGAGTGAAGTTCTGACGAGAGCTTCCCCGGTGCGTGGCCCGAGAGATCGGGTGGAGGAGAGTTCAATGTTGAATCGCTGGCCTGCACTTATTATTGCTTTGGTGGTTCTTGCCGCTTCCGGTTCGGTCGTCGCGGAAATGTCGCACGAGCACAAGGGACGAGAAACCTGTTCCGACCTGTCGCTTGCCTGTGCGGCCGTCGTAACGCCGACCTTTGCCCCGGATGGCGCCTTATGGGTTGCCGCACGGGTCGGAAATCGAATCTTCGTGGCGAAATCGTCCGATCATGGCCGCTCCTTCACCGCGCCCGTCGTCATCACTCCGGACCCCGTCGCACTCGACGGGGGTCCGGAGTCGAGACCCAAAATCATCGTCGATCGCAAAGGCCGCGTGATTGTCGCTTACGCGACTTTCCGCGACGATAAATACAACGGCCAATTGTTCTTCACGCGCTCGGTCGACGGCGGCAAGACATTCGCGGCGGCGCAGCCGATCACGGCGGACCAGGCGAGTCAGCGTTTCATCGCGATGGGTTTGGATTCCGACGGGTCGATTTTTTCGGCCTGGGTCGACAAGCGCAACCGCGCCGCGGCCAAGGAGAAGGGCGAACCCTATGAAGGGGCGGGGCTTGCCTTTGCCTGGTCCGGCGATCACGCAACGACCTTCTCGGACGCAGCGATCGCCCATGACAATACCTGCGAATGCTGTCGCATCGCCATCGGCTTTGCCGGCCCACGGCGTCCCGTCGTCCTCTTTCGCAATCTTTTCAACACAAGCGTGCGGGATCACGCGATTTTGACATTTGATGGTCCGAGCAAGCCAGGTCCGGTCTATCGCGTCAGCGACGATGATTGGGCCATCGATGCCTGCCCACACCATGGTCCGAGCCTCGCGGTCGCCAGCGACGGTGCTTATCATGTTGCGTGGTTTACCAATGGTCGTGTGCGCAAGGGCCTATTTTATGCAAGATCGACGGATGGCGGGCGCAGCTTTTCCGAACCCATGCCGGTTGGCCTGCCGGATCAAGCGCCGGGAAGACCGGATCTTCTTGGCTTCAATGGCAAGGTTTGGCTGGCTTGGAAGCAATTCGACGGCGATCACACCAATGTCATGACCATGGTCTCGCAGGATAACGGTAAACATTGGAGCAGCCTGAGGGCGGTCGCCGTGACGACCGAGGAGTCGGACCATCCCGTGCTCGTCAGCGATGGCCGCCATGCTTTCCTCTCTTGGCAAACCCAGAAGGAAGGCTACCGTCTTCTCATACTCGAGGAAGCCTCGTGAGACCGCAGTCTTTTGCAACTCTTCTCGCCGCTCTGTGCCTGTCGGTCAGCCTTGGCAATGCGGCAGAGCTCAATCCGTTTGTTCGCGGCAGCTGGCGGGCCTTGATTCAAGCCCATTCCGGACGGCCGGTGATCGTGCATTTCTGGGGAATGACCTGCGGACCCTGCCGTTCGGAAATGCTCGCGTGGGGAAAGCTGCTGGCTGAGCGACCGGATTTGCCGCTTGTCACCGTGAGCGCGGATCTGGTGCCCGACTCCCCAGACGCGACGCAGGCATTCCTTGCGAAATCCGGCCTTTCAAATGCCGAGAACTGGATTTTCGACGATGGTTTTGTCGAGCGATTGCGCTACGAAATCGACCCTAAATGGCAAGGCGAGATTCCTTTTACCTTTCTGATCGGGAGCAATGGCGCGATGCGCAAGATCGAGGGCGCGGCCAATGTGGAGGAGGTTTCGGCGTGGCTCGATGGGGAACGCCGGCCTCCTAAATAATCGCGTCGTGACAGGCCGAGACGAACCAATAAGGAGGCGTGCATGTTTGCCAAAAGGATGGGAGTTTCATGGAGCAAAATGTCGGGGCCGCTTGCCGCGATCTGCTTTGCTGTCGGCCTCGCCCAGATCCCGTATGCGAGCGCGGAACAGGGCGCTGACCCGGCCCTTGTCGCGCTCGTCAACGGCCCGCAGAGAAGCGATGCCAACAAGGCTCGCGATCCCTATCGGCATCCGTTGGAGGTTCTCACCTTTTTCGGGGTGAAAGCAGATGCCGATGTGGTCGAAGTCACGCCAGGGAAGGCCGGCTATTGGACCGAGATTTTGGCGCCCTACCTCAAGGACCACGGCCGCTACACCGCCGCCGGCGATGCCGGCCGGGACATTGCGCCGATCCAAGCGAACATCGCCGCCCATCCCGAACTCTATGGCAAAACCGTCACCACCGCCTTTACCGGAGGCGGCGAGGATATAGCGCCTCCCGGCAGCGCCGATTTCGTTTTGACGTTCCGCAATATCCATAATTGGATGCGCGCCGGAACCGCGGACGCAGCTTTCCGGTCGTTTTACAAGGCGCTGAAGCCAGGTGGGATTTTGGGTGTTGAGGAACATCGGGGCCGCCCCGATCAGGCGCAGGACCCGCAGGCCAAAAGCGGCTATGTCCGGCAGGATTATGCGATCGCACTGGCGGAGAAAGCCGGTTTCAAATTGGTCGGCGAATCCGAAGTCAATGCCAATCCGAAAGACACAAAGGATTATCCGGAAGGCGTTTGGACCCTGCCGCCCACCTACCAGCTGAAAGACCAGGACAGAGAAAAATATTCTGCGATCGGCGAAAGCGACCGCTTTGTGCTGAAATTTCAAAAGCCCCTGGATGCGAAGTAAAAGGGCCGGCTTCTAACTCTTCGGTTTCACCGAGGCCGTCATCGCGATTCGTGACGGCCGTGTCATCGCTTCGAGCAAAAGCAATTCGTTGAGCCTTGCCTCTGTCAACAAGCCTTCTTCGAGCACGATTTCCGAAACCTTACGTTTTTCATCCAAGGCGCGACGGGCGATGCGCGAGCAGGTTTCGTGGCCAAGCACGGGCCCAAGCGCGGTCACGAGACCGATGCTGTTTTCGACGAGGTCGAGGCAGCGTTCGCGATCGGCCTCAATGCCGTTGATGCAGCGCTTGGTCAAAGTATCGATCGCGGCGGTCAGCATACGAAGTGAGGTGAGGATTGCATAGCCGATTGTCGGCTCGAATGCATTGAGCTGAAGTTGGCCCGCTTCGGCGCACATCGTGACTGTCAGATCATTGCCGACGACGAGATAAGCAACCTGACTCACGACCTCCGGAATCACCGGATTCACCTTGCCGGGCATGATCGAAGAACCGGCTTGAACGGGCGGCAGACGGATCTCCCCAAAACCCGCCCGAGGGCCGGAGGAAAGCAGGCGCAGATCGTTGCAAATCTTCGAAAGCTTCACGGCTACGCGCTTGAGCACGCCGGAGAACAGGACAAAGGCGCCCATGTCCGAGGTTGCCTCGATCAAATTGGCGGCAAGCACCATCGGCTCGCCAGAGGCGCGCGCCAATTCTTCCACCGCAAGCGAAGCGTAGCGGGCATCGGATGTGATGCCGGTGCCGATCGCCGTCGCGCCGAGATTCACCTCGCGAAACAGCGCCACGGCTTCCCGCAGGCGGTCGATGTCTTCCTTCACGGTCGTGTGAAACGCATCGAATTCCTGCCCGAGCGTCATCGGCACTGCATCCTGCATTTGGGTGCGGCCGATCTTCAGCACATCCGCGAATTCAACCGCTTTGGCTTTGAAGGCGTAGGCGAGTTCTTTCATCGCCTGAACGAGGGGCTCGGTTGCGAAGATCAAGGAAAGCCGAAGCGCCGTCGGATAGGCGTCGTTCGTCGATTGCGCCATATTGACGTCGTCGATCGGGTGCAAAATGTGATACTCGCCGCGCCGGCGTCCCATTAGCTCCAGCGCGACATTGGCCACGACCTCATTGGCGTTCATGTTGGTCGAAGTCCCGGCGCCGCCTTGCACCGCATCGACCACGAATTGATCGAGATAGATCCGGTCTTTGGCGATGAGATCGCAGGCTCGGTCGATCGCATCCGCCTTCTCGGCCGGAAGCTGTTTAAGGCGCCGGTTGGCACGCGCCGCCGCCTGCTTGACCAGCGCCAAAGCGCGTACAAGTTCGGGGAAATGTCCGATCGGAATGCCGGTGATCGGGAAATTCTCCACCGCACGCAGGGTGTGGATGCCCCAATAGGCATCGGCTGGAACATCCGCCTCGCCGAGGAGGTCATGCTCGCGCCTCGTCGCGACGGCGGCGAGCTCCAATGCGCGGGGGGCGGCAAGCTGGAGGGTGGCGTGGATGTCTGGAAGGGAACTGTCTTTCATCGGCAATTCCCGGCCTGACGTTCGACGGTGCATTTCGAGGGCTTCTCTGGTCATGGCCGAACCGATCGAGACGGTGCCGCTGATTGGGGTGGCGCTCAAGGTAACCCATGGCAGTTGCGGCGCGGATAGTCTTATATAGTCACTGCGCGGGAATTGAGCCGCCCAATTGGTGGATCGATCCTTGTCCCAAGAAAATAAAATTCAGTGAATGAACTCGGCAGGGAGCATCACAAGTGGAAAACGGCCTTCAATGGATCGTCCGCGTTGCGGCCTCGGCTTGGCTTGCGACGGCGGCCACGCAGGCACAGGACATGATGCGTCATGTCGATCTTTCCAGCCCCCGTTTTTCCTCCGCCGAGATGACCAGGGTCGAGGTCGAGGCAAGCCTGAGGGCCGCGCCGGCGGGCGCCGACTTCTCCGGCAAGAGTCTCAATGGGCTGGATCTGTCCGGGCTTGATTTCTCCAACGCCAATTTCCGCGCCGCGCGGTTGAACAAGGCCAATCTGTCGAAGACTAAGCTTGACGGCGCGGTGTTCGATCAGGCCTGGGCTGTTGCAGCCGATTTTTCGGGCGCAAGCCTTCGCGGTGCCAATCTCTTTGCGAGCCAAATGCAGGAGGCCAAATTCGACGGCGCAGATCTTTCGGCCGCCCGCATCGCCGCCGATCTGTCGCGTGCCAGTTTGCGCAACGCCAAGTTCAAGGACGCCAATCTCGCCGCCGACATGAAGAACCAATCTATGGGGCTTATGCGAACGGTCATGAAATCGGCGGATCTCCGCGGTGCGGATTTTGAAAATGCGAAACTCGGGCGCGCCGATCTGCAGTTTTCGAATATGTCCGGCGTGAATTTTGCGGGGGCGTCTCTTGCCGGCGCCGAGGCGGGGGGTGCCGATTTTCGCGGCGCGATCCTCGCTCATACGAATGTCGACGATCTTGACCTGTCCTCGGCGCGCATCGACGCCGCTCAGGAGAAGGCCTTTGCCGGGGCAAGCAATTTGTCGCGTGCCTTCAAGGAATGACAGGGCAGCGCCCGACGCCTTGTCTTCCATCAAATCTTTTCTTTTTTGCCGCGCCGATCTAGAGAATGGCACCTTGAGACCGGGCGGTTTGTTGCAATGCAACTGGCTTTGCCTATGATCCAGGCTTCACGCAGGGTCTTACGGGAATTTGATTAAGTGATGGATTCAACTCAGCTCGGCGCCGCATCGACGGTCGCCATTATCGGCGGCGGTCAGGCGGGCGGCGAGGTCGCGACTCTGCTGCGCCAGAACAGGTTCAAAGGCCGCATCGTCCTCATCGGCGAGGAGAAACATCTTCCCTATATGCGGCCGCCTTTGTCGAAGGCATTTCTTGCCCGCGAGATCGGTGCCGACGCGCTGATTTACAAGGCGGCGGTTGCCTATGAAAAAGCGCAAGTGGAAATGCGGCTCGGGGTTCGCGTCAACGAGATCGACCGCAGCGGAAAAAAGCTTTTGCTCGAAGGCGGTCCGCCCCTTAGTTACGACAAGCTCGTGATAGCGACGGGGGGCCGCGCCCGCGAACTGCCGGTGCCAGGCGCGAATTTGCGCAATGTTCTTTATCTTCGCACGATTGCCGACGTCGAAGTGCTGCAGCCGCTCATCGAGGCCGGCCGGCGACTCGTGGTCGTTGGCGGCGGCTATGTTGGGCTTGAAGTCGCGGCTGTCGCAGTCAAGCGGGGCCTCGCGGTCACCGTGCTCGAAGGGGCGCCACGGGTGCTGGCGCGGGTCACGGCGCCCGATCTTTCGAAATTCTACGAACGTATTCATCGCGAAGCGGGCGTCGACATCCGCACGGATGTGACGGTTGTCGATTTTACCGCGGGCCCGGACGGCACCGGTGTCGGCGCGGTGGAATGTGACGACGGTCAATCCTTTGCGGCTGATTTTGTGCTGGTCGGCATCGGTCTTGTCCCCAATACTGAACTCGCCGAGAAGGCCAGCCTCGTCGTCGATGGGGGCATTGTCGTCGATCAGGAAAGCCGCACCAACGATCCCGATATTTATGCCATCGGCGACTGCGCGATGCATGCCAATCACGGCTTTCTTCAGCAGAGAATACGAATCGAGTCCGTCCCGAATGCGCTCGAACAAGCGCGTGCGGTTGCCGCATCGATCACGGGAAAACCAGTTCCTGCGGCGACAGCGCCGTGGTTCTGGTCGGATCAATATGGGCTCAAACTGCAGATGGTTGGCCTGTCCGACGGATATGAGGAGCTGGCGATCCGGGGCCGGATGGACACCTCGTCCTTTATCGCTTTCTATCTGCGGGATGGGCAGGTCATCGCGGCCGATTCGGTCAATCGGCTGGGCGAGTTCCTGGCCGCGAAACGGCTTGTCGGCGACAGGGCGCGGGTCGCGGCCAGCCGCCTCGCGGATGAATCGGTGTCGCTCAAAACCTTGATGGAGCCCGCGGCTGCCTAGGGAGCGGGGCAGCGATTTGCCACAACGCCAAGTGTCACGCATTGGGTCTTAATCGCAGTTTGCAAACAAGCGATTCAATTCAAGACGCAAGCCTTTGCCCACCAGGACGGATGCGCGCGAAGAATTGCCTTCTTGGCGCGCGCGGCCGAGCGGCAATCCTTGAACAGCGCAAAGCAGGTGGCGCCTGAACCGGACATCCGGGCGAGGCGGCATCCGGGCGCGGCCGAGAGAATCGAAAGGACGTCGCCGATCACGGGGGCAAGCCGGCAGGCCGCCCCTTCCATGTCGTTGCGGCCTTTGCGCAGGGCGGCGATCAACGAATCCATGGCCATTCCCGGATAAAGGTCCGGGTGACCACCGAAGCCGGTTGCCGTGCCACGCGTAATATTCATGCGCGAAAAAACGCTTGCGGTCGCGACAGGGACACCCGGATTGACCATCAGGCCGATGAGCGGCGGCAGCGCGAGCAAAGGACCGAGTTGCTCGCCCTTGCCCTGCATCACGCGCGCACGCTTTGCCAGGCAAACCGGAACATCGGACCCGGTTGCGCGCGCGGCGTCAATCACGGGCGCATCCTCGATCGATAGGCCATTGGCGCGGGCAAGCAACCGCAGGGCGGCTGCCGCGTCCGACGATCCCCCTCCCAATCCAGCCGCCACGGGTAAACGCTTGCGGAGATGGAAGGCGCCGAGCCTGGCCCCCGGATAAAAGTCGGCGAAGTTGCGCGCGGCGCGCAAGACGAGATTGTCGTTGAGTGTGCCCGAAGCCGCTGCGGTCGGACCCTCGATCGAAAGAGCTAGGGGTTGGCCCTCGGCAAAGGTGAGCGTGTCGCCCCCGCGCGAAAAAGCGACCAGGCTTTCAAGCGCGTGCCAACCGTCGGCGCCGCGGCCGACGATATGCAAGGTGAGATTGATCTTCGCGGGCGCGCGTTCGGTTGAAAGGCGAGGCACGGCGCTGCTTACCTTGCTCAGGATCAACAGGCGCGCCCGGACTGGATCGCCACCAATGCCTCAAATTTTTCGTTCGCGACAAGAGCTCTGGCATTCCGCACCGCGGAGGCTCGCACGCTTACGGCCGCCATCGGACATCAGCCTCCGTTTTTTTTCGGATCGGCTTCAGCGGCGGCTGGAAGTCCTTCTTCGTCGAGGCCATGCTCGATTTTACGCAGGATCTTGACCTTGTCATCGGGCTCCGGATCGAGGTCGCGCGCGTGATTCCATTGGAAATGCGCCTCGAGTTTGCGTCCGACCCGCCAATAGGCATCGCCCAGATGATCATTGATCACGGGATCGGAGGGTTTGAGGTCGATGGCGCGCTCAAGTTCCTTGACCGCTTCATCGAGGCGGCCAAGTTTATAATTGGCCCAGCCGAGGCTATCGACGATATATCCGTCGGTCGGCCGCAACTCGACGGCGCGGCGCAGCATGTTGAAAGCTTCGTCGAGGTTCATGCCTTGATCGACCCAGCTGTAGCCAAGATAGTTCAAGACGAGAGGCTGGTCCGGATAGAGCGCGAGCGCTTGCACGAGGTCGGCTTCCGCCTCGGGCCATTTCTTCACCCGCTCGTAGGAAATCCCACGGAAGTAATAGATTGGCCATGTCGCCTTGGCGGGCTTGCTCGTCTCGGCCAAGGCGCGTGAATAGGTGGCGATCGCCTCGCCATATTGTTTGTGCGCGCGCTGGAGATTGCCAAGCGCGGACAAGGCGTCCTCATTCTTGGGATTTTCATCGACGATGCGTGCGAGATATTTTGCCGCTTCTTCCGGGCGGCCAAGCGCTTCGAGGATCTGGCCGGTTTGAATGTCGGCCGTGGTGCGCAGGGGATCGTTTTCCCGCACCATTTCATACACGTCGATCGCTTGTTCGTTCTGCTTGATGCGCTCGTAGATGTCGCCCAAGGTTATGATGGCGAGGCTGTTGTGCGGGGTGAGGTAGAGCGCCAGCCGCAGATAGATCATGGCGGCAAGTTCATCGCCTTGCTGGCCACCGGCGGCACCAAGTCCGTAGAGTACTTCCGCCGCCCCTTGCTCCGCATCCGCGACCAGCGGGGGGACGGGCTTGCCGGCTTTGACGTCGGCGAGCGCCGACGCGATGATCGGATGGTTGGGCAGAATTTGGTCGAACGCCTCATAGGCGCGAATGGCTTCGTCACGGTCGCCGCGGCGAGCCATGAAGCGGGCATAAGCATCGACGAGACGCAGAGTGTTCTTGTCGGTGGCGTAGGCCGCCTTCATCCGCTTGAGGGCGTCCGCCTGATCATTCGCGACATCGGCGATCAGGCCCGCATGGTAATTCTTGAAAACACCGAAATTGTCGCCGTGCAGCTTGTCGACGAGGCTTAGGGCGCGTCGTGTATTCTTGGAGCCCGCATAGCTCCATGCGGTCAGCAAAGTCGCGGTAATGTCGCGTTGCTGTCCGGTGCCGCTGCCTTTTGCGAAATAACCGCGCGCGGCGTCAAACTGCTTCGCTTTGATAGCTTTGATGCCGAGCGCCAGATTTGCCAGACTATTGTTCGGATCTTGCGCCAGCAGGCGGTTCGCAAAGCCAAATGCATCCTGCATATTGCCGTTGGAGATCGCCGCGACAAAAGCGCGCTCGAGCAATTTGGTGTTGCGGGGGTCATACCGCAGCGCCTCGCGAAAGAAAGTCGCCGCCGCCACGGTGTCGCGCTCAGCACCGGCGACAAGAGCCGCAAGATAATTTCCGGAGGGACTTCCGCCAACCTCGAAGGGGGCCGCGACGGCTAAATTCTCCCGTGCGCGGGCTTCAGCTGTCGCAAGCGCGCCGACGAGCAACAATGCCGGCATAAAGAAAAAAACGAACGCAAAAGAAGCAAAGCGGCGAATGGGCCAGCCGTGAAATTTCTCAACGAATTTCAAAACGATCGGCATTTGACGGTCTTTCCGTGCAAGAACGATTAAATCCGGCCGTCGAGGCTCGATCGCGCGAACTTCCACGATGAACATGGCCGTTTTGCGTTGGCCTGGCGGGGTTCGAACCTTGCGAGTTTCTGAGAACCGGTCAAGGCCGAAAGCGACCCAGCCGCCTCATGCGCAAGGCCGCGTCGCGTCTATCACGAAACCTGACATGGGTCTCGGAACAGTTTGCGTCGGCCATCTGCCATCTCGCTGCAGTTTTGCGAGACAGCTCGTTAAACGGCCGCCGGTGCATCGTGAAACCAAAACTGGCATGGAATCCAAATGGCCGGCACGAATTTGCGATGATTATGTCTGCCCAGGCCTTAGCTTATAAAAGATATGATGCCCAATTACGTCCATTTTTTCAAGTCTTCTTGCCCAGCGGGGCCGGACATAATTCGCATGATAATGGGTTGAGTTGCCAATATCCGAAACGTAAGTCTGGCCGTTGGAGACCTCATCGGCAATCCGAACCGCCCGTTGCCACGCGTCCTGGTCGGCGACCCGCAACGATCTGCCTTCGCACGCGAAAGAGAATTGGCAGGCGTGATAGCGCCGGCGGTTCTGGAACACCACGCCGCAAATTGAGGCCGGATAAAGGCCACTTGAAACGCGGTTCAACACAACCTGCGCCACGGCGGCCTGGCCTTCTTCGGATTCACTGCGCGCTTCGAAATAAATAGCTTGGGCAAGGCAGCGTTTTTCGCGCGCGGATGTATCCTGATCGACCAGCGCCGCGTAATTGGGGCGAGCCTCGGAAGCCGGGGCCTCACTCATGGCCGGGGCCGACAATCCTCGTCCCGAAGGGAGAGCAACGACCTCGATCGGGGTTGAATCGGCCGGGGCGGGCGTGGTCGATCCGAGCCCGACCGCGCGGCGGGTCGCGGGCGTCGCTCCCTGGATCTGCCGCTCGTTCACGGCGGCCGGCCGCATGGTCATGGGTGTGCTCTCCGGGCGCGGCGATGCATCCGCGATCGAATGTGCCGTAGTCGGACTTTCGCCATCCGGCCATGATTCGAAGGAGGCCACGCTGTCCGGACCCGCCACGTCTCCATCGAGAAACGCAAAACCACCGGTCGGTCCCGTTTCGTCGTGATGGAAGATCAAATCATGGGCACGGAGATAGGCGACACCGCCCAATTCCCTGAGTTTTGAATCGAAGGTCGGCCTCAAACCGACGAAAGGATCGCCCTTGTGGCTCCGATCCACCGACGGAAAAATTTGCGCATTGTGCTTCACATCAGCGCGGGGTTCGATCTCATCCGGGAGCCGCTTGAATTCATCGTCATCGCCAATTGAAAGGCTCGCCTCCCGCAAGAGCTTGCGGGCTTTGCCGGAAAACATATTAAAATCAATGCCGAGGGAGACAATCGACGGGGGAACTAGCAGCGCTGGAGCGGCTTGGGCGCGCAATGATAAGGGTGCCAGAGAGGCGCCGGACGAGGCTTCCTGTCCGGCATCTGCGCTTATCGAGACGGCCAGTGCCATCCCGAGACACCAGGGCGCGACGGCGCCCGCCGCCCAACCAATCCGCGAACCAGCCATGGGGTCCCAAGCTCATCGGCATGGCGCATGCCGCTTTCAGGACGGCGATCGGCCGGCCTTTTGGAACCGCATTGTTGTTGCGTAAGCTTGAGAATAGGTTACCAGCGCGCGCGGGTCGCTGTGCCAGGATGGGTCAATTTCAGCCTTGGGCGCATCCCGGGCGAAAGCTAGACCTTAGCAATCCACAGGATCAATAGGCGCGGCCGACGCAGAAATCCACAACGTCGCTCAAAGCAAACTTCCACGGCGACGGCGGAAAAAGCTCCAGGGCATCGCGGGCCATGGCCCCATAATGGCGGGCTCGCTCGATCGTGTCCTCCAGCGCCCGGTGCTTATGCATGGTCGCAATCGCGGTCTCGAGATCTCCGTCGACGATCTCGCCCTGTTCAAGGGTCCGGCGCCAGAATTCCCGCTGCTTCTGCGAACCGCGGCGGAACGACAGGACTATTGGGAGGGTGATTTTCCCCTCACGGAAGTCATCGCCGATATTCTTGCCAAGCTTGGCCGATGTCCCGCCATAGTCCAGTGCATCGTCGATCAGCTGAAAAGCGATTCCGAGATTTAGGCCGTAGCCCCGGCAGGCGGCAATTTCGGGCCTTGGCCGTTGGCCGAGCAAGGCGCCGACTTCCGACGCGGCCCCGAAGAGAGCCGCCGTCTTGGCCCGAATCACCGCCAGATAATCATCCTCGCTGGTCTCGGTGTCCTTGGCGGCGGAAAGCTGCATGACCTCGCCTTCGGCGATAACCGCGGCGGCGGTCGAGAGAACATCGAGGCAGGGCAGGGACCCAACCTCCACCATCATCTTGAAGGCCTGGCCGAGCAGGAAATCGCCGACGAGAACGCTTGCCTCATTGCCCCAGAGCATACGCGCCGCAAGTTTGCCCCGGCGCATATCGCTTTCGTCCACCACATCGTCGTGGAGCAAAGTGGCCGTATGCATGAATTCGACCGAGGCGGCGAGCTTGATATGGCCGGATCCGGCATAGCCGCAAAGTCCGGCGGTGGCCAAAGTCAGCATGGGACGTAGCCGCTTGCCCCCCGAGGATATCAGATGGTTGGCGACCTCGGGGATCATCGTGACGTCCGAGGCGGCACGGGACAAGATCGTCTGATTGACGCGGTCCATGTCCGTCGTCACCAAGTCCAGCAGCTTGTCGATGCTGGGTTCCTGAGTTTTTTCTTCGAGGGGGATGACAACGCCCAAAATTCTATCTCCGAATGCCGGCGGCACTTATTAGGACGCCGCTAGGCGCTTCGCAACTGGGGCGTGAGCCGGTCCAACTTGTGGGGCCTATTGTCCCACGTGAAGAGCTGGCGCGCAAACCTCCGATGGGTTTTATGCCCAGCACGGAACGAACGGCAAATCAAGAACTGCATCGGATTGATTAAAGATGCAATCCGTCACACCATGGCAAATTGAAGGGCGGGCCGGTCGATATCGGTGGGGAACTAAGGTGATCGAACTGCTTCGCACCAACGATCTTGTGCTGATTTCGCTGGTTGAGGCAATCCTGGCGGAAAACAATATTGCCGTCGTTCTAGCCGATCAACATATGAGCGCTGTCGAAGGCTCCTTATCGTTTTTGCCGCGCCGCATCCTGGTCGCCGACGAGGCCGCCGGACGCGCGCGAAGGGCCTTGACGGAGGCCGGCCTCGCCGGGGAACTGCGCGATGGTTGAGACGCTCGGGATGCCCGGGATTGTCACAGATGCGTTTCTGGGCGGCCGACTTCTCCTTGATCAGCCCGCCAAAGGCCACCGCAGCGGGACAGACGCCGTGCTTCTGGCCGCCGCCGCACCCGCCGATTTTTCCGGTCTTGCCCTCGACGTGGGCGCCGGAGTGGGCGCGGCAGGGCTGGCCCTCGCGGTCTTGCGGCCCGGCGCGCGCATTGGCCTTGTGGAGAATGATTCCTTCATCGCGGGCCTGGCCCGCGGCAATCTCACCAAAAATGGCTTGGCGGAGCGCGGCTTTGTCATCGAGGCGGATGTCTTGTCGCCGCCGAGCCGTCGCGGCGCCGGATTATGCGATGAAAGTGCCGCCCTTGTTCTGACCAACCCGCCTTTTCTCGATCCGGGGCGGGCGCGGCTTTCACCCGAACCTCAAAAGCGGCGCGCCCATGCGATGGCGGAGCAGGGTCCGGCGGCACTCGCAGCCTGGATTGCGGCCTCGTTGGCATTGGTCGAGCCTGGCGGAGTATTTCTTCTGATCCATCGTCCCGATGCCCTGCCTGACATCTTCACCGCCCTCGCCGGACGGATCGGCGGCATGACCGTCCTGCCGGTCTATGCGAGGCGAGGCGGCAGGGCGATTCGTATTCTTGTGCGGGGGAAAAAAGGGAGCCGCGCGCCGCTTGCGATTGCGGCCCCTCTCATTCTTCACGAGGGAGAGGCGTTTTCGCCCGCTGCCGACGCGATCCATCGCGGCGCTGCGATGATCGAATGGTGACATCCGCCGCCCCGGGGTCAATCAAGCGCAGCACAGATGTCGTTGCTACTTGCTAACGTTTTTGGTGTTAGAGCGGCGTGTAGTTACCATCTGCGGTGATCTCTTGGACCTTGTAACTCGTGAATCCCGATTGTTCAGTGTTGAATATGTGGACTGCATCAACCACGCCAGCCCAAGTCTCGTACTTCGTTCGGTAAAAGCAGTTGTAGGCGATACCGAGCAAATAGCTGGTTTTGCCTAAGACGCCATAGACGCGATAATGCGATGATGAGCGAAAGTTCTTGCTCCAGTCCAGCTCCTTTGAGTCGCCAGGAAAGTCCATAATAGGCGACGGATCGATTCTTTGCGCGCTGTCCAGCAGAGCCAGTTCGCCTATAGTAAAAATTGTGGGTGTGGCCATGACCTCTATGTTGAGCCCAATAACGGTTACAACTTGCTCGGCTGCACCCTTGTTGAGATCAAAAACGTAACGGGTCCAGCCGTTTTCTAAAGGTATAGATTGTTCTACCGGTATAGAGATTGTGTCAAAACCCCGCCGTGAAACTTTCAAAGTCAAGTTGGCCTTGCTGCTAGAGAATTTTGCCACGAGCCCAATTGTGCTCGTTGGCGTCACTTTGAACTCCGTTCTGAAAAGGACGATGTTCAGTGAGCCGCCTACTCCAATCTTGGAGAGATCGATTGATAGACTTGAGCCTCCCGTGTATATGGTGGCAGGATCAGTGTATTGAAGCTTTGTCTTGTTCGTCTTGCTGTCAGTGTTTGCAAATTTGTATCGAAACGAGGGCAATACACTTTGATCGCTTAAGTTGTTCCATGGCCCCTTGGACAAGGTTTCGCCGGCAACGTTATAGAAAAGTCCCTCGCCGTCGTTAAACGTGGTCACAAATGGCGCAGAACGGATCACCGAACGTTCGTGCAAGTAAAAACTCATACATTCATTTGGCAGCACTGTGCGGCCTTCATGTGGTTTTGGAAAATCAATCAGGTCCTTCGTGCCGCACCAAAACGCTTCATCATTGTTGTGAAAGGTTTCGCGGTCGGGCAATTTGTCCGTTACCTTGTCGCCAGGCGGGAATCTGAGATCGTACATGACCCAGGCTGGATAATAGAGACCCAGCCCCGTAAAAAAATTAGGCGGGTCTTGGATGCTCGAGTTGATCAGAGCGAGAGTTTGGAAAAAGAACGGCGATTCGTAAGGGGGAGTACGGCGATCTTTTGAACAGTCGACGGCCATGAATACGCGCTTACGGTCGTCTAGAGCCGTCGCAGAGTTTTTGGCTTTGAGCACTTCCCATGAGAGCTGTGGATACTTTTCAGTATCTTTAAATCGAGTTCCCCAAAAGTAATTAGCTTGGAAGTTATTTGCAGCGGTAAAGAATTCGTATTGAGCCCCTGTGAGGCGGTTATCATAGAAACCATTCTCGCTGCTAAACGTCGAGTCATACCAGAGCATTGTCAGTCCAGCAGTTTTCAGAGCAGAGAGCAATTGCATCATGCCGGGCTTGAAGGCGGATAGGTTCACGCCCGCCTCCGGTTCAAAATTTACTAAATAGCCATCGAATCCATAGTAGCCAGCAATCTTTTTCATCACGTCAATGCATTCTTCCAGATACATTCTCTTCGGATCTGGTTGCGCAGGACGTTTCGTGAGCATGGCCTTCACGTCATCGAGGTCAAACTTGCCCACATTCTCTTGCTCATACCAATTCAGACCTAACGTACCGAGGCTCAGTACTCCGTTCTTATGCGCAGCATTAGTCCAAACCGTGGGTGGGACAGTGAGCAGCTGGTGTCCATAGTAGTAGCTGATGTCCACATACTGCCAGAAGCTGAAATTATAGACATTTGCGGCAGAGCGATTACCTTCTGCCCCGCAAGCACCTTGGCTCCACTTCGTGAACCACGGATCAAACTGGAACTCGCCCATGTCGAATCCCATCAGCGATGTTTTGGCATTGCTGGGCAGTGGTGTTCTTGCGGCGAGCGGTACGCGGGCCACGTTTGATTCTTCCTGGCGCCAGTTACTACGAAGTTCCGCTATCGTCGTGAACGATCTCATTGTTGGCGCTAGCTGCTCTGCCATGGCATTTCTCCTGACGATCGCTCAATAACCGACATTCACCAGATAGCTGCCGGGTCGTTGGTGTTGGCGGCCCGCGTTGAGCCAGGTGGATTATTTATCCTGATGCATCACCCGGATGCTTTGCCCATTATCATTGACACTCTGACAGGGCGTGTCGGCCGCATCACGATCCTGCCAGTCTATCCCCGGCGGGACCTCGCAGCGATTCGTATACTTGTGCGGGGGAAAAAAGGGAGCCGCGCGCCGCTTGCGATTGCGGCCCCTCTCATTCTTCACGAGGGAGAGGCGTTTTCGCCCGCTGCCGACGCGATCCATCGAGGATGCGGAACAATCGAATGGTAAAAGGGGGGCCGGGGCCAAGGGAGCTACGGATGTCGCCCTTGGCCGAATAACGAGCTTTGCTTGACGCAATCGGCGGAAACTACATCTCGTGATGATGGCCGTGATGGCCATGGTGATGATGGTCATGATGACCATGGTGGTGATGGCCATGGTGGTGATGGTCGTGATGGCCATGGTGGGGATGGTGGCCGGGTCCATGCCGGTCCGGGCCGCCCATATGCCGGACTTTTTGAATAAGCCCGTTCGCCGCGGCAGGCTGATTGAGGGCGATCGGGTCCGCGCCTCCCGTGACGGGCGCTGCCAGAGCCATATTAAAGTTAAACGCTGCGGCGAAAGCGGTTGCCACGACCAAACCTAATGTCTTTGATATCTTCATTTGGATTACTCCATAAATATTTTACGTCAGATGCCAAAACGACATTTCGAGCATGCTTTAGATTTGCGCCGTGGTCAAGCCGGCCGGCTGCATCTAATGGTATGTAATCATTAGAGTAAGGCCGGCCGATTCAAATTGAGATGATTGTTACCAGTAATACCGCCTATGCCAATAGCGGCGATGCCAATACGGACGATAATAGCGCCGATGCCAATAGGGGCGATAATAGCGCCGATGCCAATAGTAGCGGCGATAATAAGGATGCCAATAATGACGCCTGTAATAATAATAGGCCTTTTCGACAGGCGCGGCTCCGAGGCGCGTTTGCAAGCCTTTGACGGCGGGTGCTCCCGATAAAACCCCGGTCGCGGGGGTCGCATGCACGCCGCCGCCGCCAACAATGACGCCAAAGGCGGTTAGGGCCGCGACGACCATGATCCGCAAGAGCTTCATTTTTTCCTCCTTGAATCAATAACCTTGGAGCCGGTCAGAATTGCCGCTCTGGCCCCATCAAAGGTAAAATATCACCGCTAGCGACCCTAAAAAGATAACGCCGTTGCGGCTCTTGCCCAGCCCGTTTAATGGAAATATCGCGCGATGAAGCGATCCGGTTTTTTTGGCATGGTCCCTGCGGACCGCCGGTTGGTTGAAAGAGGTTCCGGTCATGCGGTCGGCTGATCATGAATAACGCGGACCTTGCAGCCAAGGACAAAGGGACTCGATCGCTCGATCCCGCTCGCTCGTTTCAGGATCTTATTCTCACCTTGCAGAATTTCTGGAGTGTGGAAGGCTGCCTCATCCTGCAGCCCTACGACATGGAAATGGGAGCAGGGACGTTTCACCCGGCCACGGCGCTCCGCTCGCTCGGCCCTCGCCCGTGGAAGGCGGCCTATGTGCAGCCCTCGCGTCGGCCCAAGGATGGGCGCTATGGCGAGAACCCGAATCGCCTGCAACACTTTTATCAGTTCCAAGTGATCCTGAAACCGTCGCCGCCCGATCTTCAGGCGCTCTATCTGGCATCGCTCGCAGCCATTGGCATCGACCTCAAGGTCCACGATGTCCGTTTCGTCGAGGATGATTGGGAAAGTCCCACGCTCGGAGCCTGGGGCCTGGGCTGGGAATGCTGGTGTGATGGGATGGAAGTGTCCCAATTTACCTATTTCCAGCAGGTTGCTGGAATTGAGTGCGCGCCGGTGTCTGGTGAATTGACCTACGGACTCGAACGGCTCGCAATGTATGTGCAAGGCGTCGACAACGTCTATGACCTGAATTTCAATGGCGGCGAGGGGGCCGAGAAAGTCAGCTATGGCGAGGTCTTCACCCAGGCGGAGCAGGAATACTCACGCTATAATTTCGAGGCTGCTGATGTCGATGTGTTGTTCCGGCATTTCAGGGATGCCGAAGCTTCCTGCCGGGCGCTGCTCGATCGAGGGGACGAAGGCGGCCGCCATGGGATGGTTCTGCCGGCCTACGATCAGTGCATCAAGGCCTCGCATCTCTTCAACCTGCTCGATGCGCGCGGAGTCATCTCGGTGACCGAGCGGCAAAGCTATATTTTACGGGTGCGCGACCTTGCTAAAGCCTGCGGTGTGGCCTGGCTCAAGACAGAAGGCGGTGGCGCCTAGGCTCTTGGTCCACCGCCTTTGCAAAACAAAGCCGCCAACGCCCTTTGAGAAGGGTCGGCAGTCAAGGGCGCCAGCTAAACCGGCAGGCCTCGGGTTTGACCGAAGCTGCCGGCTGCGTGACGAAGCGGGCCTCAATAATGGCAATGCCACCGATGATGCCGGTGGTGATAATAGACGCTCCGACCTGTATAGACCGTGCGATAATAAGCATAATGGCGATGCGGACGCCAATAGGCATGATGGCGATAATACGGCCGGTAATAGGCATAAGCACGATAGGGGCGATACCACCCATACCGATATGGCCGATAATATGCATAGCGATAAGCAGGATAGCCGTAGCCAGCATAATAGCCGTACGGATAGCCATAGCCGTAGCCGTAACCGCCACCGAGCGCTCCCGCTGTCCCCAGCGAAAGCAACCCAAGGGCTGTGCCAGCTACTGCCGCACCCGCGTTCCAACCGTATCCATATCCTGGATACCAGTACTGGACTCGTTCCACCTGAGCCGGGGGCGTAACAATGTTCGAACCTGCAACACTCATCGGTCCCGCCGACACCGTCGACGTGGCCGCGAGCATTAAGGAACCTGAGACTATCGAAATTTTTGCGATATTCATGGCGTTCCTCCAATAGGGGCCCACTAAGGTTCGCCTAACACTTTCCCGTTATCGTTGTTCCGTTCCGCAATAAAATTGATCACCATAGACCCCTTTTTTTGCGGGTTTCCCTTGCTGGCGGACTCGTGCCTATACAACCGAACCCTTCATTCCCCTCCTAAAGGCGCCCGACGCGATCCAATGCCAGACCTTCTTCTTGAAATTTTCTGCGAAGAGATACCCGCGCGCATGCAGGCGCAGGCGGCCGAGGATCTCCGCCGCCTCGTAACCGAGGCCTTGGCAGAGCGCGGGCTTTCGTATGAAGGCGCCGCGAGTTTTGTGACACCGCGGCGTCTTGCCTTGCACGTCTCGGATTTGCCCACCAAGCAGCCCGACACGCGGGAGGAAAGGAAAGGACCGCGGCTCGGCGCCCCCGAAGCCGCGATCCAGGGCTTTCTGAAAAACGCGGGCCTCGCTTCGCTGACGGAAGCCAAAATCGCGAGCGATTCGAAAAAGGGCGAGTTCTATGTCGCCGTGATCGAGCAAAAAGGCAGAAACACAATTGAGGTTTTGAGCGAAATCTTGCCCGCCGTCCTCAGAAGTTTTCCCTGGCCCAAGTCGATGCGATGGGGGGCGGCTTCGGCTCGCGCGGATGCTTTACGCTGGGTGCGCCCGCTACACGCCATTCTCGCCACTTTCGGTCCCGAGACGGAAGATACGGAAGTGGTTCCCTTCGCTCTCGATGGCGTGAGCGCTGCCAATATAACTTTCGGCCATAGATTTATGGCGCCCGGGAAAATCAAGGTGCGCCGCTTCGACGATTATGTTCAAGCGCTCGAAAGAGCCAAGGTCGTGCTTGATCCGGCCCGGCGGCGAGACATGATTCTTTACGATGCCCGCGACCTCGCCCTCGCGCATGGCCTCGAACTTGTTGAAGATGAATCGCTGTTGCAGGAAGTGGCCGGGCTGGTCGAATGGCCGGTGGTGCTGATCGGTGAATTTGACGCGGCCTTTCTCGATATCCCGCCCGAGGTCATCCGGACCACAATTCGCGCCAACCAGAAATGTTTTGTGTTGCGGGACCCGCACAGCGGGAAGCTCAGTCATAAGTTTGTGCTCGTCGCCAATATCGAAGGCAGCGATGGCGGAACGGCGATTGCCGCCGGGAACGGGCGGGTTGTGCAGGCTCGGCTCTCCGATGCCAAGTTTTTTTGGGAAACCGACCTCAAGGTCAAACTCGAAGACCGGTTGGCCAAGCTCGATCAGATGATCTTCCACGAGAAGCTTGGCAGTGAAGGCGGCCGAAGCAAGAGATTGGTTTTGCTGGCCCGCGATATTGCGGCCTACACCGGCGCCGACGTTGGCCTCGTCGAGCGCGCAGCAGCTCTTGCCAAGGCCGATTTGACGTCTGAAATGGTCGGCGAATTCCCTGAATTGCAGGGCGTGATGGGACGCTATTACGCGCTCGCCCAGGGGGAACACGCCAGTGTCGCCGAGGCCATCGAGGATCACTACAAGCCGCAAGGCCCGAGCGATCGCGTCCCTTCCAATCCGGTTGCGATCACCGTTGCCTTGGCCGACAAGCTCGATCTGCTGGTCGGTTTTTTTGCGATCGATGAAAAGCCCACCGGCAGCAAGGATCCTTATGCTTTGCGCCGCTCGGCGCTTGGTATCATCGCGCTGGTGCTCGAAAACGAGCTGCGTTTGCCGCTGCGTTCTCTCCTCGCGGCGGCACACACACACGCGGGCTTTTTGAGCGAACGGAAAGCATCGCTCGGCCCAGATGAGCTATTCGATCAACTCCTGAGTTTTTTTGGCGATCGTCTCAAAGTTTATTTGCGCGAGCACGGGGCGCGGCACGATCTGATCGACGCGGTATTTGCTCTTCCGGGCCAAGACGATCTTCTTTTGATCGTTCGGCGCGTCGAAGCGCTGGGACGTTTCCTCGACACTGAGGAGGGGAAGAACCTGCTCGCCGGCTACCGGCGTGCTGCGAATATCCTCCGTGCCGAAGAGAAAAAATCGACGGCGCAAGAAAGCGCTTCCTTCGCTGAAAATTATTCTCCGGCTCTGCTTATGGAGCCTGAGGAGAAAGCGCTGGCCGCGGGCTTGGAGACGGCAGCCAAGACGGCAAGAGTGAGCGTCGAGTCCGAAGATTTCGAGACCGCAATGCGGGCTCTCTCCGAGCTTCGGGCCCCGGTCGATGCTTTTTTTGACCGCGTGACCGTAAATGCGGCCGATCCCGAATTACGCAAAAACCGTCTTCGCCTTTTGAATGGACTGCGCCGGGCCGTGCATGAGGTGGCCGATTTTTCGAAGATCGGCGGCTGACAGGTTAACCTGACGCCGGGGCAGCGGCCTGGAAGATTCCCGTCGAGGCACGCACGCACCGAAGCAGAGCGAAATAGAGTCGCAGCTGGCGTGTCGGCGGGCTCGCGCACGCTTCGCACACCGGAAGGGACGGGAGACGCTGCGCCTGGACGCGATCATCCAGGCAACACGCAAATCTACAGATGCAGCCACTTACTTCTTTTTTGGGTGGGCGGCTTCTACCGCCTTTTTCTGAATGGAGGCGAGGGTCGAAACAGCCGCCGTTTCCTTGGGTTTCACCTTTTTAGGCTTTTTGGCCTCGCGATTGCCGTGCGTATCACCTCTGGACATGGCATCCCTCCCTTATGGTTTTTATTTACAGATCCGCTGCCGACAGCCGATAAAAGCTCTTTCGCTGCTTGAGATAAGCGGCGCTGGCGGCTGCCTCGATACGAGCTCGATTGACATCGAACACATGCAGCATTGAGGCTTCATCCCGATCCGCAAAGCGGCTGATGTGGTGTATGGCACCCTCGTCCAATTGGAACGAGACCTCTTTTGCGGAATCGTGGCCCCAGAAGCAGATGCAGTGTCGAGTCGAATCATAGTTTCTGCTGATGTTCGGAAAACGAAGCGTCATCAGTGCATTTCCCCGCTATGGTGGCTACTTATCTCATATAGGCACTGAAGTGCGAAATATAAGATAGTGTTCGATTTTCAAGGTTCGAGGGCGCCAGCGGGACAATTCGATCTTTACATGCCCCAGCGGCGGACGAACCAGCTTTTGACCAATTGTGTGAGGGTCGCGTAGGTCAGCAGAAATCCGGCAAGGATGATCCAATAGAGCGGGGGCAATGGCGTAAACTTCAGGGCGTCTCCCGCCAACGTATAGGGCAGCGCGATTCCGATCGCGCTGATCACCACGGATGTTGCGATAAGGGTGGTACTCGCGCGGCTTTGCAGGAAGGGGATTTTGGCGGTCCGGATGATGTGAATGATGAGCGTTTGCGTAAGCAAGGACTCGACGAACCAGCCCGTCTGGAACAACGAAGAATTATTCCAGGCGTCGAATACGTAAAGCATCGTGAAAAAAGTCGCGTAATCGAAGATCGAGCTGATCGGGCCGATACATATCATGAATTTAAAAATATTGCCGATGTCCCATCGGCGGGGAACGGAGAGATATTCCTCATCCACATTGTCGGTCGGGATGGCTGTTTGCGATAAATCATAGAGCAGATTATTGGTCAGAACCTGAATAGGCAACATCGGCAGAAACGGCAAAAATGTGCTTGCGCCAAGCACGCTGAACATGTTGCCGAAGTTCGAGCTCGCGCCCATCTTGATGTATTTCGTAATATTGCCGAAGATCTTGCGGCCTTCGATGACGCCTTCCTGAAGCACCATCAGACTTTTCTCGAGCAAGATGATATCTGCCGATTCCTTGGCGATGTCGACGGCCGTGTCGACGGACACGCCGACGTCGGCGGCCTTCAACGCCGGACTGTCGTTGATCCCATCCCCCAAAAAACCGACGACATGGCCTCTCGAATGAAGCGCAGCGAGAATACGGGCTTTCTGCGCTGGGGAGACCTTGGCGAAGACGGAGGCAGATTCCACAAGTTCGGCCAAAGCTTCGTCGTCGATGCGTTCGATTTCAGGACCGAGAACGATGCGGTCCACTTTGAGCTTAACTTCGTGGCAAATCTTGCGGGTGATGACCTCATTGTCGCCCGTGAGAATCTTGACGGCGACGCCGGATCTGTTGAGCGCGGCGATTGCCGCTCCGGCACTTTCCTTCGGCGGGTCGAGAAAGGCGATGTAGCCGAGCAGGGTTAGGTCGCTTTCGTCCGCAACCGAATAGCCCTGTTTGAGATTGTCGGTAATTTCCTTATAGGCAACGGCGACGACGCGGAACCCATCCTCGTTGAGGGCGCGAGTCTCCGCCTGGGCCGCGGTGAGATGACTGGCGTCCAAAGTTCCTAGTTCATCGCCGAGTTCATAATGCCGGCATGCCGAGAAGACTTCCTCTACCGCGCCCTTGCAGATGAGGACATGCGTGCCGTCCTCGCGCGAGAGGATGACGGAAAGGCGCCGCCGGACGAAATCAAACGGAATTTCGTCGATATTCTCGTAGCGATGCCGCAAGTGCAGATTTTTGCCGAGCTCCACATGCTCAAGGACGGCCACATCAAGGAGGTTCTTTAGACCAGACTGATAATGGCTGTTCAAATAGGCATACTCGAGCACCCTTTCGCTGTCATTGCCCCGAATGTCGAGATGTCGCTTGAGGATGACGCGATCCTGCGTGAGCGTGCCGGTCTTGTCGGTGCATAATATATCCATCGCCCCGAAATTTTGGATCGCATGGAGGCGCTTCACAATCACCCGCTTCCGCGACATGGCGATCGCGCCCTTGGCGAGGTTCACGGTGACGATCATCGGCAGCATTTCGGGCGTCAACCCGACCGCGACGGCGACTGCAAACAACAGCGCCTCGAGCCAATCGCCCTTGGTGAGACCATTGATCAGGAAGACGGCCGGAACCATCACCAACATGAACCGGATCATCAGCCAGGTGAAGCGATTGATACCCTTGTCAAAACTTGTAAGTTCGCGCTGTCCCGCGATCGAGTCGGCAAGCTGCCCAAAATAGGTTCTTGCGCCCGTATGGACGATGACGCCGGTGCCGAATCCGCTGACCACGCTGCCGCCCATGAAGCAAAGGTTTGGAAGGCTAAACGGATCGGTGACGTCACCATCGAACGCGCGCACCGACTTCTCGGAAGGCATCGCCTCGCCGGTAAGTGCCGCCTGATTGATAAAGAGATCCTTGGCGCTGACGAGGCGGAGATCGGAGGGAATCATATCGCCGGCCGAAACGCGCACGACATCGCCGGGCACGAGCTGTTCGATCGGAATTTCGATGAAGCCATTGGAGTCGCTGTTGGCCGGGCCGCCGCGTCGCTTGACGCTGGCCGTCGTTTTCACCATGGCGCGGAGCTTGGCGGCGGCGTCATTGGAGCGATGCTCCTGGATGAAGGCCGTAACAACGGCGAGAAGTACAATGACCGAAATGACCACGGCCGCTCGGATGTCGCCGAGGAAATAAGACGTCGCGGCAAGACTGAGGAGCAATGCGTTCAGGGGGTTCTTTGCCCGCCCCCATAATTCGTTTGCAAGGCTAGGGCGCCCTTCGCGGGCGATGAGGTTTGGGCCGGCCAATGCCAGCCTCGCTTTAACTTCGGTGGGATCCAGGCCCTCTGGCGATGTACGCAGCAGCGCAAAGACCGCCTCCTTCTCCGCGCGGCTGACCGTCAGAATCTCTTTCGACAGAGCGATGTCGGTGTCGCGCGCGTCGGGGTGGCGAAGGGACATCTCTGAGGTCGGCCGATCATCGGGAGCGGGGAGATTCATCAGGGGCTTTCTTCCGCAGGATTTTCGTCAATTCCTTGGCCGCGATCTTCCACCCGTCGAGCGCTCTCGATTGGGGTCAACCAGCGGCGGGTTGCTGCTGGTTGCCAGGATCTCTCCTGTTTACAATGATCCATGTCAGCAGATTCGCGCTCCTACCCCGTCACCATGCCATGTTTGTCGGGAAAAATCCGCTGGTTTGGTGCGAGTTGTGTGACATTGCTGCGACGCCGGAAGTGAGGTCGTCCGGTTTACGACGGTGCCGATCGAGATTGAGATGAACGGAGTGGATTCATGTTGCATGCCTGGTGGCAGACCGGCGCCATCTATCAAATCTACCCGCGCTCCTTTCAGGATTCGAATGGCGATGGTATCGGCGATCTGGAAGGCATCCGCCAACGCCTCGATTATCTCGTCTGGCTCGGTGTCGATGCGATCTGGATTTCGCCTATCTATCCTTCGCCAATGTACGACTTCGGCTATGATATCGCCGACTATTGCGAAATCGATCCGATCTTCGGAACCCTCGAAACCTTCGATCTCCTCGTTGCGGATGCCCATGCGCGGGGGCTGAGAATCATCCTCGACTTCGTGCCGAACCATACATCGGTGCTGCACCCTTGGTTTCTGGAGAGCCGGAAATCCCGCTCGTCCGCGAAACGGGATTGGTATATTTGGCGCGATGCCGCGCCGGACGGTGGGCCGCCGAACAATTGGATCAGCAATTTTGGCGGCAGCGCCTGGGCGTGGGACGAGCCAACGGGGCAATATTACTATCACGCCTTTCTTGCCGAGCAGCCTGATCTCAACTGGCGAAACCCAAATGTCCGCGCGGCGATGCACGAGGTGCTTCGGTTCTGGCTTCGCCGCGGCGTCGACGGATTTCGGGTTGACGTGATTTGGCACCTCATGAAAGACCCGGGCCTGCGGGATAACCCGCCCAATCCGGCGTGGACACCGGAACAGCCCGAGATCGATCGGCTGCTGCAAATTCATTCGACCGACCAGCCCGACGTTCATGAGGTGATCGCTGAATTGCGCCGGGTTCTCGAGGAATTCGACGACCGGGTGCTGATCGGCGAAATCTATCTGCCGATCGAACGGCTCGTGACCTATTATGGTGAAGCCCTCCAGGGCGCACATCTTCCCTTCAACTTCCAGCTTCTGCAAACCGCCTGGACCGCGCCCCGCCTCGCCGAACTTATCCGGGATTATGAGGCGGCTCTCCCCGAGGGCGGTTGGCCGAACTGGGTTCTCGGCAATCATGATCGCCCGCGCATCGCCGCGAGGGTCGGGGAGGAGCAGGCGCGGATCGCAGCCATGCTGCTCTTGACCCTGCGCGGGACCCCAACGCTCTACTACGGGGACGAACTTGGCATAGGTCACGTCGAGATACCGCCGGATCAAATTTGCGACCCTTGGGCGAAGCGCGAGCCCGGCCTCAGCGTAGGACGCGATCCGGTACGCACCCCGATGCAATGGGACGCCGCGGATTTTGCGGGTTTCTCGACGCACAGACCCTGGCTGCCGCTGACGCCCGACCATCGGACCCGCAATGTCGCGACGATGAGCGCGGCGCAAACGACAATCCTTTCCCTCGTGCGCAATCTTTTGCATTATCGGCGGGAACACGCATCGCTTTCGAGAGGCCATTGGCGTTTTCTCGACTGCGGCAATGATGTGCTCGCCTATGAGCGGGATGACGGCGCGGATCGAACCATCATTGTCCTTAATTTTAGCGCGGCGCCGCGTGGCTGGACGGTTCCGCCCCACTTGCCGGAAATCCGGATCGCAATCTCGACATGCTGCGACCGCAAGGACGAACCCGTCGGATCGGTCCTAAGCCTTCGCGCGAATGAAGGCCTGATCGTCGAGTTGGGTCGCTAGATGAATGGCCGAACCGACTTCGCTGCGTTTGCGTCACGCCGGGGGCACGTCAAAACGAATGCCCTGCGCTAAGGGCAACTCGCGCGAATAATTGATGGTGGTGGTGGCACGCCGCATATAGGCTTTCCAGACATCGCTGCCTGCCTCGCGGCCGCCGCCGGTTTCTTTCTCGCCCCCAAAAGCGCCGCCGATCTCCGCTCCCGAAGGACCGACATTTACATTCACGATCCCGCAATCGCTGCCCATGCTTGAGGTAAAGAGTTCCGCCTCCCTTAGGTCGTTGGTGAAGATGGAGGACGCGAGCCCCTGGGGCACGGCATTATGTCGCTGGATCGCTTCATCCAGATCACGGTAGCGCATGACGTAAAGGATCGGCGCGAAAGTCTCGCGGCAGACAAGCGGCGTCTGCCGCTCGATCTCGATGAGGGCCGGACGGGCGTAATAAGCCGCCGGCCAAAGGTTGCCGAGCAGACGTTCACCGCCGGTGATCACGCTGCCCTCGTTCCGCGCTTCGGCCAAACTTGTCTGCATAGCCTCGAAGGCACGCCGATCGATCAGAGGGCCAACCAGCGTTCCGGCTTCAAGCGGATTGCCGATCGCAACCTCGCTGTAAGCATGTTTTAAACGCGGGATAAGATGGTCATAGACGCTCTCATGCACGAACAGTCGGCGAAGTGTCGTACAGCGCTGGCCCGCGGTTCCAACCGCGGCGAAGAGGACGGCCCTTGTGGCAAGATCGAGGTCGGCTGACGGCGCGACAATCATGCCATTATTGCCACCCAATTCGAGTATGGCTCGGCCAAAGCGAGCCGCGATCCGCGGCGCCACCGCGCGGCCCATGCGCGTCGATCCCGTGGCGCTCACCAGCGGTATGCGGCGATCCTCGACGAGAGCCTCGCCGAGCTGCGGTCCGCCGACAAGGATCGCAGAGAGGCCTTGTGGAACGAAGGCGAGACCGGCGGCTGCACGTTCGAGCAAGGATTGACACGCGAGCGCGCTGAGAAGGGTTTTTTCCGATGGCTTCCAGAGCAGAGTGTCGCCACAGACGAGAGCCAGGGCGGCATTCCATGCCCACACCGCGACAGGGAAGTTAAAGGCGCTGATGATGCCGACAACGCCCAGCGGGTGCCAGGTCTCCAGCATCTTGTGTTCGGGACGCTCGGTCGCGATGGTCAGCCCGTAGAGCTGGCGCGATAAACCGACCGCAAAGTCGCAGATGTCGATCATCTCCTGCACTTCGCCCAAGCCTTCTTGCAGGATCTTGCCGGATTCAATCGACACGAGCCGGCCGAGAGCAGTCTTATGGGTGCGAAGTTCCACGCCGAACAGACGCAGCAGCTCCCCCCGTTTCGGGGCTGGAACCGCCCGCCACATCAGGAACGCGGAATGAGCCGCGTCGATTTTGCGTTCGACTTCGGCCTCCGACGCCGAGGGCAGCTGCGCGATCTCGGCGCCGTTTATGGGCGAGCGCACGACGAGGTCGCCTTGCCGCACGGCCTGATCCGGGACGCCAAGGTCTCGCAAAAGGTTTTCAATGGCGGTGCGGCTCGGCATTTCCGAAATATCGGTGGTCATAGCGAAGCTCGCGTGTAATCGGACGCCCCATCCTCGGCTCAAGGCGGCCAGGGTCGTCCGGCGCCGAGGGGCCCTAAAATATCACATATGTCCCGGCGCGCGCCCAAATTTCCAAGGTTCTGGCCAACCGCGTCCAAGTTGCCCGCCTTCAGATCGGGCGGCCGGCCAAATCCTGCAGTTTCATAAATTGGCCTGCCTGCTCGATCGCCCGGCGTCCGGCCCCGACCACCTGATGGAACAGCGGAAAGGCGTGGATCATGTCGGGCCAGATTTCCAATGTGACGGCAACGTCGGCAGCTCCCAACGCGCCGGCAAGCCGGACCGAATCATCGAGGAGCGTTTCGGCCGAACCGACTTGGATCAACACGGGCGGCAGCCCTTTGAGGTCGGCAAACAGCGGCGAGGCCAGTTCCTCGCGCGGCGAAGCTCCGCCGAGATAGTCGTTTGCCAGTTCGATGAGATAGGGCTTTTGAATGAGCGGATCGACAGCGGCCTTTGTCGACATTGTCGAGCCCGTGCATTCCAGATCGACCCAAGGGGAAATACACCAGCCGCAACCCGGCAGCGGCAGTCCACTGTCGCGGGCGGCAATCATCAAGGCGATCACCAGACCGCCGCCGGCACTGTCGCCGGCAATCGCAATGCGATCGGAGGCAATGCCGCGATCGAGCAGAAATCGATAGCCGGAAATTACATCTTCCACCGCGTCCGGAAAACGATGTTCCGGCGCGAGCCGATACCCAAGCGAGAGTGTGGGGGCGCCAGCGGCCCGCCCGATCTCGGTCGCCAATGGCCTGTGACTCTCGATCGATCCAGAGATGTAACCACCGCCATGCAAAAACAGGATGGCGCGCGCGGGGTCCGCGCCCGACGATATGGACCACTCCGCCTCGACCCCGTTCGCATGGATTCGCTGTAGGTGAACCTCGACCGAGGTGGCGTAATTTTTGCCGAGCGCATCAAGGCGCTGGCGACGTTCTGCAAGCCCGGCCGGCCGCGGCCGCGCGGCCAGAATCTCTCGGATGGAATCGATTTCCGGATCGGACATGGCTTTTCCACGCGGGTATCGAGTTGCTGTCACGAAGGTGTTTGCGAGCGCAACCATAACCCCAATGCTACGACGCAGGCCAGGCTAGAATTGTCGCTCGTTGCTGGCTTGCGTCTCAGCGGGTCATCCAATACCAAGTATGAGCAACGTCGGAGGCTATGCGATGTCCAAGATTTCGAGGCGAAAAATTTTGTCGGCGACAGCCGCGGGCGCAATGGTTACGGCCGCGACGAAGGCGCGTTCCGCCACCTACGGAAATCCGGATGAGCCGCCGCAGGGAGCCATCAACACCACGGGTAACCCAGCCAGTCTCACCGATCCAGGTCCGCAGAACAAGGTGCTGGGCAGCCAGTTTCCGTCGGCGCAATTCCCGCCGCCGACCGATGTCAGCGACATGCCGATGTTCTGGGCCTCGTTCAACAATGCACCGAAACGTGTCCAGGATGGAGGGTGGGCGCGTCAGGTGACACAAGCCGACTTCGCCATCGCGGACACCATCTCCGGCGTCGACATGCGGCTCACCGCCGGGGGCATCAGGGAAATGCACTGGCACCTTGCGGCCGAGTGGGGCTTCATGTCCTACGGCAACTGCCGGGTCACGATTCTCGACGAAATGGGCCGGGCCTCCGTCGCCGATGTGAAAGAGGGCGATCTTTGGTATTTTCCGGCGGGCCTGCCGCATTCGCTGCAAGGGCTCGGGCCGGACGGGTGTGAGTTCATCCTGTGCTTCGACGATGGCAAAGCCACGGAATACAATACTCTCTTGGTTACCGATTGGATGGCGCACACGCCGCCGGAGATATTGGCCGAGAATTTCGGCGTCCCGATCGACACCTTCGCGAAAATTCCCCTTCACCAGCTCTATATCTTCCAAGGCAAGCTGCCAGGAGCTCTCTCGGCCGACCAGGCGGCGGTCAAGGGACCGATGGGGTTTCCGCCGCATCCATTCACATTTTCCCTGGGCTCAAGCGCGCCCACGCGGCAGACGAAGGGCGGCGAAGTCCGGATTGCCGACAGCAGCAATTTCACCGTGTCGAAGACAATCGCGGCGGCGCTTGTCACGATCCATCCGGGGGGACTTCGAGAGATGCATTGGCATCCCAATGCCGATGAATGGCAATATTGGATCAAGGGAAAAGGACGCATGACCGTGTTCGATTCCGGGCCCAGAGCGGTCACAATGGATTTCAACCCCGGCGACATCGGCTATGTGAAGCGCAGCAACGGACATTATATAAAGAATGTCGGCGATACCGACCTGCAATTCCTCGAAGTGTTCAGAAGTTCCTATTTCGCGGATGTGTCCTTATCGGACTGGATCACTCATACGCCGCCGGCATTGGTCGCCCAACACTTTAACGTGGATGAAGCGGTCATCGCAAAGTTCCCCAACAACAAGCCGGAGATCATGCCAGAGTGACAGGCAGGCGCGGTTAGGCATCGTCTTGCTGACTTCGCGTCGTCAGGCGCCGGCGAAAACGCGCTCCGCTTCGGAGGCATTGCGCGGCAATTGATTGTCTGCGGGGTCCTTCGGTTTCAGGGCCCGCAGCTGCGGTTCGATCGCCACGCGCTCGTAGGCCTCGCGTTCGCTTTTGATTCGGTACTGAAATTCGACGCCGAGCGGCGGCAGAAGCTTGGTGACAATGAAAGTACCGGCCGGTTTCATCTGTGACCCGATCTGTCCATCGAAATTCACGTGCTGGCCGATTGCATACAAATGTTGAGCCATTGGTTTTTCCGGTCGGAGGAGTTGGCAACGGAATTTTATAAGGGGTGGTCGGCATGCGAGCCTGTTGCGGTCTTGCCCCGACAATCCGCGAAAAAGTTCAGCCTGGAAAACAACGCCACTGCACGGGCGGCAGAGGTAAGGCTGAAACCAAAAAACAACGGCCACGAACCAAGTAGTACGCGTACATCCGGCGTTACCACTTCGTATCGCGACCGTATCCGGCAACAGAGCCCGAAGGCATCGACATTGCCTTACCTTATATGGTGCGCCGGCCCCCATCCGCAAGGCCCGAGGCAAAGATTAAGCATTTGCCTCGGATCAAGGTGCCTACCTCGGGGTCGGCGTTGGACGTTTCAGGAAGAACCGCAGCATTTCGCGCGTCGCGTCGGGCCCTTGATGATCCGTGTAGGAGCCTTCCGGGCGACCTCCCGACCAGGCGTGCCCTAATCCCTGGATGGCCCAATATTCCACATGCGGGACGCCGCTCGCCTCGGTGATGATGGTGCGCGTATATTTTCGCCCACCCGCCTGGCCTTGCTCTATTTCCAGTTCAGGATCGGACAGTTCCGCCCGCGCCGCAGCCACGATTCGATCGGCGTTGGCGGGATGCACCGTTTGATCGGATGCGCCATGAAACACGATCGTGCGAACGCCACCGGCCTTTCCTGACCGCCGCCTTTTGGGTGTTTTCTCGGCCAGACCTGGATTGCCACGCATCGCCGCAAATGCCGAGGGCAGATCCGTGGCAGACCCATAGGCGAGCCCGGAATGAATGCCTGCCGCGGCATACAGCTCCGGATAGGCGGTACTCATGATCGCCGTCATGGCGCCGCCGGCGGAGAGACCCGCCATGAACACTTTTTTTGAATCGATATCGAACTCCGCCATGATATGGCGCGTGATTCCGGCGAGAATGCTCGGTTCGCCAATGTCGCGCATCTGATCCTTGATGTTGAACCAGTTCCAGCAGGCGGTCGGATTGGAACTTGTCGGTTGCCTGGGATAGGCGACGATAAAGCCATGTTCCTCTGCCAGCAGATTCATGCCGGTCCCGGCGGCGAAATCGTCGGGATTTTGCGCGCAGCCATGAAGCATCACGATCAACGGACGCTTCGAGGATTTCATCCGGCTTGGAACGTAGAGTTTGTAGTCCCTCGAACCAGCCTCGCAAGCAAAGGTTCGGGTCAAAAACCCTGCCCCGTCCGGCGGCACCGGAGGGGCGCTTCGGGCTTTTACGGCCGGTTTTGAGGGCAGCCCGAATCCGGGAAGGTCGGGCGTTCGCAGCAGCTCCAAAATCTCTCCCAGCGGCCGCTTGACACGCCCGGGGTTAAAACCAAAGTCTCTCGCGGCGCCCTCTGCGCCGATGCCGGCGCCAGCTCGGGCAAAACCGGCCACCTCGGCCGGAGTCTGCTTCGGTTCGATCCGCTGGATTTTTTCGGAGGACGTATCGGTGGGCCAGGAGCTATTCTCTCGCCCCCCGGACAGCGCGCGCCGAATCACGCGCGTGGCTTCGATGACGTTTTGATTTTGTGTAAGTTTCGCAGCCTTGTGCATGGCACCGCTGAAGAGGCTCTTCATTCTCATGTCCTTCAAAGGAGGGGGTCGCGGTGCAATCACCGTATGCGGTCAAAAAGTGCCGCCTTGACCGCCGGGCTGGCCTGCAGGGCGCCAAGAACGTTGATCGACTCGATGGTTTCGCTCGCAAGCTCAGGCGATACGTCGTCGGCGATGACGGCCAGTCCGACGATATTGATCCGCAGTTTGTCGCCGGTGGCCTTCACGGCTTCCAAATTCTCGCGGCTGTAGCGTCGCAGGCCGAGCTCAAGCGTGTGCCGGACGATCGACTGCTTGACGGCATCCGCGTGAATGGCGAGCTGATTGCGAATCGCTGTGCGGATGAGGTCGCTGCGGTTGGAGTAGAAACCCTCTTGCACCAGCAGGTCGATGTGGCCAAGGTCGACGTAGCCCACGTTGACCGTAATTTTCTCGGACTCGCCCACCCTGTCCGGCAGCCGGTGCACAGTTCCCGCCATCGCCTATCCCCAATAACATCCACATGGATGGTATATGGATGGTCGAGGAGGTCGCCGCAAGGGGGCCATTTGTTGCAGTCGCCGCGAATACCGGTTAAGTTTTCAGAAAATGCCGCCTAATCAATGACATTGGACGTCGACCCGTGGGCAACTCCCTGATTTTCACAAGGTGTTGCGGGCGCTGGGGAGCGGCGGCGAGGTTGTTCATCCGATGAAATTGTCACGACGGTCCGCGCTCCTTTCGACCGCGGCTGCGCTTATGCCACGGATGGCATTTGCTCAGGCCAAGGCGCCAACACGGGCGGTCGTCGAGCAGGCGCTTCCGGAACTTGACAAGCTCGCCGGCGAGGCCCTGAAACGAACTAAAGTGCCGGGCCTTTCGATCGCCGTTGCGTACGGGGACAACGTCCTCTACCTCAAGGGCTTCGGCGTGCGGCGGGCCGGCACGGCGGAGCCTGTCGATTCCGACACAATTTTCCAGCTTGCTTCACTTTCGAAGCCGGTCGCCTCCACGGTCGTCGCGGCGCTAGCGGGTGACGGGCGTGTGACCTGGGACGATCAGATCGTCAGCCACGATCCGGCCTTTGCGATGCACGACGCATGGGTGACACGAGCGATCACGTTGCGCGATATGTTCTGTCATCGAAGCGGATTGCCGGACCATGCCGGCGATTTCCTCGAAGACATCGGCTATGACCGAAACGAGGTCCTGCATCGATTGCGCTTTGTAAAGCCCGACAGCAGCTTTCGCTCGCAGTACGCCTACACGAATTTCGGCCTGACCGCGGCTGCGGTCGCGGCAGCAAAAGCCAGCGGGAAATCCTGGGAAGAGCTAAGTGCGGACCGGCTTTATCGGCCGCTCGGCATGAACTCTACGAGTTCACGCTTTGCCGATTTTTCCAACGCCTCGAATCGTGCCATCGGCCATGTCAAGCAAGGTGACACCTGGGTCGCCAAATATATTCGCGACGCCGACGCCCAATCGCCGGCGGGTGGAGTCTCTTCTTCAGCCCGCGATATGGCGTTGTGGCTGCGTTTGCAGCTTGGCAGGGGGACGGTGGACGGCCGTGAAATCGTCAAGGCGGCACCTTTGGATGAGACCCACCGCCCGCAAATCGTCAGCACGCCCGCCGAAAACCCGATGGTCGACCGCTCGTCGTTCTACGGACTTGGCTGGGGCGTGAATTACGACGAGGCTGGCCGTATCCGCTGGAGTCACTCGGGGGCGTTCAATCTCGGGGCCGCGACATGTGTGAATGTGCTTCCCCACGAACAAATCGGCATCGTGGTGCTGACCAATGCTTCTCCCGTCGGCCTGCCGGAGGCCCTTTGCCGAAGCTTTCTCGACCTCGTTCTGTCAGGCAAAGTCGAGAAGGACTGGCTTGGATTGTTCGGGCAACAATTCGCGAAGATAATGGCGCCCGAATATGGCACTGCCGTCGATTATCTGAAACCGCCGGCACAAATCGCCCCGGCACTTTCGACTGCCGCTTATCTTGGTGGCTATCACAATGATCTCTACGGACCGATTGAAATCATGGGGCGCGACGCCGGGCTGACCCTGAAGCTGGGGCCCAAGCAGCAGCCCTATCCGCTGCGTCACTTCGATCGCGATGTGTTCACCTACCAGCCGGTCGGTGAGAATGCGTATGGGCCAAGTGCGGTCACATTTATGGTTGGAGCCGATCAACGGGCGAACCAAATTACGATTGAAAACCTCAATATCCATGGGCAGGGCAGCTTCAACCGCGTCGTGAGCTGAGTGCTGGCAGGTCCACCGAGCATTTGTCGGCAAAATGGGAGGGTCGCATGGACGAAGAGAGTTTCAACATGGCAGTGCGCAAATTCCTCAAGGTGGTCGGCATTACCTCGCAACGCGAGATCGAACGGGTCGTTCGCGACGGAAAGGTTGAGGGAAACAAGCTGAAATTACGCATGACGCTCACAGCAGACAACGCGCCGCTCAATCATGTTGTCGAAGAGACGATCGATCTGGAGTAGGGCCCTTCCAGCGCTTGGCTGGCTTCAGGTGTAGCTTTGGATTGGCGGCGTCGGCGTCGCCGAGGCAAATGATAATTTATAAAAGTCTCCTATAGTTTGACGGCAATTGCGTGCCTCGCTAACATCACATCCGTGCAGCAATTGCCACGTAAGCAATGGGCTGGCCGCCGAGACAGGAATTTTCCCCGGAGCGGCGATCTTCATGAGGAGAGGCTCTCTTGGATACAGTCTTTGTCGTTGCGACCGGCGATCTCCCACGGGCTAAAGTCGGAGGGGTGGATGACCCGACAGTCCAATGGGCCGGCGCTTTTGCCGCTTACGGAGGACATGGAACGACCCAGTCCTCGACCATCGTTTATGAGATCGAGCCTGGCCATCGCCTCGGCTGGCACACCGACGCGACCGAGGAGACGCAATATATTCTTGCCGGCACCGGCGAGCTGCGCATGGAAGGCGGAGTGACCCACCAGGTCAAACCGGGGAGCGTTTTTGTCATCCCGACACCGGTGCGACACGACCTCGTCAATACCGGCAATGAAACTTTGCGCGCTGTCGCTTTCTTCGCCGCGGCGATGTTCACGCAGCAATTCGACAATGTGATGCTGCCGCCGAATGTTCATGTCCTCGGCACTCCCAATCGCGAGGGCTAACGGGTTCCGCCGGAAACCGATTTTCGCTCTCCTTAAAGGGTTTGTCTTTCTAAGACTCAGACCCTTTGGACACGCCAGTTCATGAAGCAGGGATTGACATCTCTGGGTCGTGCGACGCGCGGGCGCAAAAGCCTGCGCGGGGTTTGGCGGGGCTCGACCGAGCTGGCCTAGTCTAAGCCAATCCCCAATTGTTGAATCTGCGGCGAAGCAATTCTTTGGCGTCTGCCTGGCGCTGCTGATTCATTTCCCACCGGCTTGAAGATCAAGGGAATGGCAACGATGGACTCAGATCCGATACCCCCGTCAGCGAATAAGATTTCCCCTCAAAATAGCATTGCCGCTCCCTCGGTCGCTCGACTTTTTAACCGGCATGGGCCGGTGAACCGGCGGAAAATATTGCAAGCTGCGTCCGGTGGACTCATCGGCACGATTCTGGGCGGAGGTTCTGCCAAGGCGGGCGGCTTTTTCTCCGGCCTTTGGGGGTCTTCGGATAACGCGCCCGCTGAAACCGCCGCAAAGATCGAAGGGGCGAGTCCGCATTTCAATCAGCTCGGAGATTACCTCTGGTTGACGCCGACGAAGCTTGGGGGCGGGGCACAAGTACAGGATCTCTCGACGGGCAAGACGCTGGCCTGGATCGAATATTGGAACTATGGCGACAGCTGTCCGATTGCGCATCACCTCGCGGCTTTCCCATCCCCCGACCCGCGCAAAGGTTTTGAATTCGTGAACTCGACCCAGGGCGGCCAGAACGTGCTGATCTATGGTATCCCGAGCGAGATCCGGGAGCATGGCATGCTCGATCCGATCTGGGGCCAGGGCAATCAGATCTATCGCGTCGGCTTCGACGGGCAGCAGATGAACCTGTTGGAGAATATCGCCGAGACGACCGGCATTGGCGTCGGCGTCCACACCGTGATCTTCCCGGATGCTTCGGGGTTTTCCTGTTCGGACGGACAGAAGGATGTCGTGGCATTTTTCACGCGGGCGACGGGACAGCAGAAAACCAAAGTCATCGCGGCCTTCCGCTTCGATTGGCACGGAAATGAAACCGATGGTGCGCTCGAAGACAATTGGTTCAAGGGCGGCAGGGTTCGGATCACCAAACTTGTGATGGCGCCGGAAACAGGCCTTTACGATTACCGCGGGACCAAAGGGAACAAACTCGACTGGGAAATGGTGCCGATGGGCGAATATCTCGTCTATACGGGCCAGCTGCCGGGCGATTCCGTCCGGACCCTCACCGGCTCGGACAATTGCGTGCACCATCCGATCCATCCGCTCTCGCTTGTGACCCTGCGGATGTTCGCCGTTGGCGTCGTCTTCGACCGTACCAGCATGGAGCCCGTCGCCTGCATCTCCTCACCGGCCGGAACCCCGAAGGATAATATTCCGGTGACGAAAGTCAGCGACGGCATATGGGAAATCAAACTGGATACGGTGATGACGTCGGGCCATGAATGCGGGTTCGGACCGAACGGCAAATGGTTCGTCATGACCAACAATACCCGCCAAAACAGCATGGGCGTGTTCGACTGTGTCGATCCGGACCCGCGGAAATGGAAGCGGATCACCGATTTCAAGGACTCGCATTGGGTCGGATCGACGCCGAGCCCGTTCCATATCACCTATTCGATGGACGGGTCCAAAATGTTTGTCTCGGAGCTGCACCAAAAACCGGCTAGGAGCGCCATTGTCGTCGTCGATACGGCGACCTGGACGACCATCAAGCGCTTCGAGAATGTCGGAGTCGATTGCCAGACCATGCATGTCACCTACGATGGAAAATATGTCTTGCAGATTTTCAGCGGCTTTCAAAGGCTGGAAGGAGGCACTTTCGTCTTCACGCAGGACACTCTGGAACCCGTCGGCTATCTGCCGAACTTCGGGGGCCACCATGATTGCGTGATCGTCCCGCGCAATAATCAGGAATTGATCCACAGCCGCTGCACGACGGTCTGACCCGAAATTTGATCGGCGCGCTGTATGACGACACGCACGGGAACGTTTTTTCTGTTGTTCCGGCTCGCCGCTCAGAATGTCGGCAGGCGCCGCTTGCGGACGCTGTTTCTTGCCCTCTCGGTTACGATGGCCGTCGGCGTCGGTTTTGCGGGCTTCGTGACCGGCTGGGCATTGCGGGACGGCATTGCAACCAGCTTCTCCCGCATGGGCGCCGATCTCGTGGTCGTGCCTCTCGGCACGCTGGTCAACATTACCAGCACGCTTTTGACGGTGCAGCCAACGGACCAGGAAATCGACGCCGCATTGGCTGAAAAATTACGAATCATTCCAGGAATCGCACAGGTCGCGCCGCAAAGAATCGTGCGCGCCGAGGTCGAAGGACGCGGCATTAATTTGATCGCCTTCGACCCTACGGCGGACTTCACCATTCAACCCTGGCTCGCCGAAGGCGCGCGGCAGAAGTTGACTGCCCAGAGCCTCATTGCCGGCGAGCGGGTCCAGAGCAAGCCCGGTGAAGTCTTGAATATTTGCGGCCGTTCAATGATTCTTGAAGCTCGCCTTGGAACGACCGGCGTCGGCCCCTTCGACGAGTCCTATTTTCTCAGCTTTGCGGCCCTCGATAACTTGATCCTCGCGCGGCAAAAGCTTGCCCCTGCCTCTGGCCTTCCAGCTGCCGCGCAGCCCGCGGCGCCGGCGCAGACTCTCAATGCGTCGGGGAGCCTGCATCACCACGCGGGTCCGGCGGGACCGATGGACTGCCTTCCCGATCTCAAGCCAGGCCAGGTTTCTGCATTCTTGCTTCAGCTGTCGCCAGGGGCTTCCGCCGCGTCGGTGAAATTCGCGGTCGGCCAGATCCCCGGACTCAAGATCATTGCGGGCAATCCGGTTTTCACCTCATCCCGGCAGGCCCTCGGCAGTCTTTTCCGGGGAATTGTAGTCTTCGCGGGCCTGCTGTTGCTTGCCCTCATGTCTCTCGTCACCCTGCTGTTTTCGGCCATTGTCCAAGAGCGCTACCGCGAGATCGGTCTTTTGCGCGCATTGGGCGCGCGCGCCGCTCAGATCATAAGCATCATCCTCATCGAGGCCGGATTGATCACCGGCCTCGGCGGTCTGCTCGGTCTCGGATTTGGTTTCTCGCTGGTGCTCGTCTTCGCCCGTTCGCTCGGCTTTTACTTCGCCTCTCTCGGCGTGCCCTTCGCGTGGCCGCCCGACGGGGCGATCTGGCTCGCGGCCGTGATCGCGATCATGTCTGCCGCTTGCATCGGGGTCCTTGGAGCGCTCGTTCCCGCCTGGCGCGCGCGGGGGCAGGAGCCTTATCTGATGATCCAGACCGAGACCACTCGATGATCTTGCGGACGTCCGGTCTTATCAAGCGCTACGGCGCCGGCGCCGGATTTGAAGCGGTCAGCGAGGCCGAACTCACGCTCAAACAAGGGGAGTTCGTCGCAATCGTCGGCCGCTCGGGCTCCGGCAAATCGACGCTTCTGGCGATGATCGGAGCATTGACGCGGCCGAGCGGCGGCCAAGTTCTGCTCAACGGCAAAGACGTCTGGTCCTTGCCGGAGGCCGCTTTGGCGGATCTTCGCTGCCGGCAGATCGGATTTATTTTCCAATTTTTCAGCCTTCTTGCCAATCTACGCGCCGTGGACAATGTCGCCTTGCCGGCTTTGCTCGGACGCAGCCTGCCGGCGCCGGACGCCTATCGGCGCGCCCAGGAATTGCTGACGCGGGTCGGCCTCCAAGACAAAATGTCGGCTTACCCCGGCGAAATGTCCGGCGGCGAACAGCGGCGCGTGGTCATCGCCAGGGCGCTCATCAACAAGCCGCGTCTGCTTCTGGCCGACGAGCCGACCAGCGATCTCGACGAAGATACCGAAAACGATATCATTGCTTTGTTGGAGGAGCTGCGGCGCGAAGCAGCTTTTGGCATGATCGTGGTCACGCACAATCTCGAGCTGGCCAAGCGTGCGGACCGCATGTTCGAGATGAAGCAGGGGGTACTCGCGGCGACGGATCTGCCTGAAGGTGCGATGGCGCCGGCCCGGCCGGAGCGGCGCTTCGGTCCCCCGAAGGTGGCACCCGCCGCCGATGCGGCCCGGCCCGAGGACGCCACCCGAGCGGTCGCTCAACTCGGCGAAACTCTTTGGGCTGCCGCAGGACGAGCGCTGGTTTTTGGAGGTCTGATTTTTGCGCTGGTGCTGGCCGGCAACTATGGCTTGGCGCGTTACCAACGCCACCAGGCCTGGGTGCGGAAGGAGCGTCTCGACGCGCTGGAGGAATTGGCGACGTCAACCTTGAAGAGCGAAATCGCTTCCGTGACCAGCCTGGGCGAGCGGCGCTACGAGGTAACGATCTATCTCGAGAACGCAAGCGACAAGCCGATCTATGTGATGGCCCCGAATATACAGGCCTTCATTCAGGTCGGCTCCGATTGGCAGGAACTGCCGCTGACGCCGGCCGCAGAGGCGATGGCCTCGGTCCTGAAGATTACCGGCAAGCAGCTCTATCGCTATGTTTTGGATGCGCGCGTGGATAAATTCACCCAGCTGCTGCCGCATTATATGCATGTCCGCTTTACCAACAACATGCTGATCAGCCCGGAAAGCACCCCGCGCGACGCGTTATTCCAACGTAACGACAGCTACTTCATCTATCTTAAACCGGATAACGTCGATGATGCGACGATCACGAAAGATGTAAGATTCGCCGATCGGCCGCCGCTCTGGATCTGGATGCCTCCGCATTGAGCGCGGCGTGGGAGAAAGAAATCATGGGGATGGCGTATATCCGCGACCTTATCACCGCCGCTGGCCTCGCCCTTGATGTGGCCGGAGTTCTCGTCATCCTCATTGGCGCGGCCGCCGCGACAATTCTCTATGTGGGACGTCGAAACGAGGCCGGCGTTTCGTTCCGGCTCTACCGCAAGAACCTTGGCCGATCGATCCTCCTCGGTCTTGAGTTCATGGTCGGTGGGGACATCATCCGAACGGTCTCGGTCGAGCATCCGGGGCTAGACAATGTGCTCGTTCTCGGCATGATCGTCCTGATCAGAACCATCTTGAGCTGGTCGATGGAAGTCGAGATCGAGGGCCGCTGGCCTTGGCGCGCCTGGTTTGTTGAGAAGTCGATGCTGGAGGCCAGTCGGGCGCCCGCGCTCGCGCCTTCTGCGCAGTCCTCACCGCCAGCAGAGCCGGGGCCTCAACCTCCGCTTGCCTGAGCAAACCGAATGGCGCGGCTCGAAGCGGGGCGATATAATTCGGAAGTTTTCTCAGCGGAGCGAGCGCGCCATGGCTGATGACAAAGACGATTTGTTTGGCGCTTTGCCGCGGAAGGCCGCGGCTTTGCATGAGGTCGGACAGCGCCTTGACGATCTTTCGGTGCACGAACTCGATGAGCGTATCGCGGCGTTGCATGCCGAAATCACGCGGCTCGAGGAGGCGCGCCGGCTCAAGCAAGCCTCTCTCAATGCCGCGTCCGCATTTTTCAAAACATAAAGACTGAGCCATCAGCGCTCGGAATAGTCCGTGAGATCGATCGTCGAAAACTGAAATACCGTCGGCGTGCAGGATCCGGTTCTGATGACCTTGAGCGCGCACCCGAACTTTTTGCCCGGGGCGATTTCGTATTTTGCCAGAAAGCGCGGGCCTGGATACCAGCTGTTGGCGAGGCGAAGGTCGTGTTGCATCCCAAGGGCTTGCCGCACCAGAGCCTTGTCGCTGGGAGCCTCGCCTGCATAGGAAAATTTGACGTCGAGACCCTCATAGCCTGGGCCGCCAGCCATGGTCTTCTGGCCGATGGACGCTTTGGTCTTGGAGACCGCCACAGTGGTGCAGGTGCCGGGATAGGAATCATAAATGCAGCCGCCCCCTACTTGGCCTCTCGCATCGATCAGCGGCGCGGAGACTGCCGCGATCACAAACGCCAGTTGGAAAGGGCTTTTCAAGAGTTTCATTTCCGCTCCTCCGTCCGGATATGTGGGCTAGCAGCATTTAGGGAAATTGCGAAAACACGATGAGGCACAGAGCGTAAAGGGCAATCACGAGTCCGGTGCCGGCAAGATCGATGAGTCTTGAATTTCGTCCCGAGGGACGCAGCCACCAGTCGAACCGTTTGCTGGCCCATGGAACCAGCCAGTTGAGCAATATGACGCTCACGATATTGCCGATGAACAAGGCCAGCCAGAAGGGCAGACCAGCCTTTTCGATCAGCAATGGATTTTGTGCGAACACCCCAAACAGGAACACCACCGGATAGAGCAGCAGCAAAACCAGCATGTTCTGCTTCCACGCTGGCGGTGCTGGGCGATCGACGGTCCCCGCCGGGAACCATTGATCGAACCCTGTGCGGACGATCCGCGTATGGAACTCCTCGGTGAAGGCGTCCGCCTCTTCCAGGAGCTTCAACCGTTCCGGCGAGTTCAGCCAGGCTTGGAGGTTGGCTTCCGAATCGAACCGCAGGATCGACAGCCAATCATTCTGCACGTTCGGGATCGGCGGCTCGAATTTATAGCCCTGGAAGCCCGGCGATTTTGATTGAGCGGCGGCGATTCGCTGCTCCCAGGCCCGATAGGCTTCTTCATGACCGGGCTTGATCCGGGTCGAAATCACGACCGACACGGGCGAAGGCAAAACGCCCGGCCCATCGTCCGTGACGATGTGGACATCGTCGCTGCCCATCAACAGGGGGAGCGCCTCTTCCAGCAAGCTCAGTCTGCTCTCTGAATTCAACCACGCCGCCGCCGTGTCGGCACTGGCAAAACGCTGGAGGATCACCCAATCGGTCTGAGCCGGAGGGCTCGGCGGGATGACCGTCTGCTTGAGAAAGCCAGATGATCGCGCGATGACCTGGCCGATTTTTTCCTGCCAGCGCGCAAAGGGCTCGGCCTGCCCGGGCCGGATCCGCGTCTGCGTGACGATCGTCACGGCGCAGCTATGGGGCGAAGCCTTGGCTTCAGGAGCGCCCGCGGGCTCGCTCATGGCCGAGGCCCAAGGCGGCTGAAGATCCGGTCAGGTGTCAGGGGCAAATCCGGGAACCGGACACCGGTGGCGTTGGCAACCGCATTCGCGATGGCGGGCGCGACCGGGTTGATCGCGCATTCGCCCTGGGACTTTGCGCCAAGCGGGCCGATCCGGTCGTGCGTATCGGCGAAAAATACCTCCGTGCGCGGCACATCGGCGAAGGCTGGAATTCGATAATTGCGGAGCGCCGGATTCACCATGGCGCCGTTGTCGTCATAGACCATATTCTCGGTGAGCGCCCAGCCGAAGCCCATGGCGATGGCGCCCTCGATCTGGCCTCGGCACTGCATGGGGTTGATCAGCCGGCCGATGTCGGCGGCATGCACGCTTTGGAGGACAGAAATCTCGCCGGTGACACGGTGAACGGCGAGCCTGACGCCGTGGACATTGAAAGCGACCGTGCGGGGTGAGAGATAAGCCTTTCGCTTGGCTTCGAACCGATGTGAGTCCCGCATCCCCGCCGCATGAAGCTCGCTCAAAGCGATCCGTTGGTTTTCGTAAAGCACGGTGCCGTCTTCCAGGCGGCAGGCGTCGAGATCCCATCCTAAATGTCGGCTGGCATAATCGAGAATATTGTCGCGCAAGGCAGCGGCGGCCAATGCCACCGCCTGTCCCGCGACGACTGTGCCGGTGCTGGCGAATGTTCCGGAGTCATAGGGCGTGAGATCCGTGTCGGCATTGATGATGGCGATGCTGTCGGCGCGGCTACCCAAAATCGAGGCGGCGATCTGGCGGTGCGACGTCACGGATCCATTTCCCATTTCCGTGGAACCGACGGCAAGGTGAAAACTGCCATCAGGCAGAAGCGTCATCCGCGCGCCCGAACGGTGCTCCGTCGGCGGGCCGCATTCCAGCATGGCGAGCGCGATGCCGGTCCCCTCGGTCCAGTCCTCGCCGTCAGGTTTTGGAGAGCTGCCGCCCGCCGTCAATTCCATTTGGACGCGGTCGAGGCATTGGTCGAGCCCGTAGCTGCCAAAATCCACGTCGGAAGGGTCCTTCCAGACCGACTCGATCCAATCACCAGGCCGGATCATATTCTTTCGGCGGATTGCGAACGGATCGATCGCGAGCAGCCGTGCAAGATCGTCGATCGCGCATTCGATGGCGAATGTCGTCTGCGAGGAACCATAGCCGCGAAAACCGCCGCCCGGAACCATGTTCGTGTAGACCGTATATCCATCCGCCTTCTTATTGGCGCAGCGGTAGGACGTCAGCGGGTTGCCGAGGGCGGCCGCGAGTGTCTCACCCCCATGCCCTCCATAGGCGCCGGTATTGGAGACAACATGAACCTCAATGGCGGTCAGCGTTCCGTCCCGCTTTGCGCCAAGCTTGACGCGTGTAGTCATCTGGTGGCGGGTCGTCGCGCCGATAAACTGCTCCTCGCGCGTAAACTCCCATTTCACCGGGCGCCCGGTCTTCAATGTGGCAAGAACGCAGAGGTCTTCGGAAAGCATCTCCTGCTTTCCCCCGAAGCCGCCACCCACACGCTCGGTAAAGACACGTAGGTCGCGCGGCCGCAGTCCAAACAGATGACAGAGCTTTTGATGGGCAATAAAGGGCGCCTGCGTACTGGTGCGCACATGCACCCGGCCGTCGTCTCCCGTCCACGCCAATGAGCCATGTGTTTCGAGATGCACATGCTGAACGCGGGAGGTCGAATAAGTCATCTCATGAATGGCGTCCGCGTCGTCAAACCCTTCGGCCACGTTGCCGACCTCGCCATGGATATCCACATAAATGTTGCCTTTTGCGGCTCCACCCTTGTCGTGAAGGATCGGTGCGTCAGCTCCCATGGCTGTCACAGGATCGAAGACGGCAGGCAAGATTTCGTATTCAACGTCGAGTAGGCGACAGGCTTCTTCCGCGGCGGCCTCGGTTTCTGCCACCGCGGCTGCGACCCGCTGACCGACAAACCGGACGACGTCGTCGAGCATATAGGTATCGTCGGGATCAACGAGGTGGTCCTCGTGCGTCGCGGTGCTGTAGAGCCGGCGCGGGACATCCTCCCAGGTAAAAATCTCCACCACTCCGGGGACACGCAACGCGCTGCCGCGGTCGATACGGAGAATATGCGCATGGGGGTGGGGCGAACGCAGCACCTTGAGGTGAAGCAGGTGCTCCATCCCGACATCCATCGTGTAATGCGCGCGTCCAGTGACGATGGTTTCACAGAACGGATTTTTCAGGCTGGCGCCACAAGCCTGGCCGGCGATGTCCGCCTCGGCGGAGGCAATTCCATGAATCGCGTCGTCGATGGCACGATACCCTGTGCATCGGCAGAGATTGCCCTTGAGCGCGTGGGGGAGATCTGCACGCTGGTCTTCATTCAGCGAGGCCGCCGTCATGATCATGCCGGCCGTGCAGAAGCCGCATTGGAACGCCTGGGCATCGAGGAAGGCCTGCTGCATCGGATGCAACGCACCGCCTTTGGAAAGGCCTTCGATAGTTGTGATCGTGCGCCCCTCGGCACGAAACGCGGGCATCAGGCAGGAGTGTATGGGCGTGCCATCCATCCAGACGGTGCAGGCGCCGCAATCGCCCGCGTCGCAGCCTTTCTTGACGCCGAACACGCCGCAGTCGCGCAAGAAAGTCCGTAAACATTGGCCAGGTTTCGGCTCGGCGGAATGCAGCTTTCCATTGATGGTGCAATTCATATCCAGACTCCCGCCTCGCCTTCAGCCTGCGCCAGTTCGGCACGAATCTGTTCGGCGAAATAAGGGGTCAGGTGACGTTTGTAGGCCGCCGCCCCATGCACATCGTCGAAATAGGAATCGGCGGCGATCCGCGCGTCGATCGCCTCGCGGAGTTCAGCCGCGTCGGGGGTGTAGGCGAAACGGAGCTGGACGGGGCGGGGCGTCGCCGCGGTGATGGTGAGGAGAAAATCGCTGCGGTCCTTGCTTTGCGTTCCGATCAACAGTGCCGCCGAACGCCCGAGATGGGTGAGCGACAGCCGGCGGAATGCGAAGCGCTTTTTCAATGCGGTGGCAGGAAGATGAATGTTCCGCAGCAATTCGCCCGGCTGCAGGATGTTGCGATGATTTCCGGTAACGAAGTCGGCGGCCTGGACGTCGCGGGGCGGCGCATCGCGCGGCCACAAGGTGTAGCGTCCCTCCAGCGCCACGGTCAGCGAAATCATTGCGCCGGCCGGCAAGGACATGCAGATGTTTCCTCCCACCGTTGCCGCGTTCCAAATCTTGAATGAAGCCAGCAGCGCATTGCAGCAATGGCGGAAAAGCGGTGTGCAGGACCATTCGGCCGGACCACGGAAATGATACAATTCCGCGAGACGACAGGTCGCGGCTATGTCGAGCCCGGTGTCCGAGGCATGCAGCGCGGGCCAGTGCAATTGCTCGAGATCGATCAGCGTATCGGTCGAAAGCTGCGGCTCTGAGAACAACCATGTTCCGCCCGCGAGCCAGGCATATCCGCTGCGCCACTGCGCGATCTCTTCCGTCGATGCGGGTCTTTTCAATTCGAGGATGGTGTTCAGGTTCATGAATGCTCCGCGTCCTTATGGAAAGAAGCGATCTTCACGAATATGCTCCAGGGAAAGACGTATGCGCAGGCTGCATTGACCGCATCGTATGAGCGGCCCGCCAACTTCACTTTGGAAGATTTGGACCCAAAGGAGTTAACGCTTTTCGGCGTGAGGTTCAAACGCTGTCGTAACTAAGATCATGGGCTGGAAGTAGTATCATAGAAGGAACTACGGTAGCGCCGGCGGTAGTACCAGAGCGGGACAACGCCGATCAGGATGGAGCCCGTACTCAGCAATGAAACGCGCCAGCCAAGATGGGGAAGCTGATAAATTCCAACGTAGGCAACGAACGCGCCCGACACTAAAGGGATCATTCCGGCAAACACCAACATCCTCCAATCGGTCCGCATCGCGTTACGAAAGTGCCAGGCGCAAGCGGTCGCTGCCAAGGCATAGTAGAAGGCGACTTGGACGCCGATCGCATTGATGAGTTCGCTCATCAATTTGCCGACAGACGGAACAGTGGCGGAGCCCGCGAATAAAACAAGCGAGGCGCTCGCGACCGCAAAGCCCGCGAGCCAAGGCGTCTGAAAACGCGGATGAAGTTGGCCCATCATTTTGCTGATCACCCCGTCGCGCGCCATCGAGAACAGCAACCTTGTACATTGCAGGAGCTGGGTCTCGATCGTCGCGACGGCACTGACGAGGACCGTCAGGACGGCGACGACGTTCCAGGGGGCTGGCAGCACCGCAGCACCAAGGGCAGGGAGCAGATTGCCGCCATTCGCCTCGATCTCATCGGGGGTGAGTGTCATTTGAACTGCCACCTGCGCCAGGACAAAAAGGCCGAAAATCACAATCACCCCGAGGATGCCCGCGAGCCCTGCAACCGTCTTGGCCCCGGCCGTTTCTTCCGCGAGATTGGCGGAGACGTCCCAACCGAAATAATAGAAAATAGCGACCAGCATTCCGGCCGAGAAGGATTGAAACGTGCCAAACGTCGAGGGAAAAAACCAGTCCCACGAAAATACTGCAACCGGCATGGACAGCGAGTGAAAGATTGCAAGAGCGCCGATGACAACGAGAGCACAGACCTCAAGAAGGGTTAAAACAATCTGCGCTTTCGCGTTCACTTCGATGCCTAAAGTCACGAGAGCCAGCACCCCGAGAAACCAGGCAACTCCAACTCCCGTTGCCCAGACGACATCATGGGTGCGGTCAGGTGCGAAGAGATCGAGTGTCGCTTCTCCGGCGGGGAGGGCCGCGGCGACCATGAAGATCGTGGAAAGGCTCAACAGAGCCCAGCCCGCCAGGAAGCCCAATGCTGGATGCAGCGCGCGGCCAACCCAGGCATAGGCGGCGCCGGCATCCGATCGCCATCGGTTCAAATAGGCGAACGCGATGGTGATGCCAATCATCGGCAGGGCTGCAACCCAGAGCGCTGCCGGGCCCGCGACTCCGACGGCGGCGATCAGGGCGGCCGTGCTGGCCGTGATCGAATAGGCCGGGGCCGAGCCGGCGATGGCCATCGCGAGCGAATCGAAGAGACTGAGCGCTCCCTTCTTCAGAGAAGCTTCCAATAATTCCCCCGAAACAGATAAACGCCGAGACGGTTTCGATGCTTCGATCCTGTTATCCAGTCAAGCCGGTTCAAGATCAAGGTTTGCATTGGTTGACTTGCGCGGGGCGGGACCGGCTGCGGCGTCGAACCCGCAGTTCAAAATCGCTTCTATTGAGATGCGCGATCCAGAAAATGCATCAGGTCGCTGTTGAACTGCTTTGGGTCCTGCAGGAACGAGAAGTGACTGACGTCCGGCTGGAGCAGCAATCCCGCATCGGGAATCTCAGCGGCCATGAATTCGGTATTCTCACGCTTGATCGCTTCGTCGTGATCGCCGTCGACGATCCACACCGGCAGGGAAATTCGACGAAGCTGCTTCACCGTGAAGTTCGGTTGGGTCGCCCACATCTCCGCAATCTGGCGCCGGAAATCCTCGAATTGGTCCGGGGTTGGGGAAAGGCGCTCATACTCCGTCTTGGCCCGGGAGATAAATTTGTTGAAAACCGGGCTGGCGGAAATGTCCTTCACGCCACTCGGGTCGGAATTGGCGGCGAACGCGAAAAGCTTGGTGATGCGATCTGGATGATGGATAGCGATGTCCAATCCCACGATGGCCCCATCGCTCCAACCCACGATCGCCGCCTTGCCGATGTTCAAAAAATCCATCAGGGCTACGACGTCTGACGCCATCAAATCATAGGTGAACGGCCGATCATCCCTTGTGCTGCGCCCGTGACCGCGGCTGTCCATCACCACCACCCGATATGATTTCGCCAGTTCGGGCACCTGATTGCCCCAATAATTCGCGTGAGCGAGTCCGCCGTGCAAAAGGATCACCGGCGGTCCACTCCCATATTCGGCATACCAGATTCGAATTCCGTTCACCGGCGCGTAGCCGCTGCGCCCCGCCTCTGGCAGAGCCGGTGTCTCGGGAAGGGTGAGCCAAAGGGCCTCTGCGCCTGCTTCTTCGCTGAAAGCGAGGATCGCAAATAAGCAACCAAGACAAAGCAAGGCGCGCATGCGGGTTTCCTTTCCAGGGGGCAGTTCCATCGGCTCTGAATTGATGGCGCCGGGACACCCGAATCGCCCGCCCCTCTAAGCGTCTATGTCATAGAGAATTGGCATATGATTGTGACCGATCCCCTTCGCTGGAGCCCTCCTCGGCGCGGCCACAGGCCGCGGCGAAAACCCCTTATTAGAATTTATTTAACGATATCATGTAATTAGATCTCAACTAAAAGCGGCAAAGATCAGCCACAATTCCGAACCTTAATAAATGCCTAATAAAGAGGGGTCGGCTTGATCTGCTGCAACCTTGGTTTGGCAGCGGCTCTTTGCCCTGGGCCAGCATTTTGAAAGCGCGCCGAGCGAAAAATGCGTGGCGTGGCCGATTGCTGATTTTGAGATCCGCACTCACGCGACATGGATAGGCCCGCGCAGTCCGCCACGTCGCCGAAACAGGAGGCCGGAAGTATGAGTGATTCCGTTACCAAACGGCAACCACCGATGATCGATATAGGGGAACTCGAAAAGGAGTTGGGAAGACCACCGTCCTTCCATCGGGAAGAGGTTGAACCCATCACCGAACTTCTCCGCGCCATTGGCCGGCAAAGCGAGTCGCAGAAGGTCGATCGCGACCCCAAAGCGCCGCAAGCGCTCAAGACGCCGAAACTGGTATCCGACAGCATCGTCAGAGGCGATTTCGCGGCCATCGAAGCCGGATTGCTCGGTGCCCAGCGGCTTGAAATTGCACTTCGGCCGGAGGTCGTCTCGAAGGCGGGACCGAAAAAGCCGATCGCGCCCCAGGTCGGCAGCGACTTTGCTGCTATCGAGGCGGGATTGTGGAGTGCGACCCGGAAGACGGGGGAGAAATTCTCGGACGTGGCCTTGGCAAAGGGTTTCCCCACGGTCGACCTGGGAGCCGAACGTTGGCTTCCTCCGGGGCAGCCCGCCGGCAATGGCGGGAGCCTGGCCGAGACCCAAATCAGGTCCCGTCGACCTGTTTATGTTCTGGGAGCGATCGTTTTTGCCGGAATTGCCGGAATGGTTGCCAGTTACGGGTTCAGGAGCGATGTTTCGGGCGAATCCGAGATTGCTACGATTGAGAGTGAGAGGGATTTAACCGCGTTGCACGTCGCCACGGAAAGTCCGGTTCAGAACGCCGCCATTCTCAGGGCGGTGGAGCGTGCGCCTCGCGTGACGGAAACCGAGCAAATCGCCCAGGCGCTTCCGCCTCAGGATCAAGCCCAGCCTGTGGTGGCTTCGATGGAACCACAGGCCCCGGTCGAGACCGAAATGGCGGCGGGGACGGCGATGGCAGACCCCTCGCCAGTGCTGACCGAGGCAGCCGAGGCGCCCCCAAATCAGCAGGAGGAAAATCGGGCTGATTTGGCTCGGCCGAACGAAGCACTCCTCTTGGATGCCACGCCGCTTTCCAAAGACCCGCCACAATTAACTGCCGATCAAGCGCCGCCTGCGCAAATTCAACCGTCGGCGGAGGCGGCCAGCGTGCCGCATTTAGCCGGGCCGGAGCCAATCAAAGCCAGCTCAAAGCAGGCGGAGGCCGCCGCCGCTCACATCACGCCGGTCGTCAAAAATGCCCCGGCGCAAGCCAAGGCCCGCTCCCCGGCCGCCCATCCGGTGGCGACGGCCAAGACTCGGACGCCCAAACCGGCTGTACATGTGGCCAAGGCGCCAAAACCAGCAGCGCCCCGACAAGAGGCCGTTCGTCCCCAGCCTCAACGGATTGCCAGCAGGTCGGAGACGCTTTCGGTCAGCCCGCCGCCTGAGTCGATGCCGGTTGCGGAGCCAAAGGCCGAAGCGCCTGCGCCTCAGCAAAATTTTGCAAGCAATGGGGCATTCGGACTGGTGCAAAACGCGGTCAATTCGCTGACCACCACCACGTCCAAATTGCTGCAATGGGGCAAAAACGAAACCGGGATACATTAAGACGGGGGAAGCCTGAGCAAGGGGTGACCTCGCCCGCCGGTTGTAAGGTCGCGACCGACAACAAATATCGCGGTGATGGGATCGTTTCGAATCGAACGTTGTTCTATATTCGAGCCATCCATCACCGGGAGAGTCGCTACGCGCTCTGAGTTCAATCATCGCCGCATCGAGTGGCATTCGCCCCTGGCGTCAGGCTTCGGGGAGCGTTGAACATGAGCGAGGCCTTGCCCCCGATTGGCGCGCTGGAGCCGGGGTCGGCCGCCGAACTCGCCGCCTTCCGAGACCTGCAGGCTCGTTTGCCGGAGCTGTTCCGCACGGTATTCCCCGATCCTTGCGCGCCCCGCACCGTGGTGATCATCCCAAGCCTCAGTCTCGACCAGGACGTCATGGCGCGGGTCACTGGCGCGCATCATTACGAAGAACGCATGCTGTGCATGCTGATGCTTCTGAAATTTCCTCGAACCCGAATCATCTATGTCACCAGCCAGCCGGTGTCCGAGGAAATTATCGACTATTACCTGAATCTGCTGACCGGGATTCCGTCGGCACACGCGCGTCAGCGCCTGATGCTTTTCTCCTGTTTCGATTCGGCGCCCAAACCGCTTGCGGCCAAGATCCTGGCGCGGCCGCGGCTGCTTGCAAGGCTCCGCGCGGCGATCCCCGAGACCGCGACGGCCCACATGTCCTGCTTCAATGTTTCCACGCTCGAACGCAGCTTGGCAGTGCAGCTCGGCATTCCGATCTATGGATGCGATCCGGCGTTGCTTTCGCTTGGATCGAAAAGCGGGGGCCGGTCGATCTTCAAGGAGGCGGGGGTGCCTATCCCGGCGGGTTTGGAAGACCTTGCCGACGAAACCGACGTCGCCGGCGCCCTTGCCGAATTGAAGCGGCGCAATCCGAACTTGCGAAAAGCCGTGGTGAAACTCAACGAAGGTTTCTCGGGCGAGGGAAATGCGATCTTTGGCTTTGAAGCGGCGCCTGACAGCGGCCTTGAAGGCTGGATCCGCTCAAAGCTGCCCGCGCTTGCTTTCGAAGCCCGGGATATGTCGTGGGAGGCCTATAACGCCAAGCTCCGCGAGATGGGCGCGATCGTCGAAGAATTTATCGAGGGCGAAGAGAAGCGATCGCCCTCGGTTCAATATCGTATCGATCCGCTCGGCGAAATCGCCGTCGTTTCGACGCATGACCAAGTGCTCGGAGGGCGGTCCAACCAGGTGTTCTTGGGATGCCGGTTTCCCGCCGATGTCGCCTACCGCTTGGCAATCCAGGAGGAAGGACTGAAAGCCGCCCGGATCTTGCGGGATCGCGGTGTACTCGGGCGGTTCGGCATCGATTTTCTGTCGGTGCGCGATGGTTCAAGCTGGCGGCATTACGCGATCGAGATCAATCTCCGCAAGGGCGGAACCACCCATCCCTTCATGATGCTCCAGTTTCTTACCGATGGGCGCTATGAACCCGAGACCGGGGAGTTCCGGACCCCCACCGGCGGCTCCTGTTGCTATTATGCGTCCGACAATCTCGAGGCGCCGGTCTATCGGGGACTGACGCCCACCGACCTGCTCGATATCGCGGTGTTGAACGGTCTGCATTTTAATGGCGCGACGCAGCAGGGTGTCGTCTTCCACCTCATTGGAGCGCTTTCGGAATATGGCAAGCTTGGAATTGTCTGCGTCGGGCCGACGCTTGCTGAGGCGGACCGGCTTTATAATGACACCGTCGCCGTTCTCGACCGCGAGCAAAAGGCGCAACAAAGCTAAGGTTTTGGTGGAGCCAGGCGGAATCGAACCGCCGACCTCTTCAATGCCATTGAAGCGCTCTCCCAACTGAGCTATGACCCCGGCTTCCGCCTAAATTCCATCGTCTCGTCAATCCACTAGCACGGATCTCGGTTGAGACGCGGCGTCCCGATGGGACAGGACGCGCGGCGGCTGTATAGCGTTAACCGCCGCGCTTCACAAGCTAAACATCAGCGTTCTTCGTCGTCCCCGATCTCGCCGTCGATCAGATCGCCGACATCGTCGCCGTCTTCCTCCTCTTCGGCCAGGAAAGTATCGTCGGCGGCTTCAATCTCAACGTCGTCGTCCGCCACCACCGGGATTTTGTCCTCGCCGGGATCGGCTTCCTCAAGCGAAACCAATTCAGCTCCCGCCCCCGTCTCAATTTCATCCTCCTCGGGCGCCGCGGCGCGCTGGGAGGCACGTGCTAATTGCGCGGCTTGAAAGACTGTTCCGCATTTAGGGCATGTAATCGGCGATTTATTTAGGTCGAAGAAACGCGCGCCGCAGTTCAGGCATTGGTGTTTGTTACCGAGTTCGGGTTTGGCCACTGAACCTACCTCTCGAAGAGACGGCAGCCCCCGTGAGCCAAGGCCGCCGACACAATAGTTTTCGGTCCCGTTAGTGATGCGCGGGCCGCCTGTCAAATGGAAGTTGATGCAGGCTACCGGTTTGATGACAGGATACCTGCCGCCATGCTACCAGCTTCGCGACCGCGCGTGGCAACCATAGGAACTCACTTGTCTTTACACAATTTTCCGGCTTGGGGGCTGTGATGGAGGGAAAAGCGGCTCCGCTGGTGGCGCGGGCGGAGGGTCCCCTGCGCGGAAGGCTTAAACCGCCGGGCGACAAGTCAATTTCCCATCGCGCCCTGATTCTGGGTTTGCTTTGCGTCGGTACAACCGAAATTGAGGGTTTACTCGAAGGCGACGATGTTTTGCACACCGCCGTGGCCTGCCGCGCCCTGGGTGCGGAAGTGCAGCGCCGGGGCGTGGGAAGCTGGCTGGTGCGCGGTTGTGGCATCGGCTCCTTGCTTGCCCCGCGCGAACCCCTCGACTTCGGAAACTCGGGAACCGGCATGCGGCTCATGATGGGCGTTGCCGGAGGCCATGCGCTCACGACCTGTTTCGACGGCGATGCATCCCTGCGCAAAAGGCCCATGCAGCGGATTCTCGATCCGCTATCCCAGATGGGGGTGGAGATTTTGTCGCAGGCAGAGGGCGGACGCTGTCCGATTGTAGTCAGGGGCACGAGCGAGCCTGTTCCTATTGACTATTTATTGCCGGTGGCCTCGGCGCAGATCAAATCGGCGATCCTGCTTGCCGGTCTCAATTCTCCCGGGCTTACGAGCGTCAGGGAAACCGAAGCCAGTCGAGACCATACCGAAAAAATGCTGGCCCATTTCGGCGCCGCGATCAAGGTGGAGCCTTTTGAGGCGCACGGCCGGAAAATCAGTCTGGAAGGCCGCCCAGAGTTGCGCCCGGCGCAGATCATCGTGCCGGCGGACCCGTCTTCCGCCGCTTTCCCATTGGTCGCCGCGACGATCATTCCCGGTTCCGACATCGTCATCGAGGCGGTAATGATGAATCCTTTGCGGACGGGCCTCCTTGCCACTTTGCTGGAAATGGGCGCCGATATTCAGATCCTCGACAGCCGCGATGAGGGAGGCGAGGAGGTTGCTGATTTGCGGGTACGCGCGGCCATGCTGCAAGGTGTCGATGTCCCGGCGGCCCGCGCCCCTTCGATGATCGATGAATATCCGATTCTCGCGGTCGCGGCCGCCTTTGCCACCGGAGAAACGCGGATGAATGGCCTTGCCGAATTGCGGGTCAAGGAGTCCGACCGTCTTGGGGCAATCGCGGATGGTTTGCGGCTTGCCGGGGTCGGCTGTCAAATCCTCGGCGACGATCTTCTCGTCGAGGGGCGCGCCGGCGACGTCATGGGCGGCGGCAGCGTCGTAACCCATCTCGACCACCGCATTGCGATGAGCTTTCTTTGCCTCGGTTTCGCTTCGCGGCGGCCCATGGCGATTGATGATTCGCGTATGATTGCGACGAGTTTTCCGACGTTTAGAACCCTGATGGAGAGGCTGGGGGCCCGGTTTCAATGATCATCGCCATCGACGGTCCGGCGGCCTCGGGCAAGGGGACCGTGGCGCGGAGCCTCGCCCGCCATTTAAACCTTCCGCATCTCGATACCGGGCTGCTTTACAGGGCGACCGCGAGGGCTCTAATGGAAAGCGGCCATAATCTCACCGACCGCGAAGCCGCCGTTGCCGCCGCGCGCGGCCTGGCGCTGACCGACTTTGACGAGGCACTGCTGCGCGTCCGCGAGATGGCGGAAGCCTCCTCCATTGTGGCCGCCATTCCAGAGGTTCGGGCCGCACTCATCGATATTCAGCGTGGCTTCGCCCACCGCCCCGGCGGCGCGGTCCTCGACGGCCGTGACATTGGCACGGTGATTTGTCCCGAAGCGTGTCCTAAGATTTTTGTCACGGCCAGTCCCGAGGCGCGTGCGACGCGCCGGGCCCTGGAGCTGAGAGGCCGCGGCGAAAAGGTCGATTATGCTGCCGTGCTCGAAGATATTCTGAAGCGCGACGAGCGCGATCGCAACCGCCCCACGGCACCCTTGAAAGCGGCCAAGGATGCCATCGTCCTCGATACGACCGAGCTGGATGTGGAGGCGGCCTTCGCCGCCTCACTTGCGATCGTTGAGCGCTGCGCCGGGGGTAAGAGCCGCGCCGCTCGAAGCCTGGGATAGGAACGGGCGGGTCTGGCGGACTCATTTGAAGGCGAAGCCTCGAGTAAGGGTTCGGCGCAAGAAAACCTAATCTCAGCGTCCCAACACACTTGCGCGGACTGGCTTCGCCACTATAGTCGCGGGCCTCCTCCTTCCCATCTCCGCGAGTTCTTCATGGCAGCTGAAACGAAAGACGTGAAACGGGTTGTGCTTGCCTATTCGGGCGGCCTGGACACGTCGATTATCCTCAAATGGCTGCAAACGACCTATGGCTGCGAGGTCGTGACCTTTACGGCCGACCTCGGCCAAGGGGAGGAATTGGAACCGGCGCGGGAAAAGGCGCTGCTTCTCGGCATCAAGCCGGAGCATATTTTCATTGAGGATTTGCGCGAGGAATTTGTCCGCGACTATGTGTTTCCGATGTTTCGCGCGAATGCGCAGTACGAAGGGCTATATCTTCTCGGCACGTCGATCGCACGACCCTTGATCGCCAAAAAGCAGGTCGAGATTGCGCGCAAGACCGGTGCCGATGCGGTGGCCCATGGCGCCACCGGAAAAGGCAACGACCAGGTCCGTTTCGAGCTTTCCTATTATGCGCTCGAACCCGACATCAAGGTCATCGCGCCGTGGCGGGAGTGGGACTTGACCTCGCGCACGGCACTGATCGCGTTTGCCGAGCAAAATCAGATTCCGATCGCCAAGGACAAGCGGGGGGACGCGCCTTTTTCGGTCGACGCCAATCTTCTGCATGTATCTTCGGAAGGCAAGGTGCTGGAAGACCCCGCGCAGGAAGTGCCGGATTATGTCTATTCACGTACCGTCAATCCCGAAGATGCGCCGAACCAGCCGGCCTATGTCGAGATCGATTTCGAGCGGGGCGACGCAGTTGCCGTCGACGGCAAGCCGATGTCTCCCGCGACTTTGCTCGCGCATCTGAATGGGCTCGGACGCACGCATGGAATTGGTCGGCTCGATCTGGTCGAGAACCGCTTCGTCGGCATGAAATCGCGCGGCATGTATGAAACGCCGGGCGGTACGATCCTTTATTTCGCGCATCGCGGCATTGAGCAGATTACGCTTGATCGCGGCGCCGCGCATTTGAAGGATGAACTGATGCCGAAATATGCGGAGCTTATTTACAACGGCTTCTGGTTCTCGCCCGAACGGGAAATGTTGCAGGCTCTCATCGACCGGAGCCAGGAATTCGTGACCGGCCGCGTGCGCTTGAAGCTTTATAAGGGCTCGGCCTCTGTGGTCGGGCGCTCGAGCCCTTATTCGCTCTATGATCAGGATCTCGTGACCTTCGAGGAAGGCGCCATCGCCTACGATCATCGTGACGCGGCCGGGTTCATCAAGCTCAATGCGTTGCGCCTGCGAACATTGGCCAAACGCGCCCGGAGGGTGTTGGGCTGACATTAGAGCGCTTCCCGATCAGATGGAATCATCTGATCGAAAAGGAATCGCTCAAGTACAACGAGTGGAGCATGTTCTGATCGAAAAAGTCGGTCAACTTTTTCGGAATATGCTCTAGCGACGTGATTGAAGTCACATCTTATTTGCTCGAACGCGATTGATTTCCTTCCGGATCGACCAAGGTGAAGACTGTAGGTTGAGCCAGAAACATTCCAAGGAGAAGCAAATGCGCCGGTTGATTAACATTGCGACCGCGTTCGCGTCTATTGTTGCCAGTGCGGGGCTAGGCGGAAGCGCGCAGGCCGGATTTCTACCAAATGCTGGCGTAGCTGTCGCGGCGGAGCACGCCGTGCCGGTGGAACAGGTTCAGTTTTATTGGGGTGGCAATAATTATTGCTGGTATGGCAACGGCTGGCACGGACCTGGCTGGTACTGGTGCGGCTATCCCTGGCGGCGCGGCTATGGCTGGGGAGGCGGCTACGGCTGGCATGGCTGGCGCGGCCCCGGCTGGCACGGCGGTGGGGGTGGTTGGCACGGCGGTGGCGGCGGCTGGCATGGCGGTGGCGGCGGTTGGCACGGCGGTGGCGGCGGCTGGCATGGCGGTGGTGGCGGTTGGCACGGCGGTGGCGGCGGCTGGCACGGCGGTGGCGGCGGCTGGCACGGCGGTGGCGGCGGCGGGCACGGCGGTGGTGGCGGCGGGCATGGCGGCGGTGGCGGCGGGCACGGCGGCGGTGGCGGTGGGCATGGTGGCGGTGGGCACGGTGGTCACTAATCCCTGTTTTGGGGGATCTGATCGTTGGCATTGACAAAACCATCGATCAGATTGGTCCCGAGCAGCTCCGATGACGAGAGGTCCCGGCGCAGTGGGCGAAGGCGAGATGGCGTTTCCGCGATTTCGTCTTCGAGCGCAAAAAGCGCCGCTCGCGCCTCTTCGATGCTGACTTTGCTAAATTGGCAGGTCTCGCCCGGAAACATCTGGGCGAGGCGGCCAATATCCGCTCGGATCACATGGCCGAGCTTTGGATAGCCTCCGGTCGGCTGGCGATCTGCCATCAGGACCAGAGGTTTCTTGTCCCCGGCGATTTGAATGGCGCCAAGCGCAATGCCATCCGATACGATGTCATAGCCCCGCGCGTGTACGATCTCCGGTCCGTCGAAACGATAGGCCATGCGGTCCGCGGTCGGGGTGAGCGTAAACCGCGCGCGGAAGAAACGGTCCAAACTCTCCTCGGCAAAATAATCGTCTTGCGGCCCCAGCACGACTCGGATGGCTTGTTTGTCGCGCAATAACCAAGGCGCGTCGATTGTAGCCTCGAAGCTGTCAGCGGTTTGCGCCTCCGAACGGCCCCTGGCGGGAAGGACGTCGCTCGGCATCAGCATCCGCCCTTCGATACCCCCGATCGCCGATCGCATATGCGTCGCCCGGCTTCCCATCACAACCGGCGTATCGAATCCGTTTTCGACTGCAAGATAAGCGAATGTGCCATCCTTGCCGGCGCGCGCCGATAGGGTCTCGCCGGGTTGCAAGCGCAGGCGTGTCGGCTTGGGTAAAGTCCGGCCGTCGCGGCGCCACTCGAAAGCCGCGCCAGCAAAAGCAACCGCAAGCGGCGTGCCTTCGCACATGACTTCAATGCCGCCGGCCGGAATTTCAACGGCGGCTGCGCGATCATCATTGCCGAGGGCTAAGTTGGCAGTCCGAAACGCGGTCCAATCCATCGGGCCGGCCGGGGTCACGCCAAAGCGAAGATATCCATGACGTCCGCCGTCTTGAACCGTAGCGCCCGGACCGGCGCGCAGCACGCGCAGGCAAGCTTGCATGTCAGGGCTCGCTCAAGGGAATCTGCTGCGCGACAGGATCCCCACTGGCGGCGGCGCTGCCGAGAGCCTCGAAAGCTAAAGGATCGATCCGTTCAAAGCGCACCTCGTCGCCGATGCCAATGAGAAAAACCGGGTCGCGGCTTTGGTCGAACACCTTGAGCGGCGTGCGGCCTACGCCGTACCAGCCGGTTGGCATCGCGCAACCGGTAATGAGCGCCTGGCCCGCGGCGATGAGCAGAGAACCCGGTGGCGCCGGATCGCGCGGGCTCGGGCGGCGTGGAATCAAGAGCTCTTTTGGAAGGCCGCCGAGAAATGTAAATCCCGGCGCGAAACCATACATGTACACCCGGTAGCGCGCACCCAGATGCAAATCGATGATTTGTTGCTGCGGCAGGCCGAGCCGCGCGGCCACCTCGCCCAAATCCTCGCCGTACGGCGGATCATAGCAGGCCGGGATACGCCAGCATTTTGCTGGCCTCCGGATCGGGGTGGCAAGGGTGTCGAGACGAACAAGATTGTGGACCAATGTTTCGGTGGTCAAGCGGCGCGGATCGAAATGAATCATGAGCGAGCGATAGGTGGGCACGGTCTCGATTACGCCATCCCATTTGGCTTGGCCGACGGCCGCGTCAAGCGCCAGAACAAGGTCATGAATCGCTTGATCGATGCTGTCGCCGAATTCGACGACAAGCGCCGATTCGCCGGCCGGCAAATAGCGTGGCGCGGAATAAGCGGTCATGCTGGGGCCGGTGCCGGAACATGTGTGAAAGGGGCGAGTGCGATCCCGGCTCCCTCGAGCCGCGAGCGTACGGCCCTGGCCATCGCCACGGCGTTTGGACTGTCGCCATGCACGCAGATGGAATCGATGCCGACGGCCAAACGTTTGCCGGTGACGGTGATGATCGCCGCTTCCAAAACCATGGCGAGGACACGCTCGGCAACCTCGGCGGCTTCATGCAGCACGGCGCCGGGGTGAGACCTGTCCACCAGCAGGCCAGAGTCCGCATAGGCGCGATCAGCATAGATTTCACGGAAGACCGCAAGCCCCTGGGCGCCCCCCGCCGTTTCCAATTTTGTCCCGGCCGGGGCGAGCAAGCCAAGGCGAGGGTCAACCATTTTCACGGCGTGGGCAATCGCTTGCGCGACCACCGCGTCCTCGGTTGCGATATTGCTCAAGGCGCCATGAACTTTCACAAAACCGAGTTCATGGCCCACAAACGCAGCAAGCCCCGAGGCGGCGCCGATCTGATAAGCGACGAGCCGCTCGATTTCGGCGGCGCTGAAAGGCAATCTCCGCCGGCCAAAGCCCCAAAGATCCGGGAAGCCCGGATGCGCACCGATCGCAACTCCCTTGGCCTTTGCGATCCTGAACACCTCCGTCATGATTTCCGGATCGCCGGCGTGAAAACCGCACGCGATGTTAGCGCTCGTGACGATATCCAGCATGGCAAGGTCGTCACCGATGCGATAGGCACCGAAGCCCTCACCGCAATCGCAATTCAAATCGACGCTGTGCATCTGCTGTTTCACCGGTTGGTCTCAATTGAACGAGCGATCCAAGTTTCCGGCCCAAAATCATGCTTCGCCCGTCGACAATTTCCGCGCAACGGCGAACTCCTCGCCGCGGTAGCCTTGGGCATAAAGCAGGGCGGTGAGGTCGCCGTGATCGATCCGGGCGTGCGCGGCAGCGGCGACTTTGGGTTTGGCGTGAAAGGCAACGCCGAGGCCGGCGGCTTCGAGCATCGCAAGATCGTTGGCGCCATCGCCAACGGCAAGAGTCTCTTCGCTGGAAAGGCCACACTTTTCGCGCAACTGCAGCAGGGCCGCGAGTTTGGCTTGCTTGCCGAGCACAGGTTCGGCAACAAGCCCACTGAGGCGGCCCTCGGCGTCGAGAAGAAGCTGGTTGGCTCGATGCTCATCAAAGCCGATCTTTTCCGCGATAATCGACGTGAAGACGGAAAAGCCACCGGAAACGAGGACGGTCCGTGCTCCATGTGCCCGCATGGTCCTTACCAGAGTCGGTCCGCCCGACGTCAAGCTGATCTTGTCGGCGACCACGCGCAAGATGGTATCACCAGAAAGCCCCTTGAGAAGGGCAACGCGTTCGCGCAAAGCCGGCTCGAACTCGATCTCGCCGCGCATGGTGCGTTCGGTTATCGCGGCGACATGGGTTTTCTTGCCGACCTCGGCGGCGAGTTCATCGATGCATTCCTGGCCGATCATGGTCGAATCCATGTCGGCCAGCAAAAGCTTTTTACGCCGGTCCCGCGCGTCTTGCACGATGACGTCGATCGACTGGCTTTCGAGAGCGCTCCGCACCGAATCGGCGATGGCTCGCGTGTCCGTCGGCGGCACCGGCTCAAAGGCGATGTCGGCTGCGATTGCTGGGTCGAGCCAATGCGGCGGCTCCGGTTTTCTCAAGGCACCCATGGCCCGCCGCAGCAGCTGATCCGTCAGGATGGGCGAGGCTGGGCTGCAAATGAGCGTTGCCACATGGGTCATTGGGCGTGGGCCTGTTTGAGACGCGTGTTCAAAATCTTACCGGTCCCGAGGTGTTGGCGGGAGGCTTGGACCCGATGATTTCGCAAAGCGGGTCCGGGGCGTTCCTCAAAATGACACGGAACCGCGTATGGATCACGCGAGAAGCGTGGTTTTGTGTGGCAAGCTTATGCTAACATTCAAGGATACCGATTTTGGCCCTTTCTCCGTGACAGGTCATGAACCGCGATGAATGTTTTGCGCGTGATAGCCTCGATGAACCCCGAATCCGGGGGCCCCGTCGAAGGCATAATGAATTCCATCGCGGTTTTGAAGGCGCAGGGCTGCAACCAGGAGATCGTGACGCTCGATTCGCCCTATGAACCCTGGGTTAAGACGGCCGAGTTGCCGCTCCATGCGATGGGGATCAGAAATCCCCGCTATCGGGCGTGGAAAAGCAGACTCCCTTGGTTGCGCTATGGCTATACCCCTCATTTCGTGCCCTGGCTCAAGGAAAACGCTAAGTTCTACGATGCTGTCATCGTCCATGGCCTATGGAATTACACCGCACTGGGTGCATGGCGCGCGCTGGCCAAGAGCGAAACGCCTTATTTTGTTTATACGCATGGCATGCTCGATCCCTATTTCAACCGGGCGCATCCGCTGAAGGCAGCGGTCAAGCAGGTCTTCTGGTGGTTCAGCGAAGGCCGCTTGGTCGCAAATGCCCGCACTGTGTTTTTTACGACCGAGGAAGAACGCCAGCTTGCGCGACATTCTTTTTGGCCGTTTCGATGCCGGGAACGCGTCATCTCTTATGGCACCCGCGACATAGAGGGGGATGCCGAGGCGCAGATCGCAGCGTTTCGCAGCGCGGTTCCCCAATTGGCCGGTCGCCGTTTCGTTTTGTTTCTGAGCCGGATTCATCCCAAGAAGGGTTGCGATCTCTTGATCCAGGCGTTTGCGAAGGTCGCAGGCCAAGCGCCAATGCTGGATCTGGTGATGGCGGGGCCCGATGCCAGCGGCTGGACAAAGGACCTGAAGACCATGGCGGCGGAGCTTGGCGTGCAGGACCGGATTCATTGGCCCGGCATGTTGAAAGGCGATTTAAAATGGGGTGCCTTTCGTGCCTCGGAGGCTTTCATCCTGCCTTCACATCAGGAAAATTTCGGCATTGTCATAGCCGAGGCGATGGCCTGCGGGAAGCCGGTGCTGACGACCCGGAAGGTCAATACTTGGCGCGAAGTCCAAGATAGCGGGGCTGGCCTGATCGACAATGACGATCTCGCGGGCATCACCCGCCTGCTGGAACAATTCCTCGCCCTCCCGGAGGACGCAAAGCAGAGCATGGGTCAGCGGGCCCGCCAAGGATTTGTCGAGAAATTCGATATCGGAACCATGGCGCCGCAGCTGATCCAGGCTTTTGCCGGCAAAGGGGCATAGGCGTGCTCGATGCAAAGGTGACACGGCCCGTCGAGGGCGGCGCGACCTATCCTTGGCGCAATCGCGTCTTCCGTGCCTGCTGGAATTTGACCTGGGCCGTTTTCGCGTCCTGGACTCCGCCGCCGTTGCGCGGTTGGCGGCGATGGTTGCTGCGACTTTTCGGGGCGAAGGTCGCGCCGACCGCCAATATCTATGGCAGCGCCAGGATTTGGTATCCGCCCAACCTGGAACTTGGGGCTTATGCCTCCATTTCCCCGAATGTGACGGTCTATTCGGTCGCCAAAATTACGCTTGGCGATTACGCGGTCGTCTCGCAGGGCACCCAGCTTTGTACCGCCGGGCACGACATTGAGGACCCACATTTCCAGACCATCGCTCGGCCGATCGCGATTGGGCGGCGGGCCTGGGTCGCTGCCGAAGCTTTTGTCGGCCCAGGGGTCACAATCGGCGAGGGCGCCGTGCTTGGGGCGAGGGGGTGCACATTCGCCAATCTTGAGCCCTGGACAGTGTATGTCGGCAATCCCGCGCGTGCCCTCAAACCGCGCAGAATTCGGTTTCCGGAAAGCGACTCCTGAACCGCTAGGCGAGCTTGGCGACAACCGCAAGCTCATCCGCAACGCTGTTGTTCCGCAGCAGGCGCATCACGAGATGGGCGATGCGGTTTCCCCAGACATTGGCGCGGCGCTTGTTCGGGTCGACAATCAAAAAAGCCAGCTTTTCGATGATCACGAAATCGAACCGGCCGAGCAGCTGATGTAGGTTCATTTGTGAATAGAAAGAGACGTGATCGGGGTGATTTCTTTCCTCATGGAAGAGCGCCACGCCGAGGAATTTCTTAAACGAAAATGCATTCGGAACCGTGATGATCAACTCCCCGTCCGGTTCAAGCACTTTTCTGGCGGACTCCAAGAATAATCCTGGATTATTGAGGTGTTCCATAACATCGGCAGCCAAAATCACGTCAAATTTTTGGTTGGGGAACACTTCATCGAGAACCTCGATGCTACCGTGGACGATATCGTCAATGCCAAATCTTGTTCGCAGGCGATTGATACCCTCGATATCGATGTCTACTCCGGTCACCTGACACCCAGCCTGACGAAGTTTCTGGTGCAGCAGCTGATCCGATTCGGCACGGCTTTCCGTAAGCATATTGTCCGTCGGACCGGCATGGAGGATTTTTTTGCCTTTGACTCTTTCAAGGATCCAGTCGTCGCGATTGATCAGTTCAATAGGAGCGAGTTTAAGCGGTGCCTTTAGTGTAGCTTGAGTCATTAAGGTGGCTCTCCGTAACGGCATTGTTCATCCTGCGGCGCCCCGATCGGATGATTGAATTCGAATGTTAGTTTATGCTTGGCCTCGGCGCCAGCGAATGTATGCCCAGCTCAAGCATCCCAACTAAATTCCATGTACATGGGATCGCGAGTTTATATATTTACGTTGACAGACGTGTTCACTTCATCAGGCGAAGCAAACACGATGTTCCGGGCCGAAGCGCCGGCGAAACTGTCTCCGACGGGCAAGCCGCCGTCTCCAAGCGCCGTTTCGGCATAAAAAGGGGAGAGCCCGCATGAGAACGGTCCATGTTTCGAGTCTTGGCCGGAGTGCCTCGGCTTTGGGTTTTGGCTGTGCTCCGCTCGGATCGAGAGTGTCCGAGAGCCAGGGCCTTCGGGCGCTTGCGTGTGCATTTGAGCGCGGCGTGACCTGGTACGATGTGGCGCCTCCTTACGGCGACGGGGAAGCGGAGGCCATATTGGGAAGGTTTTTGGTCGGCCGTCGGGACCGGGTTGAGATTTGTACGACATTTGGGGTTCCTCGGCCCTCCGTGACGCCGATGACGCGCTTCCTCCGGCCGGTGGTCCGCGCCATGGCCAAGGTGGTGCCCCGCTTACGCGGCGGCAAAAAGGCGATTGCGCCCAGGCACAACGATCGGTTGCAGGCGGGCCAGATTGAAAATTCGGTCGTCGAAAGCTTGCGCCGCCTCAGGACGGACTATGTGGACGTGCTGGCCTTGCATGACCCCAGCCCTCAAGATTGCACCAATGAGTCGATCTTGAATGAATTGCAGCGGATGATCAGCAAAGGCTATGTTCGCACCGTCTCGATTGCCGGATCCCCTGAGGCCATCATCGGGGGGGTCCGCAAGTCGGAGCTTTATCGAATCGCGCAGCTGCCGGAAAACCCCTTTGCACAGGCGCTTGAACGCGTAAAGGATGCGCTTGCCGGAGACGCGTCGCTGTTTTTCGTCAGCCACAGCGTGTTCGGGCTTGGCGCGCTCGATCGGCTGTCGCATCTTCTCATCGGCGACGGCGGGCGGCTCGGTGCGCTGGCGTCTCAGCTCGGATACGGCCCGCCCTTCATGGCGAGCGAAATGCTGCTGGACTATGCCTTCGCGACCAATCCGGAGGGCGTCGTTCTCGCTTCGATGTATACCCAAGCCCATATCGATATGAATTGCACCAGGGCAGCGCGTCCGCCGCGAAGCGACATCGGTCCGTTCGTTCAAAAATTTATCGTTGCGCCGCAAGCGTGAAGGGCCCCTGCGACGGATTGTCCGCATTCAAAGTCGGAGCTGGTAGCCGGTCAATCGGGAAAGCTCCGCGGCCTTTTTCTCGGGTTCTGGAAATTTGGCGAGCGCGCGCCGATATTCGAACACTTTGGCCCCGACCAGGAAGCGATACCAATAGCCCTGCAGGAAATGATAGATAAGCCCTTCCACCCCATCGAGGAAACCGCCGCGTAAAACATAGCGGTAGAGGAAATACGCCGTAGTCCCAAACCAAAACGGGACTTTGTCAAAGACTTCGGTCTTCAACAGCCGTTTGATCTTGGCTTGCGACGTTCCGGAGTCGACAAGCGCGCGATCGGACTCGAATAGGCCATGGGCTTTGTTCAAGACATCGATCGCTTCCCGGGTCGCGTAATGGTTGTGCTTGGTGATCCAGAACGTCAAATCGTTCATATTGTAATCGGCGAAGCCGCCTTCGAAGTTCACGGTGCGCCCGCCCTGAACGATCATATGTTCATCCATCCAGCGATTCTCGATACGGCCGGAACCGCGCCGCCATATCCGCAATAGGAACATCGGATAGCGGCCGCCATGCTTGATCCAGCGGTCGAGGAAGATTGTCTTGCGGTTTAAATTGATCCCGGCGACATCTGCGGGAAGGGCCGGCAGTTTTGCGGCAATTTCGGCGGCGAGGTCGGATTCGATGATTTCATCGGCATCCAGTCGCATGATCCAATCCGAAGTGATGGGCGCCTGATCGAGCGCCCATTGGAACTGGTTCGCGTAGTTTACGAATTTGTTTTGAAGGACGACGGCGCCTTTCGCCTTAGCCAATTCGACGGTCGAATCGGTGGAAAAGGAATCCACGACGATAATTTCCTGCGCGACTCTAGCGACGGAGGCGATTGCACGTTCGATGTGCTTTTGCTCATTGAAAGTCAGAATAATGACGGCAAGACTGGCCATGACGTGACACCTGCGAGTTAGGCGGCAACGCCGCGTCCCGGCGCGTGTCAGTCCCGCCGAGCGAACATCGGTGGCCCCTTATTTTCCGCATGTTTCGCAATTGTCAATCGCGGCCAAATGCGGCCTAAATGCGCGATGCATCAAATTGCGGCGATGCCGAGGATCGGCCACTTCGATTTAGCCTATCAGATTTTGTGATTTGCGCCGCTCATTTCCGGCTTCGTCTTGCGGGAAATGTCGAACCGGGCCAATCTTTGTGCAACTTTCCCCTAAGCAGACTGGAATGCCCGATGTCAGAGCCTGCCGCGACGGTCGAAGACCGCAAGCCAAGCCCAAATTCTGGCCGACCGCTTACGACCGAGGGGACGCCTCCAGAGATCGTTATCATCGGAGGAGGCGCAGCTGGCCTGGAACTTGCCACCGGTCTTGGCAACACGCTCGGAAAGCGTAAGCACGCGCGGATCACGCTCGTCGATAAGGCACGCGCCCATCTTTGGAAGCCGCTTCTCCATTCCGTGGCGGCCGGAAGCCTCGATTTTGACGAGCACGCGCTGGATTATCTGGCGCAAGCGCATTGGCATCATTTCGGCTATCGGTTCGGAGAGGTGGACGGGCTCAATCGCGCGCGGAAACAGATTCATCTGGCGGCGACCTATGATCAAGAGGGCGTCGAGATCACCCCGCCGCGATCGCTCCGCTACGACACGCTGGTCATTGCCATCGGCAGCATCACCAATGATTTTGGCACGCCCGGCGTGAGCCAATATGCTATTCCGCTTGAGACACCCGAGCAGGCGGTGCGCTTCAATCATCGGCTCGTCAATGCCTGCATTCGCGCCGACGCACAGCCTGAACCGGTGCGGCCGGGGCAGCTGCATGTCGTCATCGTCGGCGCCGGCGCGACCGGCACCGAATTGGCGGCGGAGCTTCATCGCACCACCCGCGAGGTTGTCGCCTTCGGCCTCGATCGCATCGATCCGGAAAGAGACATTCATATCACTCTGATTGAGGCCGCCGACAGGATCTTGCCCGCATTGCCGGCGCGAATATCGGATGCGACAACCAAATTGTTGAAGTCTCTCCGCGTCGACGTCAGGACAAACGCGAGAGTGACGGAAGTTCGCGCCGACGGGGTGCAGCTTGCCGACGGCGGTTTCATCCCTTCCGAACTGGTGGTCTGGTCCGCCGGGGTCAAAGGTCCCGACGTCCTAAGGAAATTGGATGGTCTCGAAACCAATCGGATCGGCCAACTCGTCGTCACGCCCACCCTGCAGACAACATGCGACCCCAATATTTTTGCGATCGGCGATTGTGCGGCGTGCCCGCAACCGGGCGGCGCCGGTGACGTTCCTCCGCGAGCTCAAGCTGCCCATCAGGAAGCATCGCATCTCATCAAACAGCTTCCCCGGCATCTGAAGGGAGAGTCGTTGAAGCCCTATGTCTACCACGACTTTGGTTCGCTCGTTTCGCTCGGTCGATTCAGTACAGTCGGGAGTCTGATGGGGTTTCTGGTCGGCAAGAATTTCTTCATCGAAGGCTACTTCGCGCATTTGATGTATCGTTCGCTCTATACGATGCATGAGGCGGCCCTGCACGGATTGGCCAAGGTTGTCCTGGGTACGATTGCCAGGACCTTTGGCCGGCGCAACGCGCCCGTGGTGAAGCTTCATTAAGCTACACGGCAGGTCACTTTTGGGCTACGCAAGGTCCAATCTCTACATACCCCTATCCCCTCCCTCTCCGCAAAGATTTGGATTGCCGCCCCGTTGGAATACGGCGGCTCGCATCCGTGGTGGAACTTCTTGATGGCCCACCTGTTTCGCTGTCCGGTCGAGGACTCGCATTCGAGAAATCGGACTCGGCGCCGGTCAAGGCCGTATCGGAGCAGCAAAAATGGCATGCCGCAAACAGAGAGCCGTCGCTGTCGTGCTCGCAGTCTCCCTCTTCGTTGCGCCCGCCTTGTCCGCGACCGAAAATCACGTCGCGGAAGCGGTCGAACATATCAAGGAAGCCATTAATCTGGGGCAGCAGGGACAATCCACCAGCTTTGCGGATCAAGCGCAATTGGCCTTGGACCATGCCAAGGCCGCGGAGCAAGAAAAGCCAAACACGCATACCGAAAGCGCGATCGCGAAATTGACCGGCGCGGTCGATTACATCAAGGCCGGCCATGAAGATGCTGCTCTCACATCCGCGGAATCGGCGCTGACCTATTTGGCTCAGGTGAAATAGTCGAAAGTTCAGTGAAGATCGCGCAAGAGACCAATGATCCCCTCTAGCGACCATCCCGCGCGGCGCCCCCGGTCACCTGGATGCTTAATGTTTGGCTGCGCAGTTCGTTTCCGGTTGGTCGGCGGGAGACGCGGAATTCTGCTTGGCATCCGCTTTCGTTTGCGCGAGCTGAGGGAACCAACCGGCATGCGCGTTGTTCCTTGCGCAGCCCATCGAAAGCTTTGCGGAGATGTCTTATGAAGGCGCCGATGAAAGTCTGTTTGGCAGGCTTGATAACGATCTTTGTTGCTGCCTGGAGCGACACGGCCAGCGTGCCCGAAGAATCCACATTCGGTCCGAATCCGATTTTGCCGCCGCCGAACGAAAGCCTAATCCCGACTGTCAATATTGCCCCCGCAAAGGGATGGCCTGAGGGGGCAAAGCCTGTCCCCGGTTCCGAGCTCTCGGTCAATGCCTATGCCAAGGGACTGGATCATCCGCGCTGGCTTTATGTGCTTCCCAATGGCGATGTCCTCGTTGCCGAAACGGACGGTCCGCCGCGGCCGGAAGACAATCGCGGCCTTAAGGGTCGGATCTCCCAGCTGGTGCAGGGCTGGGCTGGGGCTGGCGTGCCCAGTCCTAACCGGATCACTCTGCTCCGCGACGCCGATGGGGATGGTGTGGCGGAGACCCGATCGACCTTTCTCAGCGGCCTGAATTCGCCGTTCGGCATGGTCCTGATCGGCCAAGACCTCTATGTTGCCAATACCGATGCGGTGATGCGCTATAGCTATGCAGACGGCGCGACGCAGATTCACGAGTCGGGTGTCAAGATTTACGATTTACCGGCCGGTCCGCTCAATCATCACTGGACAAAAAATCTCATTGCCAGCCCCGATGGATCGCATCTTTATGCATCCGTCGGTTCGAACAGCAATGCGGCCGAGAATGGCATCGACAAGGAAGCTGGCCGCGCGAGCATTCTGGAAATCGACGTCGGCACCGGCCAATCGCGGATTTTCGCCTCCGGCCTGCGCAATCCCGTGGGAATGGCCTGGGAGCCCGAAACCAAAACATTGTGGACCGTCGTGAACGAGCGCGACGAACTCGGCAGCGATCTTGTGCCCGACTATTTGACGTCGGTGAAGGAGGGCGGTTTTTACGGCTGGCCCTTCAGCTATTATGGCCGGCATTTGGACGACCGGGTAACGCCCCAACGGCCCGATCTCGTCGCAAAGGCCATCGTCCCTGATTACGCTCTCGGGAATCACACCGCTTCGCTCGGACTTGCATTTTCAAACGATAGTTTTCTCCCCGAACGCTACAAAAGCGGCGCCTTCATCGGGCAGCACGGTTCATGGAATCGCAAGCCGCTCAGCGGTTACAAGGTGATCTTTGTCCCCTTCACCGATGGGCATCCGAATGGAATGCCGGTGGACGTACTGACCGGCTTTTTGAGCGCCGACGCCAAGGCCCTTGGCCGCCCCGTCGGGCTCGCTTTCGACCGAGCCGGGGCGCTGCTGGTCGCCGACGACGTAGGCAACACTGTCTGGCGCATCACGCCCGCGCAGTCGCGAGCCGCGATGGGACATTGACGACCAAAAGGGTCGGGTCTTCGCCAGTTTCGAACAGGCATCGATGGCCGCCGCGAGGCGACGCTCGGTGTCGGGGCATGTTCCCGCGAGCCTACCCGCGGCAAAGGTTCCCATGTGCCCTGAATGTTCGGGCAAAATGTTTGATCGGGCTGTGCGATTCAACGTGGAATCTTGGTTTCTTCAACACGAAGGTGAAAGTCTATTTCTGCTTTTTTTTAAATATTTGGCGGAGCTCGCTCTTGGCGGCTTCGAGTTCGCGTTTTCGCTCGGAGCTCAAGTTTTTGCCGGCCCGATTGATGTAAAACGTCAGCATCGACATGGCTGACCGGAACGGGGAGGATTTGCGTCTGTCGCTTCGCTCCGCCGACCGCTCGAGGGAGTGCGCGATCTCGGCCGGACTCCCGCTTTTGAACACGTCCTTTTCAAGATCGAGAGCATCGCTGTTTTCGGTGACGTCAGCTGACCATTTTCGGCTCTTCTGCTTGCGCGTTGTCATCTCTGTGCGTCCGATCTCATGGTGGGACGGAACAACCGGATCGATCCCGCTAATGTTCCACGCCAACGCCATGTCGCGGCTCGGAGCCATCTTCGCAAACGAAGAAATTAATCGCAACTCTGCTGCGCTCGAAGGTGGTGCGTAGATTCGAAAGCGGCTGCTTGCCGTAGGAACCCTTCATAGGGCGGCGCGTTCTTGGCGCAAGACAATGCCTCCTTCGCGTTCCGCTTGAGTTGTTCGGAAATTTGCGGGGCCGTCGCATCTATCCCCTGGAGATTCTGCGAAGTCTTGCGCCGTGGTCACGCGAGGGCGCTGGCGTATCCCAATCATGACAGGAGTAAAAAATGGGCACTGCGAATCCGGAATTCAACTTGATCTCAAGTGAAGATGTTGAGGGCACCGCGGTTTTTGATCCAAGCGGAAATGAGATCGGCAACGTCGATCACCTCATGATCGACAAGCTTTCAGGACAGGTTCGTTATGCCATCATGAGCTTTGGTGGCTTTTTGGGCCTCGGCCACAGCCATTACCCGTTGCCATGGAGCTCGCTCACTTACGACAAGCAACGCGACGGATATATGACGAACGTGACGGAGCAGCAACTTAAGGACGCGCCAGAATTCAGTGATGATAGCTGGACCAATCGCGCCTGGGAATCGCAGGTGCATCGGCATTACAACGCGCAGCCTTATTGGGACGAATCCGGCACGCGTCTCTCGGAAGGCAGCTCGACCACCCCTCGTTCGCTGTAACCGCGAATTATCGAGCGCCGTCACTCGCGACGCTCCTTAACGGAAATTAAGAATTGCCTCGGATCGGGTTTGCCGCTCCGGGGCTTTTTGCGGCCGGAATATTTCGTGATCAGAAAAACGTGAGCCCTTACCAATTCTGCAACCTATTCCGAAATACATTGATTATCAGAGCGAGGCGTTAACCAAACAGGAGCGGTTCGATGTCAATGGGCGACACTTACGAGACAGGACCTGCTCCTGGGCGCGCCTTGACCGACGCGAGGGTCTGGAAAGCGCCGTTCCACGGTCTGGAATCGGCCCCAGACGAGCGCAAAATCAGTCGCCTCCGAATCGATCGTTTTGTGGCCGGAAAATTGAAGGAGGCGTCCATGTCGGAAAACTGGGCGGTTGTCTCCTTCTGGGTAAAATTGTGGACGTTCAGCTGGCTGTTGGCCGTCCAACTTCTCGGCGTTATGGTGAGCCGGCTGGTCAAACGCCTTAATCCAATTAGATAAGGCAAAGATATAGCTGGCGCTCTTAAGCCGAAGCCGAGATTTTAACGGAGGCCTCCATTAAACGCGTCGCAATCATGACATTCGCGGGGTTGGCTTTGGTTTTCCTGACCTCCGCAGCCAAGGCCAGACGCGGCAGCCCATTTTATCCAGATAATCATTCGGGTTGCGAAGAAGACAGGCTGGTCCGTGTTTCGCCTCGCGGCGGCACACTGGTCACGCAGTCCGGTCACGTGTTCAGGGTCGACAGCCCCGATACCATCGACACCCAGTTTTGGATGTTCGGCGATCTGGTGTTCTTTTGTACCGGCGAGATGATCAATAAGGACCGGCAGGGCGAGAAAGCCGCCGTCATTATGATGCGTTGACGTCTTCTTCTTTCTATCCGCCGTCGCAGACCCAGCGACGGACGGTGCAATTGGTTCCGCCAAACGATGCGCAGCTATTGATTGCAACTCCGGTAGCGGCTGGGCGATTGCGCGCTGTCGCCCAGCCGCGCGCTCCGCACGTGCCGGATACCGCTAAAGCCGCACAATTGCCGACGACGGTCGAGACAACGTGGCAGCTGGTATCGCCCTTCGAAGCACGCCTCGTGAGCAGCCTTCACGTCGCAGCGTTGCTGCTCGGCGGCGTGCGCCGTCTTTTTTAAACGTGATGCGCCACCGGAGGAAAAAGCGCCACAGCGTCCCGATGCCGGCGCTGACGCCGCGCGCCTGCAGCTTTTCCTGAACTTCGGCGAGCGTGATGTCCGGCGCCTCGGCGACCGCGCCAAGGAGGAAGTCCGCCTCGGCTTCGATGCGGCCCGACTTGCGGTCGCCGCCCTGCCTCTTTGGCGCGACGTCGCCCTGCTCCTTCAGCCGCTCAAACCAGCGGATCGCGCTGGACGCGCTCACCCCAAACCGTTCCGCCGCCTGCCGGCGCGAAAGACCACGTTCAATGGCGTCCGCCACGCGACGGCGAAGATCAACGGAAAGAGCCTTGGCCATGCATGCCGGCCTCCTTCGCCAGCATGCATCTTGAATCAGAAACCCGCTGGTTTGGGAATCCCAGACGATTCATTCAGATGGGAAAATGCTCTAGGCAAAAAAGATGACCTACGTTCCCAACCTGAAGCGCTCTCCATCCGGCTCAGGATTCGACCGGCGAACAGCTTTCTCCGGGGGTTGCGCTCTCGGGGGAGGCATCCGTGTGTTCTAAGGCTGCCGCAGGGGCGGCCCAATCGTTGGCAACCCAGTCGAGCGCGCCTCTCATCATAAGCAAACCTTCACGACGTTCAGCCGCGTGCTTGACCAGTACTTTCCTTACTTCAGGATTCGTGAACAACTCATTGCAGAGATGGCAACGGCCCACATAACGGTGTGCGAGATTGATTGCGGGCTTCTTGGATCGCACAAAGTCCAAAATGGAGGACGGGCCTTCCAGAGCAAGCCAGTTTGCAATTAGATCCTGATTTCCCCTGGTTAGTACAGTCTGGAGAGTGTCCTCGGGAAGAGAGCCTATGGTTAGTTCGGGTATCCAGTTCAGGGCAATACCGCAGCATAGTTGCACAGACAAATCCGGAAACACGATGATGCTCCGGAGCACCGACTGGCATGGCCCGGCCCATTCGCGTTCGTCGGCGTATTCGCAGGCATTTGCCCCATCCGCGTCAGCATGTGGGCTAAGCGGAATGTTGCGGGAGGTGCAGATTACGTTGTTATCCGAGTTGACCTTTCCAGCGCGCCAGATTTGCAGGTCGACACCGAGGTAGTTTGAAAGATATTCGACGGTGATTGTTCCACCTGGCTTCCTTCGGTGCACGAGCAACGCAGGAAGTCCGATTTCGATGGCGGCCTCATTAGCGTTCTTTACATTGTCCAGGGCGACGAAGGCTTGATGGTAGTCGTCGCAGCTAATGTTCAGCTCGGTAAGCCCTGCATCCTTGAGATCGCCGAGTATCTTAAGCGCTTTTCCCTTAGAGTCCGCCCAGAAACCATTCGTGACTATTCGAGTGGAGACGCCCTTCGTAGAGATGTGCGAAACAGCTTTTCGTAAATCGTCCCCCAAGAGGAATGCCTCGCCCCCTGTAAAGACGACGAGCTTCAGGCTCCCCCAGGCATGAACCTCGTCAACGATGCCAGTCATATCCTTCAGTCGGAGCCGGGCTGATGGGCGCGTGCTGGGAACGATGGGGCAATCTTGGCAACGCGCGTTGCACTTATTGGTGGTGCTGAATACTAACTCCCCGAGTCCTCTCATTGTGGCGTCAGCGCTCCCCTTGAGCCTCAATATGGGCGTGCATCAAGGCGCTGATCGTCGCCAAATCGGCGGGGTTTATGAGAGGCGCTAATATTTCCGACACCCGTCCAAAGCCATGAGAGGAAAAATCAGTCTTAATGCCGCCCTCGGTATGGCTCTTGTTCTCAGCCGATTGTCCGTCTGCGCTGTGATCGAAGTTGGTATAGGCGTAGCTTTCAGAAGTTGACCGCTGCTCTTGGTAGGCATTGGGTTGGGCGACCGCAAAAACCTCTTCGAAACGGAAGTCCCTTGCCAACTTTCCGGCTACGACCATGTTCCGAAGCCGTCCGAGCACGTCGCGTAGCCGATCTGTGTCTCGTCTGGTTAGTAGGTTTGTGTCTATCGGCACACCCGCAGCTTGCAAAGCCGCGGGGGCGGCGTTGGGCTCATGGACAATCTCCATCTGAATGTTGAAATTATCGCACAAAGCTTGTACGCCGCATTGATCTCAATCAATTCCCTAGAGCTGTCGGCCGCCATGCCTGGAAGCGGTATGCCGCTCGGTCCTGCCTTGTGGCCAGCGCCAACGCTCCGAGCGCGCATCAGCCGTTGTTGCTACAGCTTGCAACTGCTCCCGTTGTCGCTGCGCCCTGTCCTCGATTGCCGTTTATAAGGGCGGGGCCGTGTGACCGCCATTTCCTTTGCGTTCGCTTTGTTCTGGTTCGAGCGCACACTGGGCGCGGGTCTATGCGGCGCACGCGGTGGCCGCGTCCCGGAGGATGATCAAGAGTTGCAGTTAGCCAAAATTCCGGTCTACCCGATCGATGCGGGCTACGCCGGCCCATGCGACCTGCAAGCTAGCACGCTAGCTATTTTCCGATTTCGGGGCCCAATTCAATATTTCCGTTAGGGATAGGCTGATATCGGACTCCTTGATCGATTCAAACGCCTTGCTTCCTCATGGCGGCTCCGGCCCGCATCGCATCGGCAGGCATCGATAGCATCGGCCCGCATCGAGCAGGCAGGGCAGACGCGGCACGGCAACGACCGGCCCCTTGATCTCACTGCCAGGTCGTGCGGGCAACACGGTTTGCCCCGCCCCGAACAGGCCCGCATCCCCGTCAATCGTTACCCTATGGGTTACCCAGCGCCATTTTAGCAGTTTGAAAACCGCGTCCCGAAATCACCATAAGCCATTGATTTTTCGATGGTGGGCGCACACGGGCTCGAACCGTGGACCCGCTGATTAAGAGTCAGCTGCTCTACCAACTGAGCTATACGCCCATCGAAGCGGCTTCGCTTCCAGTGCTGCAAGCCCCGCTGAAAGGAAGGTCATGCGCGCATGTAGCAAACGAGGTCCGCTCTGTCCAGCCTTGAGAGCCGATCCAAAGCGTCCTCGCCCGCAAACCAAGGCGCCTGTCAACCGGTCAGGGCGCCCGGACGCGATTTTCCGCGTTTGACCATCAGCTTGTTCAAGGACGCGATATAGGCCCTGGCCGAGGCCACCAAAGTATCGGGATCGGCACCCTTGGCGGTGACCGATTTGCCATCCTCGGCAAGGCGGACCGACACCTCGGCCTGCGCGTCGGTTCCCTTCGTCACCGCGTGAACCTGATAGAGTTCGAGCACGGCTGTGTGCGGCACCAATGCGACAATTGCATTGAAGATCGCATCCACGGGGCCGTTTCCAGTCGCCTGATGGGTTTTTTGCTCGCCATCGATGTCCAGGGTCAATGCCGCCGACTGCGGTCCCTTGGTGCCGGCGATGACGGTCAGCGCGACGAGCTTGATGCGATCATGCGCATTGACGATTTCATCGTCGACCAGCGCGATCAGATCTTCATCGTACACGATCTTCTTGCGGTCGGCGACGTCCTTGAACCGGGTGAAGGCATCTTCCAGCGCATTGTCGCCGAGCTCATAGCCCAATTCCTTGAGCTTTTCCTTAAACGCGTGGCGACCTGAATGCTTGCCCATGACGAGCGACGTCTTGCTGACGCCGACGCTCTCGGGAACCATGATCTCATAGGTTTGGGCGTTCTTCAGCATCCCATCCTGGTGGATGCCGCTCTCATGCGCGAAGGCGTTCCGGCCGACGATCGCCTTATTGTATTGGACCGGAAACGAGCTGACCGCCGAGACGAGCTTGGAGGCTCTCGTCAGCATCGTCGCATCGATATTGGTGTGGTAGGGCAGGGTGTCGCCTCGTACCTGCAAGGCCATCACCACCTCTTCCATGGCGGCATTGCCGGCCCGCTCGCCGAGCCCGTTGATGGTGCATTCGATCTGTCGGGCGCCGCCTTCCACACCGGCGAGCGTATTGGCGACGGCGAGGCCGAGATCATTATGGCAATGAACCGAAAAGATTGCCTTGTCCGAATTGGGCACGCGTTCCCGCACGGTTTCGAACAGTTTCCTGTATTCGTGCGGCACCGCATAGCCGACCGTATCTGGAATATTGATCGTGGTTGCGCCGGCCTTGATCGCCGCTTCGACGCAGCGGCAGAGAAAATCGATCTCGGAGCGCGTCCCATCCTCGGCCGACCATTCGACATCCGCGACGAGATTGCGGGCCCGTGCAACACTCGCGGTCACCATCTCGAGAACCTGCGCCGGCTCCTTTTGCAGCTTGTATTTCATGTGGAGGGGCGAGGTCGAAATGAACAAATGAATGCGGGGCCGCCGCGCGTCGCGCACCGCTTCAGCACAACGATCGATATCCTTGGCTGCGGCGCGGGCGAGGCCTGCGACGCCCGCGTTCTTCAGCCTTTTCGAGATCGCGGAAACCGCCTCGAAATCGCCTTCCGAGGTGACGGGGAAGCCGGCTTCGATGATATCCACGCCCATAGCGTCGAGGAGATCGGCAACTTCGAGCTTTTCTTCGAAGTTCATCGACGCGCCGGGCGATTGTTCGCCATCGCGCAGCGTGGTGTCGAAGATCACAATGGATTGGGAATTTTGCCGACTCGTGGCGGCTCGGGTGGGTGATGCAATGTCGTTCATGGCTATTGTCCGGTGAGGGATTGTCGTTCGGGCTTGGGCTACCCCTGAGCACCAAGGCTCATGGCCCGGCCGGTCCTCAGGGGCGGATAAGCCGAAGCAATCCAGCAAGCGCCAACGCCGCGCCGCCGCAGGGCGGAGCAATAATTTGCCCGGCACCCATTATTTGCGAATATTTTGGGCTCGCATTCACGTCAGCAACTCACCTCAAATTCCTAATTAATCTAGGTGGAGCTGACTGGGAACACAAGTAAAATCGATGTTTCACCGGCGCCAAAACCGTGAGATCCGCAGGCTCAACCTGCCAAAATTGCCTTTGCCCGCGCTGTATCTTCCTTCATTTGCGCGACCAAGGCGTCGACCGAAGCGAATTTCGCCTCGGCTCTGATCCAGTCGACGAAGCAGACTTCGATGGTCTGGCCATAAAGATCGCCGGCGAAGTCGAAGAGGAAGGCTTCGAGCAAGGCGCGGCCATCATCGAAGGTCGGCCGGCGCCCGTAATTGGCCACTGCGTCGTAGCTTCTTGCGTCGGTCAAGACACGCACGGCGTAAATGCCATGGCGCAGCCGGCAACTCGGATCGGGAAGCACATTGGCCGTCGGAAATCCCAGCGTCCGGCCGAGTTTCTGGCCGTGGATGACCTTGCCGATGATCGAGAACGGGTGGCCGAGCAATCGCGCCGCATGGGCGACATCTCCCGCCTCCAGCGCCGTTCTGGTCGCCGTCGAGGATGCGGCTTCAATATCGCCGGCTATGTCAGCCGTGACCCGCTCGACGATTTCGACCGTAAAGCCAAGCCGTGCGCCGGCTTCCTTCAGAAAAGCCGGCGAGCCCGAACGATTCGCCCCGAAGTGGAAATCATAGCCGGCGACCACCGCGCGGACCCCGAGACGGCGGAGCAGAATTTCAGATATGAAATCCTCGGCCGAGAGTCTCGCCAGCGCTTGATCGAAGGTCACGACGATCATGCCGTCGATGCCAAGCCGCTCGAGCGCTTTCGCCTTTGCATCGAGGGGGGTGAGACGAAAGATGGTGTTGGGGCCGCGAAAAAAATCAGTGGGATGGGGTTCGAATGTGAGCACGGCGCAGGGGCAGCCAAGCTTTTGGGCGAGCGCCTCGGCGCGTTGGATCACCGCTGCATGACCACGGTGAACGCCATCGAAATTGCCGATCGCAATGACCGCGCCGGCCAGGCCGGGCGGCGGCGCGGTCGGGTCGATCGCGACAATGAATTTCTTCTGGGCGGATGGATCGACCAAGGGAACCAGAATTCGTAAGGACGGCCACGCCGGCGCCGATACAGCCCCGAACGCGGCGCGAACCTGCATTGCCCACCGGGCTGCGTCAAGCCGGGGGGATGGTTTTCGTCCCGGTTGGGCCTAAAGCCCTACCAGACCAGTTCGGGAATTGCGGAGGTGGGAGCGAAATCCGCAGCCTCCACGAATTGGCGGAATGCGGCAGCGTCGAGCGCCGCTCCCTGCACGGGTCCATGCAATTCGCTGCGGTGGATGCCGGACGTCACGAAAAGACTGTCGAGACCCTGCTCATAGGCGCCTTTGATATCGGTTCGCATGGCATCGCCGATCACCAGAATCCGGGCGCTGTCGGCGGTCTTGCCTTCTGCCTGACGGGCGAGCGCCAGCGCCTTTGCAAAGATGGGAGCAAACGGCTTGCCGGCCTGGATCACATGCCCGCCCATATCGGCATAGCGCTCCGCGATGGCCCCTGCACAATAAAAAAGCTGGCCCCCGTCCTCGACCACAATGTCGGGATTGGCACAAATGAGATCGAGGCGGCGGCCAAGCATCCGGGCAAGGATGGGATCATAGTCGGCCGGCGCTTCGTGAAACGGATCGATAAGGCCGGTGCAGAGGACGAAGGCGGCTTCCTCGAAAGGAACAAGGCGCGGCGGTTCTCCGTGCCGACTTAGGATCTCGTCAAAAAGAGCGGTTTCTTCAGGCGGGCCGATCCGGAACATTCCCTTGTCGGCGCGCTCGACGAGCAGGGAAACGGTGACGTCGCCGGAGGAGACGATGGCGTCATAGGCTGCGCGCGGCACGCCCAGCCGATCGAGCTGCGCCTGTACGAACCGGCTTGGATTGGGCGAATTGGTGATGAGGACGACCGTCCCGCCCTGCGCCCGGAAACGGCTGAGCGCGTCGGCGGCCTTGCTGAACGCAATAAGTCCATTGTGGACGACGCCCCAGACGTCGCTCAACACGACGTCATAGCCGCTCGCGAGTTCGGCCAACCCCCGCACCAGTCGAGTCACAGCGTCGTCGTCCTTCTGGAGTGCGTCAGTTTAAGGCGAGGGAGGAGATGGCCGCATTGACCACAAGCACCATCGCTTTGAAAGATGAGTTTTTCATCGCGCCGCCGAGAGGCAACTATCCGCGCGGTTTTGCCTCACCAGCAGCAGGCGAATCGCAAAAACGCCAGCTTCGCCTTGGCATTTGCCCATAAACTATGAGATAAATATTATTGGTAGTATTCAATCAATACATCACCAATCGGTGAAGCCCCATCCTTGCGTAATTTTCCAGTTCTGAATCTCGCTCTTTTCCTGGGAGTCGCCAGCGGATCCTTGGGTGCAAGCGTGGGCGTTGCGCGGGGCGGCGCCTGGCTGATGGCCCCCGGCACCGGGCAGGTCATCACCTATACGGCTTTTTCCGACTCGACCCGCGCTTTCGACGCCCAAGGCCATCTCATTCCGGTTCCAGCCTATCAAAAGTTCGAATTAGGCACCTATATCGAATATGGTCTGACCGATTGGCTGACGCTGGTTGCTTCTCCGTCCTATGACCGCATTAAGAATCCGCCGCCGGGGGCATCCTATGAAGGGATTGGCGAGAGCGAAATCGCCGCGCGTGTAGGCCTCTATCGCTCGGACACAAGCGTCCTTTCGCTGCAGATCGGTTGGCGCAGCCCGGGGGCTTCCTTTGCGGATTCCCTTGGTCCCTTTGAGGTGCGCCGCGCGGCGGCCCTCGATGTCCGCGGCCTGGCAGGGCAGAGCTTCACGATCGCCGGGATGAGCGGCTTTTTGGCACTTGAAGGCGCCTATCGTTTCTATGCCGCCAATCAGCCGGGCGAATGGCGAATGGATGCAACCGCTGGCCTTCGACCCCTGCCGCCGATCCTCGTCATGATGCAAAGCTTCACCTCGGTTTCGCTTGGGTCCGGCAAGTTCGGAGAAGTTATTTGGACCAAGCTGCAGCCGAGCCTGATCTATGATCTGTTGCCCCAATGGTCGGTGCAGATCGGTGGCTTTCTCACAATTGCGGGGGTGAACGCCGGACGCGAGTTGGGCCCGGTTGCGGGGCTCTGGTATCGATTTTGAACCTATGGGGTAGTGTCTCAGTTTGAAATTTGATGCCCTTGACGGGCGCCCGCGCGTCGCCCAACTCCCTGCTATGCTTAGCGCAAAGCAAGGAGCCGATAAGATTGAGCTACTTCATTACCCACGAATTCTTTTGCTCGCGAAGATATTGTCGAAGCCATTAAGTTGGCTGTCCAACTCATGGGCGAAGGACAGCGAGGGGTTCGTATCACAACTCCAGAAGGAGCGATTTATAGTCCGCCGGAGTTTGCCCATCTTTTAGCAAAGGTGAAGCGATACGATGCCGACCGGACCTAAAGGCGAGAAGCGTCCCGCCGACGTAATCGGCAATGCCGTCCGTGTCATGTGTATTGCACCGGCGAGATTGAAGAAACCATCTCGGACGACGGCAAAGATCCCGCCGCGAAGGCGCTTGGCAAAAAAGACGGCGCGGCAAGGGCTAAAAGCATGACGCCAGAATGGCGGGCGGAAATTGCCAAGAAAGCCGCCGCAAAAAGATGGGATAAGTCGCCACTCCATTGACCGGCGTTGCGTTTTCTGATTTTAATTAATTTCCGAAATCGCAACGCGAGGCCAATTTATGGCTACTCAAATCTTTGTTGAAGAGACCGAAGTCGTTCCCCTTCTGACGAAAATGAGGTTACCGCGATGGGTTATTCTTGAGCTTGCATCCAAAGTTGCTGGCGAGAGAGCCAACGTGACGGACGAAGAGCCTACCCCGGTCAGAGGATACGAAACTTGGAGATGGGGGACCCGTTACGCCAGAGAAGATAAGGCGCTAAAAAGCTTGGAATGGGAGCTATGTGATAAGCACCAAGTTTCAGGTATTCGAAATGAAGCACTCGGGATTAAGCTAGTATTTTGTAATACTGATTCAAATACTGGAAATATAGCGAAGGCCCCGAAAAACTTATCAGAAAAAGGCCCGTCTTCCTGTAGATTAATCGGGTATAACGGTCGTCAGCTTGTAATGAATTTTATTGAGAAAGAAGAGCTTGATGATTTATGGTATTTTTGTGTGGCTTTTTCAAAAGAAAGTATTTTGATTGAGATATCACGGCCAGACTCTGAGTCGGCCGGAGTAATAACCAATTTTTCTCATCGGATAATCGTTGCTCGGCCCGGAGAAATTCCAGGAATCCGTAAGATTATTGTTCCGCAAGATTTTGCGGATGTGCCAAAGCCTCCTGTCACTCGTAAGCTCGGGTAATTGATGGCTACGCATTCCAGAATAAGTCTCGCACGCCGCCGCCGTGGGATGACAAAGAAGGGACTCGCTGACCTAATCGGCGTAGCTCCGAATACTATATTGCGTTACGAGACTGGTGAAATTCCTGTATCCGATGAGGTAGCGCAGAAGATCGCTTCCCAGCTCCAATTCCCTCTCTCATTTTTCAACGGGCAGGAAATTGACGAGCCGCGTCGCGATAATGCCAGTTTCCGCGGCATGGCGAGTAAGTCTGGCAAGATAATGGACGCCGCATTGGCGTCAGGTGCTATTGCATTTCTGCTGGACGATTGGATAGCTCGATCATACTCGCGTCCAGAACCAGATGTTTTAGATTTACAGCACCAAGATCCAATCTCTGCTGCGATGCTTATGCGTCAGTATTGGAGAATTGGTGATAAGCCTATTGAAAACATGGTTCACTTGCTCGAGGCCAAAGGCATTAGGGTTTTTTCTCTTGCTGAAAACACTAAAGAAGTCGATGCCTTTTCATTGTGGCGAGATGATATTCCTTATGTATTCCTTAATAGATTCAAATCATCTGAAAGAAGCCGCTTTGATGCGGCCCATGAACTGGCTCATTTGTCCCTTCACAAACATGGGGGAGCTGGTAGCGATTACATTAATGATAATCTGGAAAGGGAAGCAAACGCTTTTGCAGGAGCGTTTTTAATGCCAGAAATAGATGTAAGAGCGATATGTAAGCTGCCATTACACAGTGTTGATGACCTTCGCGCATATAAAAAGCGTTGGCGTGTCTCAGTTTCTGCGCTCAATTACAGACTGCGTGAGCTTGCAATGATAAGCGAAGGAAAATGCACAAGTAATTATGTTGAAATGTCTAGGAGGGGATGGCTGAAAATAGAGCCGGATGGAATTACTAAGGAACAGTCTTATATATTGCAAGATGTAATAAGCGATTGTAATTCTAGAATGGTCACTAAAAACAAAATAGCAGATGCTATTTCCGTCCCCGCACTGGAAGTCGAAGCGCTATTATTCGGTCTTGCCAATATGCTGACAATCGACGGAGCGGCTATGTCGTCACCTCGGAGGAGCGTTGACCTGAAATTGGTTTAATGAACTTTATTCTTAATTGGATACATATTCACAAGAGCTTGCGCGACGACCTTTCGTCTGCACCGGGGAAGCGAACGAGGCGCGGTCTCAATGGCCACTGAGAGATGTTACGGCATCGTTCTCGCCGGCGGCCTTTCGCGGCGGATGGGCGGTGGCGACAAGGGCCTGCAAACCATTGGCGGCTATTCACTGATCGCGCGCGTCATCGCGGCGATCCAGCCGCAATGCTCCGGCCTGGTCTTGAGCGTCAATGGCGATGTGACCAGATTCCAAAGCTTCTCCTTGCCAATTGTTGCCGACGATGTGCCGGACTTCAAAGGGCCGCTGGCCGGTCTTCTCGCGGGATTGGATTGGATCGCCGAAAACCATCCCTCCGCGGCCTATATGATCAGTGTTCCCTCCGACACGCCTTTTTTGCCGGACGATCTCGTTGCCCGCCTCACGCTCGCGCGGGAAGCCGAAAGCGCGGAAATCGCCTGCGCGGCTTCAGGGGGGCGGACACATCCCGTCGTGGCTCTCTGGCCGGTCGCGATCCGGAAGGATCTGCGTTCGGCCCTCGTCGGCGAGGATCAGCGCAAGATCGAGCGGTTCATGCGAGACTACCGCTGCGCCCGTGTGGACTGGCCGAGCGAGCCCTACGATCCCTTTTTCAATGTCAACGCTCCCGCCGATCTTGCAAAGGCCGAGGCACTTCTCTTCGCGCGTGACAAAACTATTACATCGGCGTAGGGCGTGGACAGCGTGATTGAGGAGCTTGCACATGACGGCCAAGGCGATAGTTGAAAACGTTCCCCTCGACGAATTGAAAAAAGGATTGGCCGATGGCTCGATCCTTCTCGTCGATGTGCGCGAGCCCAATGAATTCGCCGCCGGGCGCATTCCAGGCTCCGTGCTCAATCCCCTCCAGCGGTTCGATCCCAAAGCCCTGCCCGCGGAGGCCCCCGGCAAGCGGGTCGTCCTCTCCTGCCGCTCTGGCAAGCGTTCTCTCACCGCGCTGGCTCTGGCCCAACAGGCGGGCCGCGACGACGTCCGCGCCCATTATCCCGGCGGTTTCCAGGAATGGGCGCAGGCCGGCGAAAAGATCGAGCGCTAATCGACGTTTCCGCGCCGCGCTTCCGGCAAAAATTATCAGTCGATCAGACTTAAGCGTGCCGTCCCCTCGGCGCGAGACGCCGGCTTTTTCATTTTGCCCAGCTGGAGCAGAGCCAAAAGCGCAACAGTTTTGTAGTAACCAAGCTACGGCTTGAGCTAACAGACCGAAATCTTTTGAGTTTCTATAGCCAGCTAGGCTGTATTATGTAGGCTATAAAGCGGAGTTTCTCCAATTTATCTCGATCAACTTCCAGCAACAAAAGGTATCTATGCTCACCTAACCTGGAGAAAACCTAAGGCATCTCTTTTTGGTCACAATCTAAATATATCTGCCCCGCATCGTTAACAAAAAGGGTAGGTATGTTGAGATTATCAGGTGTAGTAACTGTCATATTCTCGTTGATGTCATTGTTCTCTACAGCTTCTCACGCTAGATCATATGAGGGCTATTATCTGAAGGCCTCATTCTATTCGTCGGGTCGCCTTACGGCATCCGGGGAGCGCTTCAATCAACATGGATTTACTGCTGCGAGCAGAACCCTGCCATTCGGAACGCTGCTCCATGTGACCAATCCCACGACGGGGCAGTCGGTGATCGTGCGCATTAATGATCGGGGGCCCTTTATTCGGGGCCGGGATCTCGACCTTGCGAGGGGAGCAGCGGCCGCGATCGGGATGATTGAGCGGGGAACTGCAACCCTAAAGATTGTTCGCCTTAACCGGGCATCTTCGATCAATCTTTAAAATTTCGCCCTTGGTAATGAGCCCAGCGCCACCGGCGCGGGCCAATATGAGTGGGCGACAAGCCGAAGTGGGTCGTTTCGGGATCAGGTCTGGATCAGGCCATGACCGGGGGGACCGCGAAACGACTCACTTCCGCTCTCTCCGCCCCTTGCCGCCAAGCCTGTCGCTTGCTACATACCCCTCCTTAACCCTGCTTCTTTCCGCCGTCCCAGCGCCGGCCCGCTCTATGCGGTGGTTTGGTCGCAACGCGACGAACGCTGGCGGATTAGAAGTGCAATCAACCCGAACCCCGGCGCCGCCCGACTACGGGCACCCAGGAGAGCAAATGGCATCTACCACTACCTACGCGCCATCGCGCGAGGATTTCGCGGCACTTCTCGACGAAAGCTACGGCAGCAACGAGGCTTTCGAGGGGTCCGTTATCAAAGGGCGCGTCGTTGCGATCGAAAAGGACATCGCCGTTGTCGACCTCGGTTTGAAGACCGAGGGCCGCGTGGCGTTGAAGGAATTTCAAGGACCTGGGCGAGAGGGCATGCTCAAGGTCGGCGACGAAGTTGAAGTTTATCTCGAGCGGATCGAGAACGCGCTCGGCGAAGCGGTCATTTCCCGCGACAAGGCACGCCGCGAAGAAAGCTGGGTCAAGCTCGAAAAGGCTTTTGAGAAACAAGAAAAGGTTGAAGGCATTATCTTCAACCAGGTTAAGGGCGGCTTCACCGTCGATCTCGACGGCGCGGTGGCATTTTTGCCGCGGAGCCAGGTCGATATTCGCCCGATCCGCGATGTGACGCCGCTGATGCAGGGGCCGCAACCCTTCCAAATTCTGAAAATGGATCGCCGCCGCGGCAATATTGTTGTCTCGCGCCGCACCGTTCTTGAAGAATCCCGCGCCGAACAGCGCCATGAAATCGTCGCCAACCTCGAAGAGGGTCAGGTGATCGACGGCATGGTGAAGAATATCACCGATTACGGCGCCTTCGTCGATCTTGGCGGCATTGACGGGCTCTTGCATGTGACCGACATCGCTTGGCGCCGCGTCAATCATCCGACCGAAGTTCTGACCATCGGCCAGACGGTGCGGGTCAAGATCATCAAGATCAACCACGAAACCCACCGCATTTCGCTCGGCATGAAGCAATTGCTCGAGGATCCGTGGCAGGGCATCGAGGCCAAATACCCGATCAACGCGCGGTTCCAGGGCAGGGTGACCAACATCACCGATTACGGCGCGTTCGTCGAACTCGAACCTGGCATTGAAGGGCTGATCCACGTCTCGGAAATGTCCTGGACCAAGAAGAACGTGCATCCGGGCAAGATCGTCGCGACGAGCCAGGAAGTCGATGTTCAGGTGCTTGAAGTCGATCCGGTGAAGCGCCGGATTTCGCTTGGACTGAAGCAGACGCTGACCAATCCCTGGGAGGCTTTTGCGTCCAAATATCCGGTCGGCTCGGAAGTTGAGGGCGAGGTCAAGAACAAGACGGAATTCGGTCTCTTCGTCGGTCTCGATGGCGACGTCGACGGCATGGTCCACCTCTCCGATCTGGATTGGAACAAGCCCGGCGAACAGGTCATCGAGGAATATAAAAAGGGCGATATCGTCAAGGCCAAGGTCCTTGATGTCGATATCGAAAAGGAGCGCATTTCGCTCGGCATCAAGCAGCTGACCCCCGATCCCTTCGCGGCGAAGACGCCCGATGCGGCCGGTGCCAAGCCTGGTGAGGATGCCGCGGCCGAACTCAAGAAGGGCGCGGTCGTCACCTGCGAGATCCTCGAAGTGAAGGAAGGCGGCCTTGAGGTCAAGATCGCCGGAACCGATTTCACGGCCTTCATCAAGCGGAGCGAACTCGCCAGGGATCGCGCCGATCAGAGAACGGAACGGTTTGCGGTCGGCGAGAAGGTCGATGCGCGGGTCACCATATTCGATCGTCGCGCAAGAAAGGTTTCCGTCTCGATCAAGGCGCTGGAAGTTGCCGAAGAGAAGGAGGCGATCGCCCAATATGGCTCCGCCGATTCCGGCGCCTCGCTGGGCGATATTCTCGGTGCCGCGCTGAAGGCACGCGAGGAAGCGCCCAAAAAGGGCGGCAAGGACCAGGCCGACGAATAAGCCTTTAGCCGCCTGAGCGGCTGCCGGTACTTAACACCCGCGCGGAAATCTCCGCGCGGGTTTTGTTTTGCGCGCACGGGGATTTGACGATGTCCGGCAACGGTCCGCCGATTGGCCTTGGCGTGGACTTTGGCACTACCAATAGCGTGGTTGCACTTGCCTATGCCGGCGGCCATGTCGAGAGCCTGACCTGGCCCTCCGCATTTGGTTTGACCGATACTTTTCGTACCGCCCTGATGTTCTGGCGCGAAGGCCGGCACAAGATTGCCCATGTGTCCGGACCTGAGGCCATCGCCCGCGCGGTTGCGCAAGAGGGTGAGCAAAGATTCATTCAGTCGATCAAGACCCATCTTGCCAGTGCGCTTTTTTCGGAAACGAGGCTCTTCGGCAAGCGGTTCACGATCGAACAGCTCGTCGCGGCCTTCCTCGGCGATTTGTTCGATCAGGCGGCGCTGCGCGGGTCCGCGCCCCTCGCCATTGCGGCGGGGCGCCCGGTCGTTTTCGCGGGCGAGCGGCCGGACGAGGATTTGGCTCTCACTCGTCTCCAAAGCGCCTATGCTTTGGTCGGGAAGGAGCAAATAGAATTCGCGTTCGAGCCGCTGGGCGCTGCCTATTGGTATGCGCGAAAGCTCCAGGGCGAAGAAATCGTTTTGGTTGCCGATTTCGGCGGCGGCACCAGCGATTTTTCGGTTTTACGGTTTAAGCGTGCGGGCTCGATCCTCGATGCCCGAGCGCTCGCCCACGGCGGTGTCGGCATTGCCGGCGACACCTTCGATTTTCGCCTTATCGACCATGTCGTCTCGCCGAAGCTCGGCAAGGGCACGCTCTTCCGCTCGTTCGACAAGCTTTTGCCGATCCCCGCCTATTTCCACGCAGCCTTTGCGCAATGGCACCAGCTGTCCTGGCTGAAATCGGCGCAGACATTGGCCGAATTGCGAAAACTTGTTCTGAGCGCCGAGGCGCCCGGCATGTTGGAAGACTTGCTGATCCTGATCGAGCATGACCTCGGCTTTGAGCTCTATCGCGCCATCGGCGTCCTCAAGGCCGAATTATCGATCAAGCCCGAGGCGCATTTCACCTTCGCCCGGGCAGGGATCGAAATCGACGCTGTCGTTCGTCGGACGGATTTCGAGGCCTGGATCGGAGACGATCTCAAAATGATAGCTCAGGCGATGGATACCGCGATTGCCAAGGCCGGGTTCGGTTTTGCCGACATCGACGCTGTGTTCATCACCGGAGGGACATCGTTCGTCCCATCGGTCCGGGCGCTTTTTCTAGAGCGGTTCGGCGCGGCAAAAATTCACATGGGTGACGCCTTTCAATCGGTAGCTTCGGGCTTGGCGCTGATCGCGGCGGATCGGGCGGGAGGGCGCGGTTCGACGTCGCTGCACTCGGCAAACGGCGAGCGAGCTTAAGCCGATCCTGGCCAAAATTTTTCGCAAACCTTCCTTTCGTCAAACCCGCGATTGAAATTTGCCCGATTCTGGGCCATCTTAGGGGGGTGTCCGGAGGATTTGCCGGGCCCCAGGAGGATCGACACACTGCTACCCACGAACTTTGCGGCAGCGGCGCCCCAGCCGCTCCATCCGGCGAATGGTTCATTTGAACCCGATGCCGGTACACTCGTGCGGACTGTCTTGACGAGTCTCGATGATTCCAAAGCCGAGGATATCGTCTCCATCGACCTGCACGGCAAAACCACTCTCGCCGACGTCATGATCATCGCGACCGGCCGCTCCAACGTTCACGTCGGGGCGATTGCCGACCGCGTCATCAATGCGTTCAAGAACACGCGGCACAAAACACCGCGCGTCGAAGGTTTGCGGACTTGCGATTGGGTGCTGGTTGATGCGGCCGACATTATCATCCACATCTTCCGGCCCGAGGTAAGGCAGTTCTACAACCTCGAGAAAATCTGGAGCGTCGACCGGCCGGGCGAGCGTCGCGCGGTCTAGCGTTCTCGAGCGTGCGTCTTCTACTTTTGTGCGTCGGCCGGACCAAAGCCGGGCCCGAGCGGGAGCTGGCCGCGCGCTACATCGAGCGAACGGCGGCGGCCGGCCGCGGGATCGGTTTTACCGGCATCGAACTGCGCGAGATCGAAGAGAGTCGGGCCGCACGTCCCGAGGACCGGAAAGCGGAAGAGGCCAAAATACTTCGCGGCCTCGTTCCGTCGCGGGCCTCGATCATGGCCCTCGATGAAACCGGCAAGCAGATGACCAGCCGGAATTTTGCGGCGCAGCTTGCCGGCGTGCGTGACCAAGGCATCCCCCATCTGGTTTTCGTCATCGGTGGCCCGGATGGGTTGGACCCGGCGTTTTTAAAAACGGCTGCGCTCACGCTTTCCTTCGGGACTATGACCTGGCCGCATCAATTTGTGCGGGCGATGGCCGCGGAGCAGATTTACCGTGCCGTGACGATTTTGACCGGCCACCCCTATCATCGCGATTAATTGCCCTCTTGCACCGTCTTGCCGCGAGGGCGCCACTTTCCTCTGGTGCAAGAGGAGCAGCGATTTAATACCTGCGGCCGATTCACCCGGCCGTAGCCGAAGGAATTTCGTGACGAGCAGGGCGCAGCAGAGCAGGATTGCTTCAAAGAGAACGGCTGGCCGTCTGATTGCGCTGGAGTTGCTTCTTGCGCCGTTTGCGTTTGCCTGTCTTGCGGGCCAAAGTGCGCAGCCGCCCACGCAAGAAGAACTCGACCGCAAGGGCGCTGAGCTGAACGGTCGCCGGCTTGAATTGCGCGGCATGGAAGACACGCTTGAGGCGTCGCAAGGACAGCGCCGGCAGATCGAAGCGGAAATAGCGTCCATCCGCGCCGATCGCGCAAAACTCACTGCCGCGCTTTTGGATGCCACGCAAAACGTCAACGCGAGCGAACGCAAGATCGGCGAGACCGAGGCTCGGCTCGATGCGCTTACGGGATCTGAGGATGCGATCAGGCGGTCTCTAGCAGGCCGCCGTTCCGTCATCGCAGAAGTTTTCGCCTCGTTGCAGCGGATGGGGCGTAAGCCGCCGCCAGCTTTGCTGGTCGCGCCGGAAGATATGCTGCAGGCGATCAGAACCTCTATGCTGCTGGGGGCGGTGCTCCCGCAAATGCGCAGCGAAACCGAAGCGCTTGCAGCCGACCTTTCGGACCTGCTGCAATTGCGTCAATCGATTGCCGATGAACGGGAAACCTTGTCGAAGGGTGTAGCCAAGCTTCGCTCAGAACGCGAACGTCTTGCCGCTCTCGTCGAGGCTCGGCAATCTGCGTTGTCTGCCGCGGAACAAGCGCTTGGCGCCGAGCGTGAGCGTGCAAGCGACCTTGCCAAGCAGGCTGCGAATCTTAAAGATTTGATCACGCGGATGGAAACCGAAGTCGCGGCGGCAGCGCGCGGTGCGGAGGCCGCCCGCAAGGCCGATGAAATGCATCGGCGTGCGGCAGAAGCGGCGCCGCCGGGCGGTGCTGTAAAGGCCGCGTTGGCCCCCTTCAAGGACCCGGCAAGGCTTGCGCCAGCGACCGCATTTATCGAGACAAAGGGGCTTTTGCCTGTTCCGGTAAATGGTTCACTTCAGCGTGGCTTTGGTAGCCAGGACGGGTTTGGCGGAACCGAAAAAGGGATGCTAATAGCAACCAGGGTCGAGGCTATCGTGGCGGCGCCCTGTGACGGTTGGGTTGCCTTTGCTGGCCCCTACCGCACCTATGGCCAACTCTTGATAATCAATGCTGGCCAGGGCTATTATATAATTCTTGCCGGGATGGACAAGATCAACGTAAACGTAGGGCAATTCATTCTGGCGGGAGAGCCCATAGCTGTGATGGGCGACGGGTCCGTCAAGACGGCTGCCGCCATCGCCATTGGCGCGGTGCAGCCCATTCTCTACGTTGAATTTCGCAAAGACGGGGTGGCGATCGATCCGGGCCCATGGTGGGCGAAGCCGGAATTGCAAAAGGTTCGCGGATGATGCGCAAAGTCTTACCGATACTGTTTGGTGCCGTGCTTGGTGCATGGCTCGTATTGATTGCCACGCAAACACAAATCCTCCCGGAAGGAACGGCGAACGCCGCAGCCTCGGATACCTATCGAAACCTTAATCTCTTCGGCGATGTGTTCGAGAAGATCCGGTCCGATTACGTTGAAAAGCCGGACGATCAAAAGCTCGTGGAGGCCGCGATCAACGGCATGCTGGGCTCGCTCGATCCGCATTCAAGCTATATGGATGCCAAGAGTTTCCGCGACATGCAGGTTCAGACCCGCGGCGAATTCGGCGGTCTTGGAATCGAAGTGACGCAAGAGGATGGTCTCATCAAGGTCGTCACGCCGATCGACGACACCCCGGCCTCGCGCGCCGGAATTCTGTCGGGCGACATCATCACCGCCATCGATGACGAAAACGTGCAAGGCTTGAGCCTCAATCAGGCCGTCGACAAGATGCGTGGCGCGCCCGATACGGCGGTCACTCTCAAAATCCTGCGCGGCCCCAACAAGGATCCGCAAGATATCAAGCTGACCCGCGCCGTGATCCAGATCAAGTCGGTTCGCGAGCACATGGAAGGCGACGATATCGGCTATATTCGGATCACCCAATTCAACGAGCAGACTTTTGAGGGCGTTCGCGCGGCGATTCAAAAATTCCAAAGCGAAATCCCCGGCGCCAAATTCAAAGGCTATATCCTTGACCTCCGCAATAATCCCGGCGGGTTGCTCGACCAGTCGATTGCCGTCGTCAACTGTTTCATCGATCGCGGCGAAATCGTTTCGACCCGGGGGCGCAATGCCGATGAAACGATGCGCTACAATGCGCGTCCGGGCGATCTCTCCAAAGGCAAGCCGGTCGTCGTCCTGATCAATGGCGGCTCGGCATCGGCTTCGGAAATCGTTGCCGGTGCGCTGCAGGATCACAAGCGCGCGACCATCCTCGGCACGCGGTCATTCGGCAAGGGATCGGTTCAAACGATCATCCCGCTCGGCCAGAATAATGGGGCCGTGCGGCTGACCACCGCGCGCTATTACACGCCGGCCGGCCGCTCGATCCAAGCCAAGGGGATCGATCCGGATATCACGGTGTTGCAGGATGTTCCGGATGAACTCAAAGGCAAGGACGACACCAAGGGCGAAGCGTCTTTGAAGGGCCATCTGAAAAATGGAGAAGACGAAAAGGGCGGTTCGCAAGCCTTTGTTCCGCCGGATCCCAAGAACGACAAGCAATTGATCGCCGCCGAAGATATTCTTCGTGGCGTCAGCAAGGCCATGAATAAAGTGACGTCCGGAAGCGAACCCGCAAAGGTTCCGAATTGAGCGGCTTCGGCGGACCGGCCGATTAGCTTGTGTAAATAGGGTTGAGAACCGACGATGTCTTTGGCATTGTCGGTTTTCCATCGAATGGACCGATGTGACGAATACGGAATGACATAAACACTAAGATATTAGGGCGGGTCCCGCTGAAAAAGGCGCTCACTTTTTTCATGGCCCGTACGAAGACTGGAAGACGTTACAGCATGATCTGAGCGCTCGTGCCGCCTTGTGCGGCCGCTATAGGGGAGCAGCCCGGGCCGGCAATCGTCAACTGTGAGGTCAGGCGGCAATGGAGACTATCAGTTACCGCCCCTGTGTCGGCATCATGCTTCTCAATCCCAAGGGACTTGTCTTCGTCGGACGTCGCCGCAACAAGAAGATTCCCGAACATTTGCGCAATGGGCACGCCTGGCAAATGCCGCAGGGCGGCATCGATGCCGGCGAGGAGCCCTACACCGCGGCGTTGCGCGAGCTGCGCGAGGAAACCAACGTATCTTCGACCAGCTTTTTGGCTGAATCGCCGGATTGGTACAGCTATGAACTGCCCGGCGACATTTCGAAAAAATCCTGGAAGGGGCGGTTCCAGGGGCAGAGGCAAAAATGGTTCGCCTTGCGTTTCGATGGCAACGAAAGTGAAATTGACATCGAGACGCCAGCCGGAGGCCAACGTCCGGAATTCGACGCATGGCGATGGGAGTCGATGGACCGTCTCGCCGAACTGATTATTCCCTTCAAACGGCCGGTTTATGAAAAAGTGATCGAAACTTTCTCCCATCTTGCCGAACGTCCGTGAAGCACTAACTGAGCCTTGGAGCATGTTCCGAAAAAGTTGATCGACTTTTTCGATCAGAACATGCTCCAACTCGTTGAACTTGAGCGTTTCCTTTTCGATCAGATGATTCCATCTGATCGGGAAGCGCTCTAGTCGTAAGAGCGTCGCAGGGCGCCGGGCGATGATCGACGCCGTGTCACGAGGCGAAGCTCGATCGAATGGTAATATTGGGAGGTAGGAATGTCGGTTTTGCCGGAGGTCTTGAAGGCCAATGAAACCTATGCCGCAAATTTTGGCGCCAAATCCCAATTGGCGCTGCCGCCGGCGCGGCAATTCGCAATTCTGACCTGTATGGATGCCCGTCTCGATCCAGCTAAATATGCGGGATTGGCGGAAGGTGATGCGCATGTGATCCGCAACGCCGGAGGGCGCGCGAGCGATGACGCGATCCGCTCCCTGGTCATCTCCTACAAGCTCCTCGGTACAAAAGAGTGGTTCGTCATCCATCATTCGGATTGCGGCATGCAGCTCTTTGACGACGAGATCATGAGCGACCTGCTTGAAAAAAGCTTGGAGGCCGCAACGATCGACCAGTCGGGCTGGCACGACCATGGTCACGGCCCCGGCAGCGTACATGGCCACTACGTGAAATGGCACACGTTCAAGGATCTCGCGGCAAGCGTCGTCGAGGACGTGAAGCGCATCCGTTCGCATCCGCTGGTGCCGCGGACCATCCCCATTTACGGCTATTATTACGATGTGAAGAGCGGTCGCCTGATCGAAGTGCCGGAGGCAACGGCAATCGGCAAGGCCAGCGCCTAGCAGGGCACGATGATCCTGCCCCAGTTTTTTTGATTTGGAGCGTTTCCGTTCGATGATCCATGCGAAAGGGAAACGCTCTAAGGGCGGCGCAGGCGGGTCCTTGAGCCCGAAGGCTTGCCCTTATTTTGGCGCGAGGACCATGATCATCTGACGGCCTTCCATCGACGGCTCGGCTTCGACCTTGGCGATGCCGAGGGTCTCGGATTTCACCCGTTCGAGTAGCCGGAACCCCAAATCCTGATGGGCCATCTCGCGGCCACGGAAGCGCAAAGTGACTTTTACCTTGTCGCCTTCCTCGAAAAATCGGCGCACGGCCCTCATCTTGACGTCATAATCGTGCGGATCGATGCCCGGACGCAGCTTGATCTCCTTGATTTCGACGATCTTCTGCTTTTTTCGGGCTTCCGCCGACTTTTTCTGTTCCAGGAATCGGAATTTGCCGTAATCGAGGATCTTGCAGACTGGAGGATTGGCTGTCGGAACGATCTCAACAAGATCGAGTCCCGCGTCGTCGGCCAATTTTTGGGCTTCGACGGTCTCGACGACACCTCGGTTTTGGCCTTCGGCGTCGATTAACTGGACTTCGCGAGCGCGGACATCAAGGTTGATACGCGGCCCGTCCTTCTGCGGAACGGGGGGAGCTTTCATAGGACGACGAATGGCGTGGTCTCCTTAATTGTTGACACATCGGACCCGGCGAAGTCGCGAATCGTCCCGTCGGTCGATGCGAGGATTGCTGGACCCCAGCAAAACATCGGTTGATTGCCGCTCGAAGTCAATGAAGAGATGGCTTCCCGTCATTTTTATCCAAGGGGGGGCGCTCCCAAATCCCTGAGCGGGCGGTAGGCTTCCCAGGCGACTTCAACGGATACGGCGCCATCTATCCGAGGCGCGCACTTGCGGCGTTATCCTTCCTCGTTCCCGCGCAAATCCGCATAGGCTTCAAGGGTATCGGCGCACATCCGCTCGATCGAAAACCAGGCTTCGACATGTTCCCTCGCCCGTTTCGCCTGCTTATGCGCCGCACTGGCACCAAGGCTTAAGGCCGAGACGAGTGCCGCCGCCAGCGCTGCGGCATCGCCGGGCGGCACCAGCCAGCCGGTCCGCAAGGACTCTGGGACCGTCGGCGGGGCGAGAACGAGCTCCGGCGCCGCTCCCAGATCGGCGGCGATGACGGGCGTACCCATCGCCTGGGCTTCGACAATGAATTGACCGACCGCCTTTGCCTCGGTCGAGGGAGCGACGAGGATCGAGGCCGCAAGAAGGGCCGCCGGCATGTCGCAGCGGCCGGTGCGGGACATGGCGCCCTGCAGTCCCGCCTTCGCGATGGCCTTGTCGATCTCGCCACCAAGCCCGCCGCGCCGTCCTTCGTGTCCTTCGTTCCCCGCCAGGATGAATTTTACCCCGCTCAACCCATTTTTGGACAGGCGCCGCGCCGCCTCAATCAGGATCTTATGGCCGCCCCCAGGGCTTGGATGCGCTGCCAGCAAGACAACCCGCTCATGGGGCGCCACCTTCCATTGCCGCCGCACATCCTGGACGCGGGTGGGGGAGACGGCATGCGGCGCAAAAATCCGGCAATCGATACCTTGGTGAATGGTCCGTATTTGCCCTTGCCCGGTGGAATAGAGCCGGTCAACCAGATTTGCGGTATGCTCGGAATCAACAAGCACGGCATCGCCCCGCGCCGAAGCGGAGTTGTAACGTAAGGCAATCGGATTTCCGCCCTTGTAACCACCTTGAAACTCCGTGACGAAGGGCGTCTTCGTCAAACGTGTGGCGCCATAGGCCACCCAAGCCAGGGCGCGCGAGCGAACATGAGCGATATCAACTCGCTCGATCTCGATCAGACGCGCGAGGCGGCGCACGTTCCAGGCCATGGCGACAGGATTTTTAGTATGGGAGGGAAATGGCACGAAGATGCCGCCCTTGGCTTGCAGTTCGCCGGTCAAGGGGCCGCCTTGGCACGCAACGAGGGGACGGGCGCCGGCGGCATCGAGCGCCGCGGCAATATGGATGGCTGCGGACGCGACGGGGTTATCCCGCAAGTCGGGAATAATTTGGAGCACAGTGACGCCGGCCAGGGGATGTGCGGCCATGCCCCGGAATGCTGAACCGGACACTTGCAACATCGGATGAGACGGCGTTGAAGGAACCAAGGCGAAAAAATAAGTCCTTGTCCCTTTAGAAATCGTGAAGCGAGCAAAATGATTGTCTGGAGCCAGTTGCAAAGGGAGGCCCCGGTCGATCTCGTTCCGAGGTTATTGACGGTCGGGAACGAGACTTCAACGCGCCAACTCGCGACTTTACAGCAGTTTGCCAGGGCGGAAGGAGCGCTTTTGCCCGGAATTGTCTGGCTCGGTGGGCTGAAGTCAGACATGCGCGGAACCAAGGCGTCTTATCTCGCAGCTCGCGCGGCGGCGGCCGGCCGGTCTTTTCTGCGCTTCGACTATTCAGGACATGGTCAATCCGAAGGGTGTTTCGAAACAGCGACGATCGGCGTCTGGCTGGAGGATAGTCTCGCCGCCATTCGCGATTTGACCGTAGGCCCGCAAATTCTTGTCGGATCCTCCATGGGCGGCTGGCTGGCTCTGCTCGCGGCCAGGGCTTTGCGCGCGAGCGGCGAAAGCGAACGCCTCAAGGGCCTTGTCTTGGTGGCGCCCGCCGTCGACTTCACCGAGGCCTTGATTTGGGAAAAGCTTTCATCCGAAGCACGGACGGAGATGGTGGAGAAAGGCGCTTGGCTGCGCCCTTCGGCTTATTCGGAAAGCCCCTATCCGATCACACGGCGTCTGATCGAGGAGGGGCGGCAGCATCTTTTGTTGGGTGGCGAGATCCGCACCGATTGCCCCGTCCATGTTCTCCAGGGCATGCTCGACGAGGATGTTCCCTGGCGGCGTGCAACGCTGCTGGTCGAACATCTGGCCGGCGACCCGGTGACCCTGACGCTCGTCAAGGACGGCAATCATCGTCTGTCGCGAGACGCGGATTTGGCGCGGCTTTGGGCGGCCATCGAAAATATGGCTTAGCTCCCCTCGACGGCAACGGCTCGTTGCTCGGACCCCTGGGGCTGCGGCGATTTCTTAATATCGGGAACGGGTAGCCAAGCCTCAAGCACATACTTGCCCGGCTTGTAGGCAGGGACAATATGGTGGTAGGAAACGGCCCTCGGAGCCACGCGAAACTTTTGCAACTCGGTTTCCGCTGCTCTCAACAGTCAAGAATATCGTCGGGAGGACGGACAATGGCGCGATCGACCACACCACGTAAGCGCGGGATATCGCTCCTCGATGCCATCATCGTGATCGGCGGTGTTCTTCTGATTGTCGTCTTCAACCGAATGAGCATATCCAAACTTCAGCGTTCCCTGCCGAATGTGAACAGTCAGATTGTCGGGGAATGGAAGGCCACGCGCGGTTCCGAACGGCTCATCTTCCGCCCCGACAAGACGATCAGCGTGATCGACCCGAGTCCAGCCGATGCCCCGGCTCCGGCGTCTCCGCCCCCCGCCCAAACTCCCAATGCGGCGGAACCGGCGGCTCCAGCGGCCGCGCCAGCAGCGCCGGCCGAACAATCCGGAAAATATCAGCTCGCCTCGACGGGGTCCGTTTACATTCAATTGGACAACGGAAAAAAATACGTAACGACGCTCAAGCCCGAGACGCCCAACCGCTTCGACCTCATCGATAATGCCACGCAAGGGGTATCGACCTTCGAGCGGGTGCCATAATCCGCCGCTAGATCACGTTCATGATTTTGGATTGACTCAATCCAAAATCATGAACGTGATCGATTCCAAAAGCTTAAAGCGGGATGCGGGCGGAAAGCCGGTTTCCCCTTTTCCTCATCCCGCTCTAGCTGCCGATCTTCGCGCGTAAGCGAGCGAGAACCGCCTCGGAAGCGCCGGTCTCGACAAGCTGGGGCGTCTCGTGTAGTGCTGTCGCCTCAAAATTCAAAACAGCGTACCGAAACGCTCGCCGGAAGACTTCGGCGAAACGGCAGGATTTTAGACCGATGAATATCATTGAGGAACTTGAGGCCGCGCAGGCCGCCAAGCTTCTGGCTGGCAGAGTAATTCCGGAATTTCAGCCCGGTGATACGGTGATCGTCAACGTCAAGGTGACCGAAGGCGAACGTACCCGCGTGCAGGCCTATGAAGGCGTCTGCATTGCCCGCAACGGCGGCGGATTGAACGAGAGCTTCACTGTACGAAAAATCTCCTATGGCGAAGGCGTGGAGCGCGTTTTCCCGATTTTCTCCCCGAACATCGAGTCGATCAAGGTGGTTCGGCGGGGCAAGGTGCGTCGCGCCAAGCTCTATTACTTGCGGGACCGCCGCGGCAAATCGGCCCGGATCGCCGAAAGAATGGAAACTCCCGCTGCCAAGGCTGCGCGTGAGGTCGCCAAAAAGGCGAGCAAAAGCGCCGCCAAGGCCAAGAAGGCCGCGCCAGCGGCGGAATGAGCCAAGGGGTTGCTCTGGCCGCAGGGGCCTGCGGCACGCGGGCAATCTCAGGTCAGCGGCGCGTTGAGGATCCAGCGGTGCCCAAAGGGATCGCGGAAGGTCGCGACCCTTGTTCCCCAAAATGAATTGGTGGGATTTGTCTCGCCTTTTGCGCCTAAGCTGGTCGCCTTGGCGAAAATGTCATCGACCATCTTGGCCTCGGCAAATTCGAGACTGACCGACATGGTTGCCAAGTCGCCGGGCATGGGAATTCGGGTGTGGCCGAATTCGGGAAAGGCATCGGCGATCATGACCGATCCCCCGTTGATGAGCAGCTCGCAATGCATGATCCGCACACCGTCGAGGGCGGGCATGATGGCTTTTTGACGAGCGCCAAAGACCGAGGTGTAAAAGGCGATTGCCGCCAGGGCGGGGGAAACCGTCAGGTAAGGCGCAACCGGCGGGCGCATATGGGTCCTCTGCGGTGATAGTTGAAATGCAGGGTACTTCCCCCCGCAGGATCTTGCGAGTAAGAACTCGCCTCTCTAATTGTTTTTTTTTTGCAAATGCCGCATCCGGCGGCCGGGAATTTCCAAATGGTCAAGCCTCGGACGCTTTACGATAAGATTTGGGACCACCATCTCGTCCATGCCCAACCGGATGGCTCGTGCCTCATATATATCGATCGCCATTTGGTCCACGAGGTGACAAGCCCTCAGGCCTTCGAAGGTTTGCGGATGGCGGGCCGGCGTGTCCGTGCACCGCAAAAAACCCTCGCGGTGGTCGATCACAACGTTCCCACAACCGATCGCTCGAAGGGAATCGACGATCCTGAAAGCCGGATCCAGGTCGAGCAGCTGGCTCTGAATGCGCGTGAGTTCGGAATTGAATATTACAACGAGCTCGATCCTCGCCAGGGCGTCGTGCATATCATCGGCCCGGAACAAGGGTTTACTTTGCCGGGCGCGACAATCGTCTGTGGCGACAGTCATACCTCGACGCACGGTGCCTTCGGCGCGCTCGCGCATGGCATCGGCACGTCGGAGGTCGAGCATGTGCTGGCCACCCAGACCCTGATTCAATCCAAAGCCAAGAATATGCGCGTCACCATCGAGGGTACGCTGGGCGATGGCGTGGGGGCCAAGGACATCGTGCTCGCGATCATCGGTGAGATCGGAACCGCCGGGGGCACCGGCCATGTGATCGAATATGCCGGCGAGGCGATCGAAGCCTTGTCGATGGAAGGCCGTATGACCGTCTGCAATATGACAATCGAGGCGGGCGCGCGCGCCGGCATGATCGCGCCCGACGCGAAGACCTTCGCCTATCTGGAAGGCCGACCCAAGGCGCCCAAGGGCGAGGCCTTCGATCTGGCGCTGCGGTATTGGAAGACGCTGCATTCCGATCCCGAAGCGGTTTTCGACAAGGAGATCCGGCTCGATGCGGGCCGATTGGTCCCGCTGGTCACGTGGGGCACGAGCCCGGAAGACGTTGCGACCATTACCGGCGTCGTCCCGAATCCTGAAATGGCGGCGAGCGAAGCCAAGAAAGCCTCTATCTCGCGCGCGCTCGCCTATATGGGCCTGAAGGGCGGCGAGAAAATCACGGATATCTCGATCGATCGCGTCTTCATCGGTTCCTGCACCAATGGACGAATCGAGGATCTGCGCGCCGCGGCCAAGATCATCGAGGGGAAGCATATAGCGGCCACCGTGAATGGCATGGTGGTGCCGGGCTCCGGTCTCGTCAAGCAACAGGCCGAAGCCGAGGGACTCGATCAAATCTTCCGGGACGCGGGATTTGAATGGCGCGAACCCGGCTGCTCCATGTGCCTTGCGATGAACCCGGACCGGCTGGCGCCGGGCGAGCGTTGCGCCTCGACATCGAATCGCAATTTTGAGGGCCGCCAAGGTTTTAGAGGCCGCACGCATCTGGTTTCTCCGGCCATGGCGGCGGCGGCGGCGATCGCGGGCCATTTCGTCGACATTCGGGATTGGCACTGAGTCGGTTCGGCAGCGACGATGTGTAACCGGCCGTGGGCGAATCTCGGCCGGCGAGCAAAAATAGATATTTATCCGCTTGAGGGCGCGATATCGTCTGTTTCGGCGATATCAAGCAAATTGCGTAATTTCCTGGAGCCGCTGGCCGCGTCGGCCAGAGTATAGCCATCGAGCACCGCGAACCAGGCTTTCAGCGCCTCGCCGAAGATTCGTTGCAGTCCGCAATTGCCCGTAATCACGCAGCGTTCCGGCGTGTTGCCGAGACAATCGACAAGCGCGAAGTCGGACTCGGTCATACGCAGGATGGCGCCGATCGACATCTCTGACGGCGGACGGCGCAGCCGTAAACCACCGCTTCGTCCGCGCAGGGATTCGATGAGCCCCAGCGTCACAAGTTCATGCGTGACCTTCCGCAAATGGTTTTCCGAGATCCTATAAGCAGCCGCGATCTGCGGGATCGTTCCGCCATTTTCACCCGCTGCCGCGAGAAACAACAAAGCCCGCAGAGCAAGATCGCTATGCAGCGTTAAGCGCATCGCCGCCTCCTGTCTTGCCAAGCATTGGCTTGGGTGATAAAAGATGTATATTAAATACATGTTTCATGGAGAAGTCATGTCCAGTCTGTATGAACGCCTCGGCGGAGCCCCGGCTCTCGATGCCGCTGTCGATCTCTTTTACCGCAAAGTCCTCGCCGACGAGCGTATCAGCCGCTTTTTCGATGATGTCGATATGGAGCGCCAAGCCGCCAAGCAAAAGGCGTTTCTCACCATGGTCACGGGTGGCCCGGTTTCATATACCGGCAAAGACATGCGCGAAGGTCACAAGCACCTGGTCGCGCGCGGCCTCAACGATACACATGTCGACGCTGTCATTGAAGATCTCGCTGCGACATTGCGTGAGCTCGGAGTGGGCGAGGCCGACATTGCGGAAGTTGGAGCGCTCGCCAATTCGGTTCGCGACGACGTGCTGAACAAATAGCAGGGGAGCCGCCTTGTGGAGAGCCTCATCTTCGAGGGCAAGCCGATCAGGATTGCGCCGGGCGAGACGGTGCTTGCGGCGCTCCTCGCCGCGGGCGTCGAATTGCCAAATTCTTGCCGCGCGGGCGTGTGCCAGACATGTCTGGTGCAGGCCGTAGATGGCAATCCGCCGGCTTCGGCGCAACAGGGGCTGCCGGATGCTCTCAAGGCGCAAGGCTATTTGATGGCTTGTGTTTGTAGGCCGGACGCGCCGCTGCATATCGTCCGCGCGGGCAATGTAGGAACGCGCACCGGCGCATCCGTTGTTGCGATCGAGCGATTGTCGTCCACCGTCGTGCGATTGCGCCTGGAACCTGAAGCGCCGTTTTCCTACCGTTCCGGTCAATTCCTTGCTCTTGAAGCGCGCGATGGCACGGTCCGCCATTATTCGATCGCCAGTCATCCCGAAGAGGACACCTTTCTCGAATTGCATATCCGTCTGCTGCCGGGCGGACGGATGAGCCGCATGATCGCCGAAGACATTTCTTGCGGCGATCACCTTGCCATCTCTGGTCCGCGCGGTGCGTGCTTCTATGAGGGCGTTGACCCCGACCAGCCGCTCATTCTCGCCGGAACGGGGACAGGGCTGGCGCCGCTTTGGGGCATTTTGCGCGATGCGCTGCGACAAGGGCATCGGGGACCGATACGGCTTTATCATGGGGCGCTGGATAGGGACGGCTTATATCTTGAAGAACATCTCCTGCGTCTTGCCGAGGCGCATGAGAACTTTTCCTATTGGCCCTGTATTCGTGGTGAGCCGGGGCCGCGCGCGGGCGATCTCGCCAACATCGTCGTCGACTCCGAGACGCGGCCGGGGGAGGCGGCGTTTTTCCTGTGTGGCGATCCTAATCTGGTGAACGGCTTGAAGCGCTCTCTGTTTCTCAAGGGAGCAAAACTCAACCGGCTTCGCACCGACGCCTTCGTGTCCGCTGCGTAAGTTGCCGGCGCGGAATAAGCCAAGGCAAGCGTCCCGAGAGGGGCCTGTATTTTATCCAAAAAACAGCGTTTGGTGTGGCTTGCCCGGTTGCGAGCCGCGAAACAATCTAGTACGGGGAGGCTGCAAGAAAGACCACGAGTCGCTCCATTGTCATGGAACGACTCGATCAGCGGGCGTGGTGGAACTGGTAGACGCGCCGGACTCAAAATCCGGTTCTGGAGACAGAGTGTCGGTTCGAGTCCGACCGCCCGCACCATCCTTTTTAAATTTCGACCGCAATGACCGCGATCATGCCTCGATGCTGTCTTCGAGCCCGCCGACATGCTTTTGGCTGTAAAGCTGCACGCCAAGCTGCTTGATGAGTTCCAATTGGGTTTCCAGAAAATCGATGTGCTTTTCTTCATCGATCAAAAGATCGTCATAGAGTTCCTTGGAAACCCGGTCGTGGACCGAGATGCAATATTCGGCAGCTTCAGTATAGAGCGCGCGCGCCGAGAGTTCGGCTGCAAGGTCGCAGCGAATAATTTCTTCTACTGATTGTCCGATTCGTAGCGGATCCAAGACTTGAAGATTTGGAAATCCTTCGAGGAAAAGGATACGGGAGGTAAAGCGGTCGGCATGGCGCATTTCCTCGATCGATTCTTCGCGCCATTTCTTCGCTAATTCTTTAAAGCCCCAATTATCGAAAATACGAAAATGCAGCCAATATTGATTAATCGACGTCAGTTCGCTGCGCAGGCTGCGATTCAAATATTCGAGGACCCTGTCATCGCCTCTCATTATGCCGAACTCCCTTGATTATGGCTGTTGTGCCGGCAAAGCCGCGATGAACGCCGAGGGCCCATTTCGCCGATGAAGTGATTGTGTCAGATTAGAATTATAACAGATTAAATCCACGCGGAAAGAGGGCGCGCGCAGCGTGGTGGTGGAAAAGGCAGGGATTTGAAGCAGATTGCAACGAGTCCGCTTATGAAAGCGGGCACGTCTCCGTTTCCTTTTGGCGCCGCGAGTGGCACGAAGAGGGAGGCGGCGCCGTGTTGGCTAGGGCCTCTTTAATGATGGTCTTCAGAGTTGTCATGCAACGACCGCAGGTCGGGCTGCAACCAAGGCATTTGTAAACCCCTCCAGGCGTACGCGGGCAGGCGCCGCTCTTCAGCGTGTCCCGGATTTTCGTGTCGGATATGACATTGCAAGAACAGACGATCATTCAGGCACCCGACAGGTCCAGGGACACATTGGAAGGTTTCCGACAACTAGCTCATTGTTGAATAATGCACAAGACAAGATTGGGATGTAACAAATGTTTCAAACTAAAACCTAAGCAATTCCTAGATTAGATTGGCTCAAAACTACAGTACAACACCAAGAAGCTTTTTGCCCCTTTACAGGGCCCCTTTGCAAGCCTTTGCTCGGCTGGTAAGGCCAACTGCACCGTCGCTAACACCTCCTCGTTCTGGTTCGCCCCGCACCTCTTATGTGGCGTCGCTCGAAGACCCTGCAAGTTTGAAGCCAATTCTCTGCCGATGAAAAACCATCTGTTCCAAAAGATTCGTGACGCTATCGCAGGCCGGGAAGATCGCTGCTTTCTGGAAAACGCCGGTTCCAGCTTGACTTTTGCGGGGATGATCGAGGGTTCGGCGCGCTTCGCCTCGGCCTTGGTGCAATTTGGTGTGGAGCCCGGGGACCGAGTCGCCGTGCAGGTCGAGAAATCGGTCGAAGCGCTCATGCTATATTTGGGCGCGATCCGAGCCGGCGCGGTGTTTCTGCCGCTCAACCCAGCCTATACGGTGACCGAACTCGATTATTTTCTCGGCGACGCAGAGCCTAAAATCCTCGTCTGCGATCCGGCCCGGCGCGAAGGGCTGGCGGTCTCGGCGGCGAAGGCGGGACTGCGATCCGTCGAAACATTGGGCGCCGACGGCCGCGGCTCATTTGCCGACCGCGCCCTGGCCCGCGCTCCCAATTTCATCGATGTTCCGCGCGGGCCGGACGATCTCGCCGCGATTCTTTACACGTCGGGCACCACAGGCCGTTCGAAGGGTGCCATGCTTACGCACGCCAATCTCGCTTCGAATGCCGAAGTGCTCGCCGCCTATTGGCGTTTCTCGCCAACCGACGTGCTCCTTCATGCGCTGCCGATCTATCACACGCATGGGCTCTTCGTCGCCGTGAACACTCTGCTTTTCTGCGCCGGCAAGATCATTTTCATGCCGAAATTCGATGCCGACGAATGTTTGGCGCAGATGCCGCGTGCGACCGCCATGATGGGCGTGCCCACCTTTTACACACGGCTGCTGCGGCACGAAAATTTGTCGCACGAAGCAACCGCACATATGCGGCTGTTCATTTCCGGTTCGGCGCCGCTTCTTGAAGAAACCCACCGCGCATGGCGAGAGCGGACAGGTCACGTTATTCTCGAGCGTTATGGGATGACCGAGATCAATATGGCCACGTCGAACCCTTTTGAAGGGGAGCGCAGGGCAGGGAGTGTCGGATTTCCGCTGCCGGGCGTGGCCTTGCGTCTGAGCGATCCGGAAACCGGCGTGCCAACGCCCGCCGGCGAAATCGGCGTGGTCGAGGTCAAAGGGCCCAATGTCTTCAAGGGCTATTGGCGTAATCCGGAAAAGACCGCGGCCGAATTTCGAAGCGACGGCTTTTTCATCACCGGCGACCTCGGCAGAATCGACGCGGAGGGCTATGTGCACATTATCGGGCGCGCCAAGGATTTGATCATCAGCGGAGGGTTCAACGTCTATCCGAAGGAAGTCGAAATCGAAATCGATGCGCTTCCAGGGGTGGTCGAAAGCGCGGTCGTCGGACTGCCGCATCTGGACTTCGGCGAAGCCGTCGCGGCAGTGGTTGTCGCAGCGGCGGAGGTGACCGAGCCCTTGGTGTTGGACGTTCTTTCGCAAAAGCTCGCCAAATTCAAATTGCCCAAAAGGGTGATTTTCGTCGACGATTTGCCGCGCAATACGATGGGCAAGGTCCAAAAAAATCTTCTGCGCGAGACTTATAGAGATTTGTTCAAGGTGCCCGCCGTGGGTTGAAGGCCCTTCCGCGCAGGGCTGTCTTCGAGGGGCTCGATCAATCCTCGACCTTGAAGGAACGCACGGCGGCAGCCAGGGCGCTCTGGCTTTGCTTGGCTTCGGCGAGCATTTGCGCAAAGATCTTGTTCACGCTCGAGGGCTGGCCGAACCGGTGGCTCGTCGAACCTTGCGGGTTTGCGACCGCAAGGACCAGTTGAAGTTTTCCATTGCCGAGCTCAGTACCCGTACGCATGCTGAACGAGACGCTATCGCCGCCGGAGCCGGTTGCGGCGACCGGAACCATGTACAATGTGCCATCGCTCGCAACAACAATGACATTCACCTCGCGGCTGCCCAGCCCGGCCACCGTTCCCTTCAGATCTTGACCGACGGTCAAGGACGACTCTACGAGAGTGAGCATTAAGGGCGCGGCGGGCGTATCACGCAAACGGCCCAGGAAATCGATGGCGGGGCATTGCGCGGCGGTGGCTTCACGAACACCGACATCAGCTTCGAATCCATTGTCGCGCTGAAACGCGTCGTCGAACCCGCGAAACGGAGCCGTGGAGGTTCCAAACCCTTCGACGGCGACGATGTGGGCGCCGATGGCGACAGGTCGAATGAACATGCATCCATCGAGCGCATAGTCTTTTATGAAAGCTTCGATGCGCCCTCGTTGGCCCGGCTCCGAGGTTCCAGCGAAAGCCGGCTCGTCCGAGTCCGGCGCCGGTATATCGAGCTTCGTCAATTCCATCGGCGCGAGGCCTGGCTTCACAGGCACCTCTTCATCCGGGGTCAAGCTCGGGGTAGGCGGTCGCGTAGACGCCGGCGCAGGGCGCGTGATCATATAGGCGGCGATAGCCCCGCCCATGAGGATGGATGCAACGCTCGCCACGACAAGCGGCGACCGCGCGAGCGCAAATCTTGGCCGGGGACGGATCGGCGACTGGGCCAATGGCTCGCTGGGCCGGGCCGGCGCCGCTTCGTACCGCCAAGCGGCGACCTCGGCCATCGAGGATGGCCGGTCGTCTGGATTGGGCTGCAGCATCCACTCGATCAGAGGCCGCAGACGCGGCTCAATCGAACTCAGGTCCGGAACCACGCGCCGCTTTTCGAGCACCTCGACATGATTGCCACCCATGTCGAGGGGGCTCTCGCGAAGCGATTGGGCAAGGACGAGGCCGAAGCTGTAGATGTCGGACTTCGGCGTCACCTCGGCGCCGAAAAGGCCGAGCTGCTCAGGCGAAACATAATTATATTTGCCGGCAAAGCCGCTGCCGACCACGGTGCCTTCGTCGTCGAGCCGGGTCGAGCGCGCGATGCCGAAGTCGATGATTTTGGCGCGCGCCATATCTCCACCCGGGATGATGATATTGTCGGGTGAAACATCGCGGTGGACGATCCCGCCTTCATGTGCGGCCTGGAGTCCGGCGGCGACACGTTGGATCAGACGTTGCGCGGCCTCGAAGGCGAGCGGTCCACCCCGCAGGATGGACGAAAGCGATTCCCCATCGACATATTCCATCGCGAGATAGGGGCGGCCAAGCACGGGGTCGATCGTGAAGACGTAATAGCGGACGATTGCCTCGTGATAGAGATTATGCAGCGCGGCCGCTTCTTTCCGGAACATGCCGAAAGCGGCGTTGGCTTCGGCGAGATCGGAACGAATGAGTTTGATTGCCACCACGTCGCCGGTTTGGATGGCGTGGCCTTTGTAGATTTCGCCCATGCCGCCAGCGGCGATGGGTTCGTCGATTTCAAAGATGCCGTTGAGCTGCGTTCCGGCCGGAATAATCGGCCGCGTCGATCCAAAGCTCGCAGCCTCGTCCGTCATTGCGTCGCCGTCGCTTTCGCCGTTGAGGAGGGCGGGAAGACGATGGTCGAACCATGCGGCGCATAGCGGGCGATGACGACGGTCACATTGTCGATCGCACCCCTTTCGAGGGTGAGCGCGACCAGCAGGTCGCACGCGTTCTGCGGTGCATTTGCGTGCGCGAGTTCTAAAATCTCCTGGTCCGTAACATGCGCGGTCAGCCCATCGCTGCAGATGACGAATGTATCATCTTTTTCGAGAACACCTTGGGTCGTTTCAAGATCGAGTTCCTGGTAGACGCCGACGGCGCGGGTGACGACGTTTCGGCGAGGCCAGGTTTCCGCCTCTTCCACGCTCAGGACACCTTCGGCAACAAGCTCGGCAACCTCGGTGTGGTCGCGCGAAATCTGCACGATCTTGCCGCGCCGCAAGAGATAGACCCGGCTGTCGCCCGACCAGACGCACGCATAATAGCCCTCACAGGCAAGAAGGGCCGCAACCGTCGCGCCGATGACAATTCCACCGCGCTCGCCGGAGACCCGGAGGATGCGCTGATTGGCGGCCGAGAGCCGATCCTTGCAGCGGGCCACCAGAGCGTTGACGGAAGCTGATGCTGCAATCTTCCCCAGGAACTCGACCACGGTGGCGCTTGCGAAGGAGCCGGCATCATGCCCACCCATGCCGTCCGCCACGGCCCATACGCCGATTTCAGGGAGGACAACGTAAGAGTCTTCGTTTTCCGAGCGAATCCGGCCGGTGTCGGTTGCTGCTCCGCTATCGAATTTTCGCAGCCTGTCGGTCATGAGCTCATCCTGGTTGCAAGAACGCCCGAGGCCGATTTGGGAAGCCTAGCGACATCATATTACCTAAAGCATTTGGGTCGGGCATGGCATTTTCGGTCCAAGCCTGGGGTTCGCGGCTTTCGCTCCCGGTGGTCCACCAATAGGTCGTGGTGCCGGCCATCAGGGGATGGGGCGGTTTGCGCCGGAAAGCGGCGAGCCTTCCTTTCAAGAACTGACCGGCCGTACTCTTGGAGCATGAACCGCCCTCGGTCTCCGGCGTGTTTGCGAAAGCACATCCGCCGAGATCCGAAAGCGCTTTCACGGTTGCCTCGAAACATGCATCGGAAGCGAGCCTCGACAGCAGGAATTCCTCGACGCGCTCGAACCAGGGATCGTGGCGGTCGATGTCAGGCGGCGCGAGCATGTCGGTTTTGTCTTCAGAGATGCCGATGAGAGTGAGCGGAAATAATCGGCCCAGGGCATCCATGGACGGCATAAACGCGCCAACTATCGCTTCACCGCACACGGAAGGCCCTAGCCAGAATCGCCAGATCGGTGCCGTTATGAAAAGATTTTTCCAATCGGCATCGGGCAAGTGCGCACGGCATTCCTCCATGCCCTTTTCCATCCAGGGCTCCCAAACCTGCAAGAAGGCGCGCGGTACCGCAATCGCGATAAAATCGCGTTTGGCCGGAAGCTTTCCATAGAGGCCGCACCGCATGAATTCAGCCTCCGTCCGGACACTGAAAACTGCGGAGACGGGAGATATTGAGCGGGTTGCGGATTGCGCTTGAGCTGAAGCGGTATCGCAAATCCTGTCCACCCAGAGAAAACGTAGTCACCGTCCCATCGCTGTTCGTGCGTCCTGCATCGAGCAACCGATAAAGCGACCAGACCCCCGTTCGCTCCATCGAGGCGATAGCGCGTCCAGCTGGTGCAAAACTGATTGACGCGCGGTGATCTTCCGCAGCACCCGGCCATTGAACGCTTGTGGAGGCCGATTCTTTGGGTTGTCCCGCTATTGCCGTCCCATCGATATCGATTTTGGCGGCGGGGTTTGGAGGCGGCGTCACGCCGATCGAGAAGCCGGGCGAAGCCGGATTGGCACTAAAAAACGCGTCCCGGATTTCCGCCGCCCGTTCGAAATTTGCAAGCGCATCCGGCGCGAGCTGCTTGGCAAGCGCGCTATCCTGGCGCCATTTCCATCCGGGCCGGTTGATGTCTGCCGCGCCGGAAACATATTCGTTTACAAATCGATCGATCGCGCCTTTGGGACCAAACATCTTGGCGAAATCGTCCAGGGTCACCTCTTGGTCCGCGCCGCGCGCAAATGGATATTTTGTTGCGATCCTGTCCCGGCACGTGAAAGTGATGGTGTCCCGCAGATCAAGGACCGCTTGGGTGGCGCCAAAATTACCTGTCTCGCGGGCCACATCGTCAGCCGTTTTCTCGATCATGCGTTGGAAGGGTTGTGGCAGGGACGCGCCGTCGCTCTTGAGCTTTGCGACTTCGCTCGAGAGCTTCTTTGAAAGCTCTGTGGCCTTCGTGGTTTTCGTGGCGAAACTGCTCAAGTCGGCGTGTATTTCATTGAGCTGCGAGAGCACGCCGTCGATGGGCCGTTGACCTTGTTCATCCGAAACCAATTGATGATATGGCCGCAGGGCGGTGGCGATCATCCGGGCCGCGGTCTCACCGGAAGCGCCCGTTATTTTCGCCGGGGCCGGCAACGTGCCCGAAGCTTGGGCGAGATCGACGGGCTCCAGGCCTTCGAGCGAAGTCTCGTCCCTGATCGATTCGAGGATCCGGGAAATTGGCGAATTGGACGACGCGGCGGCCGCGAGCAAGGGGTAAGTCGGCCGCCCTTCGGTCAATCGCCGGATCCGCAGTTTGCCGATTGCTTCATTCCAGGCGCCGATAAAAGCCTTGGTGTAAATATCAACCAGGTTTTGCTGCAAATGATCAAATTGCGCGGAGACCGCCGGCTCAACTCCGGTCGGACCCAGCACCGAGCGGTCGCGCGTCATCTCCTCCTGGATGCCTGGCAGGCGTTCAAGGAATGCCTGCACGAAGCCGGCCTTCGTATAGAAATAGGGGACGCGGATCGTCTCGTTTGGATCCTCGAAGATCAGCGAGGCGCCGGCGCCGCCATTCTGCACCGCAGTCCAGTCCTCGCGCAGACTGGCCTTGGCCCGAGCGGCAAGCAGTTGATAGGCCCGTTGGGCGACATCGACGCGCGTCAATGTCGCTTGGGTCCGTTCAACGAGAGGTCCATTCAAAGACACGAAGCTGTCATGCCCAGTTTCGAGATCGAGCATCGCCGCCAGATGCTCCTCTAGTTCTTTGCGGCCGTCACTGTTCTTGGGTCCTGGATAGAGATTTTCCGACCAGTCCCGCGTGACCCAATTGGTTACCAGACGCCGATCGACCGTTTGCAGGCCCCCCAGCATCAAATAGACTTTGAGCGCTTCCAAGAGATAGGCTGGATCGTCGGGGTGCTCCTCGATCTGTTCTTCCAGGCGAAACACGAGGCGTGGGCGAAACATGCGTTCGAGGCCCGTGCCATAGGCGGTCTCGGCGGCGGATTCGAGCCGCTCGGTTTGACTCAAGCCCCAGGCGCGAGGCCGTGGCTGGCTCAAAGCATGGTCTGCAAAACCATCTGGCAAAAAGCGCAAGGCATGAAGTGCCGGCAGCACCTTGCCCAAGTCCCGGTCCATGACCGTGTTGGAGCGGCCGACCCCCGCCGCCAGCGTATGATATTTAACCACCGCGTCTTCGCTTTGGGCGATCTCGTCGCGTGTGTTTGAGTAGCTTATCCACCAGGCGCCGGCGATCAGCGACGCCACAGCGGCAAGGCCGACGAAGGCCATGGTTGTCGCGATTCGATTGGCGCGAACCGACGAAACCCAGCCGGCTTCGCCGATGACCACTTTTTTGATCAGGTCGGTCAGGAAAAAACTTTTGCCCTGGCCCGAATAAGCGGGCCGGCCAACCGCTTCGCCGCCGAACCCTTTGACCAAGGCGCCGAGCAATTGATCGATCGGCGTGCCCTGCTGGGTGCCCGAGGTAAAATAATAGCCGCGCAGGGCGGCATTGACCGGATAATATTGAGGATCGAAAATCTTGTTCAAGAAGCCGATGATCCGTGGCCGCAAGGCCTCGACTTGGGCGGGGAATCCAAAGAGAAGCACCCGGACCTCGGGATCTTTTTCCTCCGCGAGCCGGCTCGGAATGTTCATGTTCAGCCGCAGGACGAGCGATTCGAATTCATGATCGGCATCGCCGAGCATGGATTTCGTCTTGTCCATGGTTTGAAACGTCGTGCCCCAGACCTGGGCACGGCCGGCCTCGTCGAGATTTCTGAAAAACTCCGAAAAGCCGATCACAAGATCGGCCTTTGTAAAGATAACATAAACCGGAAAATCGACTTTGAGCTGGGTGTGAAGCTCGATGAGGCGGGCCTTGATCGCCGCCGCATGGGCGGTCACATCCTTATCGTCGAGCGTAAGGAGGTCCTCGACACTGATCGCGACAAGCACGCCATTGATCGGCTGGCGCGGACGATTGCGCTTTAGCAGCGCGAGAAAGGAAAGCCAGCTCTTTTGGTCGGCTTTGGCATCGGAATCCTGGGTCGTGTAACGGCCAGCGGTGTCGATCAGAACCGCTTCCTTGGTGAACCACCAATCGCAGTAGCGCGTCCCCCCGGTGCCGGCCACGGCGCCCGGCGTCACCCCTTTGGCGAGAGGGAATTCAAGCCCGGAATTGACCAGCGCGGTTGTCTTGCCCGAGCCCGGCGGCCCGATGAGGACATACCAGGGAAGATCGTAAAGATAATTGGCCCGGCCGCCGCGCATCCCGCGGAGAACGCCGAGTGCCTCCCGCATTCGGCCGGCCAAAACCGGCGCGTCGCTGTCGTCGGCGCTGAGTCCCAGCGCAATTCGCTCCGCGCCCTTTCGGCGCTGACTGAAACGATAGACCGCTATGCCCGCGACGAGAACGAATTCGAGCAGCATCGCGACAATCCGGTGGTCCGTATCCTCCAAAGGATAGATACCCCCGACCGAAACCCAGGGACCGGCGAACCAAATCAACGCTGCGATCGCTCCTGCGCCGGCAAGATTGACCAAGATTCGAAGCCAAGTCGTTTTATTCATGAAGTTTGCCTGTTCGCACCCCTGCGAGCGCGAACTTTAATCGCTACGGGGGACAAGGATTTCGACCCTGCGGTTCTTGCCGCGTCCCTCGACCGTATCGTTGGAAGCGATCGGGACGTCCGCTCCCTTTCCTTGTGTCTCAATACGTCCAGGATGTGAGAGGGATTGCTTGAGCAGCGCGGCGAAAACGTTGGCGCGCTCCAGCGACAGTTCGAAATTCGAGGCGAAGCGTGCGTTCGCGATTGGCGTATTGTCCGAATGGCCAACGATCTTCAGCACGCCTTTCTCATCATCGAGGGCGACGGCGATTTCCCGTATCAAAGGTCGTACGTCGTCAAGTACCGTCGTCTTTCCGGGCTGAAACAGAACCCGGTCGGTGATGTGAATGACGATTTGATTGGCGCTGGGCTCGACGCTGAGGGCACCGGCTGTGATTTGCGGGCCCAGGGCCGCGCGAATATGTGCGATTTGCGACTCCTGCTTTTCGGTCGGGGGCGGGGGTGGCGGCGGCGCGACGACGAGCTTCCGGCCGATCGTCATGGGCGTTGCCGGATTGAGCGCCGTCATCGCCTCGGAGACCGCTTCCGCGCGATTGCCGAGCGACACGCGCGTGGTAATGAAAATCCCAAACAGCAGGAGGCCGACGAGCCCGGCAGCGGTCCAAAACGGCACGCGGGGGCGGACCGCATGGCTCGCCAGCGGCTGGCCTTCCCACCGAAGCGAGAGGGCCTTGGGCCGGGGGATCGCTTTTTGCAAAAGCTCATAGACCCCATGGCGGACATCCCCAAGGGTCGCGGCGCCTCCCGGCAAAGACTGCTGGGTGCCCTGAAAGCCAAGCGCGAGACAGGCATGGAACAGTTCGAGCAGGTTCGCCTGGGCCTTTCCGTCCGCCTTGACACGATCGAGCTCGTCGAAGAATCGTCTTGCGTCATTGCTTTCGCCAAAAAACCTTGTCATGAGGCCCGATCGGCGGGCCTCGATTTGGTCCTCTTCTGGAAGATGCGCAAGGACTTCGTCGGCGGTGGCGCATAAGACATATTTGGCGGTGTTGGCTTCTTTCACCGCGACCCCGTAGGCGCGCATCTCGCGCTCGCAGGTCTCGATGGCAACCGCGATTTGTGACGTCAGGGCGGACGGCGGAGCGCGCAAGAGCGAGCTGCGCAGGCGGCCCAGCAGAAGGAGGAGCGGGCTTGCCGCGCGCAGGATCGGATTATCATTCGGAACGCAGAGGTTCGCTGCCTGGATCGCCGCTCTGCGCGGCGGTGGCACAGCTGGTTCTGGTGTCCCCGCAGGACGAAGGGGAAGCCGCCGGCCAGGATTCACCAGAAACACGGTTTGATCGTCGGAAAAGCCGCCCGCCAACGCTTCGCCGAGGTTCTGGTTGCCGAGCGAGGGCTGTGGCGCCGGCAATCGCGGGTGGACAAAGGGCATCGGCTGGAAAACCGTGCGGTCGCCGCTGTCTTCAAATCCAGGAACCGGATCTTTTTCGCTCATCGCTTGGTTCCTGGCAGTTCCACGCCCTCCCGCTCCTGACGATTAATTGCCTTAGTCAGGAATGTCATCCGAAATACGCGAAATGCAGCGTTCGAGAGCTGCGCTCTCAATCCTTATCCTTTGCCCGATCGTAGCATTCCGCGAAATAAAGCATGAACGCGTCCATGAGGCCGTCTTCGTGGCGCAATGATTTGGCCTGCCAACGGGCCACATACATATCCCACGCCCTGGCCTTGCGGGAGCTGAACAAAGCGGCAAGCCCGGTCTCCGGACCGACCGCCTCCTGGATTGCCGCCGGTTCCAAATCCTCGACAAGCATGCGGACCGCCTGCTGCATCGCCGAGAATGTGGTGATCTGGTGGGTTTTCAAATCCGTGAAGGCACTCTCGAAGGCCCGCTTCGCGTCGAGATAGGCGCTGGTGCGCGGCCCCAACATGATTTTCAGCGCATCATTGTAGGTAGGTGCAAATTTCAACGGATTGTTGTCGAGCGCTTGGATGGTCGTCTGACTCGATGCCCGCACGAAGCGCTTCGTCTGGACGCGGGCGTTGAGAAGCTGAGTAATATTTTCGACCGCGATGCGCATGAGGCTGCCTAATTCGTCGGCAGTGCTCAAGGGGTCGCGGCGCGCCAGGATATGTTCGGGAACCCCTGCCGCAGCGGCGAACCGGCGAAGGAAATCGTCCAGGGTTGGGCCTTTCTCGGGCGCCGGACCTTGCCGCGACTCCGGCTGCTGGTCGCCTGGATCTCCTGCGGTTCCCCGTGGATGTCGATCGGGCGTGGTCCAGGCTTGCATCTCCAGGGCCTGGACGTCTTTGCCGTGGGCATCGAGCGGCTTGGTGGAAGACGCGCTTTTCGGAACTCCGGTCTTATCGTTTGCATGAGCGGCGATTGCCTCGGCATCGGTTCCGGCAACCCATTCGGCGTCGGTCGTGCCACGCTCGAATTTCGATCCGAGCAAAGGCGCGTCGGTCAGCGGGTCGTACCCGTCGTCCGTCTCGACGGCGACGATATAGGGGCCGATTGTCAGACGGTCGCCGTGGCAGAGCCGATAGGGCGCCTGAATTCGGCGCGGATCGTCATTGAGAAATGTACCGTTGGTGGAAACGTCGTGCAGCCAATAGGCCTCATCGCGATAGCGCACTTCGCAGTGCTTGCCCGAAATGAAGCGGGTCGGGTCCGGAAGTGTCCAGTCGACGTTGGAGCTGCGGCCAATATCGAGACCGCGCTTGTCGGAAAGCCTGACGCGGATCGGAGCGCCATTCGGCAAGCTTCGCTCGTTCTCGATCGTCAGGATCAGCGTCATCGAAGCGGCTCCAACACTCAATCTGAGGTTGAGTTTCCCAATTGCGGCCTTCGGGCGTCCCTCAACTTGGGCTGACGCCCCGCCGTCACGATCAAGGTCGCCGCCGACTCACCTTGGCCTTCGCCATGAGCGCTGTCCAGATGACATCGGACGTCCAGCGTGCGCCAACGCACGCTGCAGTCGCCCAAGCGCCATCCTTAACCTGAACTTGGTTTGGCGTCGATAGGTGCTCATGTTAAGGAAGGTGTCGACCACATGCGAACCGGTGCTATGAAATTTAAAGGGTTCGGCGCCACGGGCGTTTTCATTGCCGGCTTCGTTGCGCTGATCCTTTCGACGAGCTTTGCCTTGGCGGACCGGCGCGTCGCCCTTGTCCTCGGCAATTCCGCCTATAAAAATCCGGCTCTGGAACTCGCCAATCCGCGCGACGATGCCCAGGACGTAGCTGCGGCGCTGCGCGGGCTCGGCTTCGAGGTTCAGCTGGAAATCGATGCCGATATAGCCACCTCGAACAAAGCCCTTCAACAATTCACGCGCTCGGCTGTCGGCGCGGACGCGGCTCTCTTCTATTTTGCCGGCCATGCGATCCAATATTTGGGACAAAATTTTCTTTTGCCGGTCGATGCCGACATAAAGGACGACATCAGCCTGCCGTTCGAAACCATCTCGGTCGAAAATATCCGGGCCTTGCTCGATCGTTCGGACGGCGTCAAGATTGTGGTTCTCGATGCGTGCCGCAATAATCCGGTCGCTGAACGGCTGGCAAAGATCGTTTCGGCGTCGCCGCCGGTCGTGGTCGGAGACCGCGGCCGAGGCCTCCAACGCATCGACAAGATCGAAGGCTTGCTTGTGGCCTATGCCGCCGCCCCTGGGGAGGTCGCGCTCGATGGGGAAGGCCGCAATAGTCCGTTCACCAAAGCCTTCCTGCGCCGGCTGAAGGAGCCGGGCCTGGAAATCGAAATGATGTTCCGTCGCGTCGCCGGTGATGTGAATGCCGAGACCGGCGGCCGGCAGCGCCCCGAGACCTATGTTTCCTTGGTCGGCGAATATTATCTCAATCAGAACGACAAGATCGCCTGGGAAAAGCTTCGCGCGACAGAGGACCCCGCCGCACTTCGCGATTTCATCGAGCATTTTCCGTCGTCCTTCTACTCGGTCGAAGCGCGGTATCGTTTGAAGGCGCTGGAGCGGGCGATCGCGGATGAAAAAGCGCGCGGCGGATCGTCGCTCGCGGCCGACGACGATGCGTGTCACCGCGATAGTACGATTCTAGAGGGGACGGAGGATGTCGCCCGCCTTCGGAGTTTGATGCAGGCAACGCCCTGCGATGCGGTCAAGACGGCCGCCGCCGCCAGGATTCAGGACATCGAAGCATCGCTTGAAAGAGATGCGGATACGGGATCCGCTCAGAAGGAAATTGACGCCGCGTCGAGGGCCGCGGACGTCAACAGGCCGCTTCAGATCGCCGCCCTGCAAACCGAATTGCGGAGACTTGGTTGTTTTGACGGCAATGAAAGTGGCACGCTCGACGCCAAAACCGAGCAGGCTCTGAGCCGTTATTTGGAAAAGCGGGGCCGCCCGGCGATCAGCGAGATCAAGATCGACGATCAGGTTCTGGCCGATCTGAAAGAGCAAAAGGCGAGTGTTTGCGTTGCGCCCGTCATTGCCCGACCGGAGCCGCAGAACGGGCGGTTCAAGCGGCCGAAAAGAATCGATGCTCTGGCGCGCCGTCCGCAGCCGGATCAAGCAGTTTCGCTGGCGCCCCCGCCGAAACCGCCGCGCGTGCGGCCGCCGGTGGCCGTGCGCGCGCCGGCACGTGAAGCCAGCCAACCGCGTCCGCAAGCCGAACCCTCATCGTCGCCGCCCTCCGCGCAAAATTCCGCCAATGCCGGCGCCCACCCGAACGGCGGCGCCGCGCCGATGGGCGTGGGCTTCTGACATTTTGGGGCGATTGGCTGAGAGAATTGACTGGTTCGAGGGCAGCTTGAAAGCTGCGGCCCGGCGCGCAGCTCAATGCGCCAACTCAGTTGCAGCGCATTCGAGCGGCGGACAGGGGCCGGATTTCCGGCCCCTTTCGCATGATTATTCGCCAGCTTCCTGCTGTTCGAGCTTTTCCTTGGCTTCCAGATCTTCGCCGGTCTCTTGATCGACGAGGCGCATGGAAAGGCGCACCTTGCCGCGATCGTCGAAGCCCAAAAGCTTCACTTTGACCTTGTCGCCTTCCTTGACGACATCGGAGGATTTGGCGACCCTTCCCTTCGCAAGTTGCGAAATATGGACGAGACCGTCCTTGGCGCCGAAGAAGTTCACAAAGGCGCCGAAATCCACCACTTTCACGACGGTGCCTTCATAGATTTGGCCGACTTCCGGATCATTAGCGATCGACTTGATCCAATTGATCGCGGCGCGAATCGAATTGGCGTCGGCAGAGGCAACCTTTACTGTGCCATCGTCCTCGATATTGATCTTGGCGCCGGTTTTCTCGACGATCTCGCGGATGACCTTGCCTCCGGTCCCGATGACCTCCCGAATCTTGTCGGTCGGGATTTTCAAGGTCTCGATCCGAGGCGCGAATTCGCCCAGTTCGGCACGGGCGCCGGTGAGCGCCTTGGACATTTCGTTCAGGATATGAAGTCTGCCTTCCTTGGCCTGATCGAGGGCGACCCGCATGATTTCTTCATTGATGCCGGTGATTTTGATGTCCATCTGAAGCGATGTGACACCTTCCTGGGTGCCGGCCACCTTGAAATCCATGTCGCCCAAATGGTCCTCGTCGCCGAGAATATCGGAGAGAACCGCGAAGCGCTCGCCTTCCAGGATGAGGCCCATGGCGATGCCGGCGGTCGGCCGCTTCAACGGGACGCCGGCGTCCATCAGCGCGAGCGAAGAGCCGCAGACCGTCGCCATTGAGGACGAGCCGTTCGATTCGGTGATTTCCGACACGATCCGGATCGTGTAGGGAAACTCGGCAGCCGTCGGCAGCATCGGACGAATTGCCCGCCACGCCAGCTTGCCATGGCCGATTTCGCGCCGTCCGGGCGAACCCATGCGGCCCGTCTCGCCCACCGAATAGGGCGGAAAATTATAATGCAGAAGGAAGCGCTCCTTGTAGGTGCCTTCCAAACTGTCGACGAATTGCTCATCCTCGCCGGTGCCGAGGGTCGCCACGACAAGGGCTTGGGTCTCGCCGCGCGTAAACAGCGCCGAGCCATGGGTTCGCGGCAAGATTCCGACTTCCGCAAGAATGGGCCGAACTGTTTTGACGTCGCGTCCGTCGATTCTGATCCCCGTATCGAGGATGTTCCAGCGGACCACCTTGGCTTGCAACTCGTGGAAGACTTCCGCGACGCGTTCCTTGGAAAATCTTGCCTCGCTCTCGAGCGGGAAAAGTGCCGCGGTGACTTTGGCTTTCACAGCGTCCACCGCATTATAGCGGTCTTGTTTCGCGGTAATCTTATAGGCCTCGCGCAGTTCCGCCTCGGCGATCTGGCGCACCGCTGTTTCGACCTCGTCATTGTCCACAACGACAAGATCGCGCGGCGGTTTGGCGGCCTTTTCGGCGAGCCGGATGATCGCGTCGATCACCGGCTGAAACCCCGCATGGCCGGTCATCACGGCCTGGAGCATCATTGTTTCCGAGAGTTCCTTGGCTTCCGATTCGACCATCAACACGGCGTCGCTGGTTCCGGCCACCACGAGGTCGAGCGATGAATCCTTCAATTCTTCCAAGGTCGGATTGAGTTTCAGCGCACCGCCGATAAAACCGACGCGGGCGCCTCCGACCGGCCCCATGAAGGGGATGCCGGAAAGGGTCAAGGCCGCGGAGCTTGCAACCATCGCCAAAATATCGGGATCGTTTTCGAGGTCATGCGAAAGCACCGTCACCACGACTTGGGTATCGTTGCGGTAGCCATCCGGAAACAAGGGACGAATGGGGCGATCGATGAGACGGGAAACCAGGGTTTCCTTTTCCGAAGGCCGGCCCTCGCGCTTGAAATAACCGCCGGGAATGCGTCCCGCCGCAAAGGCTTTTTCTTGGTAGTTGACGGTCAGGGGAAAGAAGTCGATGCCGGGCTTTGGCACCTTGGCTGAGACGACGGTGGCAAGAACCGTCGTTTCCCCATAGGTCGCGACGACAGCGCCGTCGGCCTGGCGCGCGATTTTGCCGGTTTCGAGCACGAGCTTGCGCCCCGCCCAATCGAGTTCTTCACGATGGATTTCGAACATTCATTCGTCTTTCTTAGATTGGAAAGGCGAAGACCAACACCAAAGCAAGATGGCGAGAGGCTGCGAACAGCGCCTTGCGATCCTGCCATGGAGGTTCAGTCTTCGCCAGAGTTGGGGTGGCAGCCCCATGCCGCCACGCTCCGATCCTACAGCCGTCTCCGGCTTCTCGCCTATATTTACACCCGTTTTTGCGAAAAGTCCGAGCATCGGCATTTTTGGCGCCCAGCCTTTTCGGCAAGGCAACCGTTTTTGCCAGCGCAGGCAAGACTGCGCGCTGTTCGTCCGAACAGGAAACAAGGCTCAGCCTCGGCTTGCGTGGAGTGCAAGCCGGCTAAGTTCAATGCGCTGCACTCGAGCAGAGAGAGGCCGTCAACGCGCGGCTTCCGATGCAAACGCGGTTAGCGGCGGATGCCAAGGCGTTCGATCAGCGACTTGTAGCGTGGCTCGTCCTTCGCCTTGACATAGTCGAGCAGCTGGCGCCGCTGCGAAACGAGCTTGAGCAGACCACGACGCGAGTGATTGTCTTTCACGTGAGTCTTGAAATGCTCGGTCAGATTGGTGATCCGCTCGGTCAAAATAGCAACCTGGACTTCCGGAGAACCGGTATCGCCAGGTTTCAATGCATAGTCTTTCACAAGCGCCTGTTTGCGCGTCGCCGTAATCGACATCGGATAAACCTCGTTTGTATGATCCAGGGATGTTTGCGATCCGTTCGGTCCCGGCCAGGATGTCGTCCAGCGAGGGGTCCGGCGGATGCTGCGCACCTTGGCGCGCTGCACGCTTATACACGAAACCCGCAGGGGGGAAAGAGGGCGGCGCGCTTTTGACCGGCGCGGCGGGTCGCGCGGCGGCCTGCGGCGGAAAGTCGCAGCCGTTTTGGCTTCGGAGCATGGGCGTTGCCAGGATAAGGCGGTGCCTTAACTAAGCAGCTTCCTTCGAATGGGGCCCTTAAAATGCTTCGTTCAGGACCGGGAGGCGGCATATTTTCGCCAGCCCTCGGCGCGCAGGCGGCACGCGGGACAGGTGCCGCAACCGTAGCCCCATTCGTGCCTGAGACCTCGCTCGCCGAGGTAGCAGCTATGGGTTTGCTCGATGATGAGATCGACAAGGCGCGCCCCGCCGAGCGTTTCCGCCAAATGCCAGGTCGCGGCCTTGTCGAGCCACATCAGTGGGGTTTCGACCACAAAACGGCTGTCCATGCCGAGGTTCAAGGCGAGCTGCATGGCTTTAACGGTATCGTCGCGGCAATCGGGATAACCGGAAAAATCCGTCTCGCACATGCCTCCGATGATGTGCTTGAGGCCGCGCCGATAGGCGATCGCCCCCGCCAGGGTCAAAAACATCAGATTGCGCCCGGGGACGAAGGTGTTCGGCAGCCCGCTCTCGTCGACAATGATCTCGATATCCTCGGTCATCGCGGTTGAAGAAATCTCGGCCAGAGCGCCGATGGAGATCAAATGATCCTCGCCCAGCCGTTCGCCCCAAGCGGGAAAGCTTTTTTTGAGCGACTCGCGGATCAGATTGCGCTGATCGAGTTCCACCCGATGGCGCTGATTATAGTCAAACCCGACGGTTTCGATTCGCGCATATCGATCGAGCGCCAGGGCAAGGCATGTAGTGGAATCCTGGCCGCCCGAAAAAAGGACCAGCGCGGTCGCCGTCTCGGTCATGGCAGAGCGCCGGACGGCCGCGAGGGATCATCCGAGCAGCCCGCCGGGCAGTGCCACAATCGCCTAAAGTCCCGTGAAGTCTTTCGCGCGCCGCCGTCTTGCATCGTCTTTCCTGGGGTGCGGGGGTCGCGGCAGGATAAGCACGAACAAGACCGGCGTGAAGACGGCGCGTTGACAACGATCGCCTAAAAAACCTCGTCGCCGGTTGGCTCCTGATGCGGCGTGTTGTTCATCCTCTGGCGGAATCTCGACAATTCCGTATAGAGCCTGAGCCTCACGCGGCTCTGATTGCCGAGAGGCCTATGTTCCGGCAGGGAGTGCCATGGATTGTAGGACAGCGTTTTGGCGAAAGCGAATTGCGCGGGAGAGTCGAATTTTTGCGCGGGAATGTGCAGCGTGGCCACCGGCACGCGGGGGGATAATTTTTCCGGCCAGAGAACGGCCGCGTTTTCGATCGGCATCCGGAACGGGTCGGTTTGAACCTGCACGCGAATATCGAACTCGACGTCTTTTTCCGCGAGCGTCTTGACCATATTGTCGCGAAGGTAATTGAACGGCGCGCGGAACGGCAAGCCCGGTATGTCGCGACAGACTTCGGTTCTTGGATAGAAGGAATATTGCATCGCTTGGCCTTCGCCGAGAAGATAAGGCACGCAGCTGTAATAATATTGTCCAAGCGGATTATATTGCGTCCCGTTCCACAGCGACTGCATGAAAAAATCGAGCAGGTGCGTGTCCTTGGGGTTGAGGAAATAGAACACCGGCATTTCCCTTGTGCTCCAATCCTGCAGTTTCGCATTTGCGCGGGTGTCGGGCGTGACGAAGGTGGGTGTACAGACGCAGAGAAGATCCTGGGTGAATTTCTCATCATCGAGCAGCTTCGGACCGGGAACGCCCATTATTTTAATTGTCATGCTGCCAAAACCGACGTCGTTGATATCGGCGGGAACATCGGGACCGGGCCCCGAATAGCGGACCCAAACCGGATAGGTGCGGGGCTCGGCAAAGATGCCGTGTCGCATATGGACAGGCACATCGTCCCGGATCGTCAATGTGCCGCGGACAATTCCATGGGTCTTGGTGTTGCCGCCGCGCTCATAGGCTCCCGGCTTGAAATGATTACGCATCTGCTGCGCCATCTGGTCGATGATCTCCTGCTCGAACTCCTTCTCATGGGGGAGAAGCCGTTCCTCGGCCAGCCGAAGACCTTCATCGCTTCGTTGCACATTGATCAGGAATTGGATGATTTTCGCCAGAGGCTCACGAAAAATCCGGTCGAACTGCGGCCGGAACCAGGGTTCCAATCGGCGTTCCACGTGCAGGAAGAACACCAGCGCGTCATGCAATGCCTTGAGGAACATCTGCTTATCCTTTCACCGTGGTCCGCGAACACATCTTGTCTTGAATAGACCGATGGCCTCATCGACGAAAGCAGCGGGACGATCATCCACAAGTGCTTTAGGTTAACATTCCCCTGCGAATCGGAAAAGGCTCCCCGTGCATACCTGTCGTTCGGCACAGGCCGACGTTGCTTCTCGCGCGTTATTCGCCAGCGGCGAGCAGAGGGTCGGCGTGCCTACGACATGAAACTAAATCACTATTCGCCACGCACAAAATAGGTTAGCTTTCAAAACTCTGCCCGTCCGCTTTTCGCGGGCTTCGCGCACGCCACGATCGGTGGCTCGTTTCGGGGGAAGCGTTTTTATGCTAGGGGCATCGGTGTCGTTGCGGCGCCCGAAAGCCTTGGCGATTGCATGGGTTCAAACCAAATTTTCTGCTGGCTTTATTAAATATTAAATGCGCGGGGCTTTTGCGGCGCAACAAAAAAGGGGGAAAGGGGACTATGGCGCGATTGAGAGTGCTTGGCGGCGGGCTCGTCATTTTGTCGTGCATGATTTTTCTCTTGGGCTGTGATTCGTCTCCGCAATCCGGGCACGTGGTCGATGAGGCAAAACGCGTTGGGCGGGAGGCCGCCAGTTTTCCGCAGGCTTCGGAAGATTATTTCCATGACATGGATAATGGGGTCGCCCTGACGCCGGAGGAAATCAAGGGCCGCAATATGTGGGTGGTCTGGACCGGCGGGAACGACCGCTTCTGGGACAAGATGACCGCCGCAACATTTGGTGGCTTCGACCTTCTGAAGATCATCAGTTCCTACCCTGGCTTGAAATCCGACCGCGATTCGCGCTGGAGTTGGTTGGGCCTCGTCAATGAGCCCTGCTTCGACAAGGCGACCGCCCCCGATCCGAGCCGCTTCGGTCTTTGGCTCGACATCCGCAACAAGGAATGTCCAGCCGATCCATTCGAGGATGAAAAAAAATATCCGGGGGTTGTGATCGGCGCCCGCGGCAAGGCAATCGGAAAGGACCAGACCCTCCCTGTTGGCTCCTACTTTGGCTATGCCACCGGCATCGTCGGCCTGCGCCTTTTTCCCAATCCGGATTTCAACGAAGACGCGGCGAAAAGCTGGGACGCCAACCGATATTATACCGACGAGAAATACTTCAACGATCCGAATTTGGTGCGGCCCTACAGGGTAGGGATGTCCTGCGGATTCTGCCACGTCGGGCCAAGCCCGATTCACCCCCCGGCCGATCCCGCACATCCGCAATGGGCCGATCTCAATTCGACGGTGGGCGCTCAATACATGTGGGTCGATCGGCTGTTCATTTACGGCGCCGATCCAAAGAATTTCATGTACCAGCTCGTCAAGACCTATCGGCCGGGCGCTATGGACACCTCGCTGGTTTCGACGGACTATATCAATAATCCAAGAACCATGAACGCCGTCTATAATCTCTTGCCTCGCCTTGCCATTGGCAAGCGCTGGGGGAAGGAAACGCTGTCCGGCGGAGAACTCGATAACAAGCAGCTCAACGATTTTTCCTCCGCCCCGGTGCTTACCCAATTCTTCGACAAGCCGGCGACCGTCTGGACGCCGCATGTGCTGAAGGACGGATCGGACTCGGTCGGGGCGCTCGGCGCGCTGAACCGGGTCTATCTCAACATCGGTCTGTTCAGCGAAGAATGGCTTTTGCACTTCAATCCGGTGGCCGGCGGCAAGACGATCAGCCCGATTGAGATCAAGACCGCCGAAAAGAACTCATCCTATTGGCAGGCCACGGAAGCCGGCACGTTCAACATGGCGCTGTTCTTTCTCAAGGCCGGACAGCCGGACAATCTGAAGGATGCGCCGGGCGGAGACCAATATTTGCACGCCGAAGAGGCGTCGCTGGAACGCGGTAAGACGGTGTTCGCCGAGACGTGCGCCCGCTGCCATTCGAGCAAACTGCCCGAAAGTGTCGCGGGTCTCGATCCCTCGGGCTGCGCCGGTCCCGATTATCTCGCCTGCTGGAAACGCTATTGGAATTTTACCAAGACGGATCAGTTCAAGGACGAGATGCGAAAGATCGTCGCCGCGCCTGATTTCCTCGCCGGGAATTATCTTTCAACCGACGTACGCGTCCCGGTGACGCTGCTGCGCACCAACGCCTGCAGTCCGCTGGCGACGAATGCCATTGCCGGCAACATCTGGGATAACTTCTCCTCGACGTCCTACAAGGATCTGCCTTCGGTCGGGACCATCACCGTGCAAGATCCCTTCACCGGGGAACTGCAGCCTTACAAGATGCCGGCCGGAGGACGCGGCTACACCCGGGTGCCCCCGCTGGTCAGCATCTGGTCGACCGCCCCGTTCCTGCTTAACAATAGCCTCGGCCCGTTCAACGAAAGTCCTTCCGTCGAGGCCAGGATGGAAGTCTTTCAGGCTTCGATCGAGCAATTGCTGTGGCCGGAAAAACGCGAGCGCGACAAAACGCTGGGCGACAAGGCGCTGGGCGTGATTGATCGGACCTCGGCGCGAAGCTGGATTCCGATTCCGCAAGGCTATATCTCGGTGCCCGACGCCTTTGAGCCCCTTCAGGATGGCTTCAGGGCCAAGTTGCATCGCTGGTTTCCAGGGCTCGTCGCCTCTGGCGGGGGATTGACGCTCGGCCCGATCCCTAAAGGAATGCCGGTCAATCTTTTGTCCAATATCCGCTTGCGCTCCGAAACCGACGATCCGGTTGAAAAGGTGGCCTTCATCAAAAATCTTGGTGAATTCGTCTTGAAGTTGAAAGCGGATGTTTTGACGCTGCCGGACAATGTCTCCGACGAGGAACTGCGGCAGAAGTTCGCTAATCTCAAGGAGCCAATGCTGAAGCTCAGCAAATGTCCGGACTTCGTCGTCAATCGCGGCCATTATTTCGGGACGGCGGAGTTCAACAATGTGGAGGGTCTGAGCGATGAGGAGAAGTCGTTTGCCCCTGAACCGGTGTTGAGCGACGACGACAAGCGCGCCCTGATTGAATTTATCAAGACGTTCTGAAGACTCCGCGGGCACCGAAGGTTCGTCGCGCATGTATGACTGCGATTATGTTGTCGTTGGTTCGGGTGCGGGCGGCGGGACTCTCGCCGCCAGGCTCGCCGAGGCGGGAATGCGTGTGGTCCTGCTGGAGGCGGGGGGCGATCCGCGTCAAGGCGTAGCGGCAGGGCTGCCGGAGGACTACAATGTTCCCGGCTTCCATCCTTTTGCGTCCGAAAACCCGACGATGAGCTGGGATTTTTTCGTCCGCCATTATACCGACGATGCGCAACAGAAGGCTGATTGGAAGCATCGGCCTGATCCGGCAACCGGCGAAGACAGTATCTTTTATCCACGCGCCGGCACGCTCGGCGGCTGCACGGCGCATAATGCGATGATTTTCGTCGCGCCTTATGAATCCGATTGGGATGAAATTGCGCGCCTGACCGGCGATCCCTCCTGGGCTGCCTCGAACATGCGGCGCTATCTGCGCTTGCTGGAAGACTGCCGGCACCGTCCGCTCCGGCGCTTCCTGCGCTGGTTCGGCCTCGATTGGACGGGGCATGGCTGGAGCGGTTGGCTTCCTACCGAAAAGGCAAGACCCCAAAACGCTTTCAAAGATGATCAGCTTGTGAAATTGATCATCCGTTCCGCATGGAGCGTGATCCGAGACGAACCGCGTTGGAGGGCTGCACTCCGGCGTTTCTTCAAAGGGGAAGCCGATCCAAACGACGCGCGGCGTCTGCGGCACCGGGTGCCGGGGCTTTGCTATGTGCCCATGACGACCGATGGGCATTCACGAACGGGGACCCGAGAGCGTCTCAGGGAAGTCGCGGCGCGCTATCCGGACCGGCTTCGCATCGAGCTCCATGCGCTCGCGACGCGGGTCATTTTCGATGCCGAAAACCGCGCCGTCGGTGTCGAATATTTGAAGGGCGAACGTCTCTATCGGGCTCACAAAAATGCCAGCACCAAGCCAGGGGAACGGCGCGAGGTGCGGGCGGCGCGGGAGGTTATCCTGGCGGGAGGCGCCTTTAACACGCCACAGCTTTTGATGTTGTCGGGCGTAGGCCCTCGGGACGAACTCGAAAGGCACGGCATTTCAATCGTGTCGCCACTTTCCGGCGTGGGGCAAAATCTCCAGGACCGTTATGAAGTGACGGTCGTCCACAAAATGGACCAACCGTGGAGCTGTCTCGTTGGCGCGAAATTCGACAAAACCGATCCCCAATACCGGGAATGGCTCGACAATCGAAATGGCATGTATATTTCGAACGGAGCCGCCATCGCTTTCACGCAGCGTTCGGCACCGGAACTTCTCGACCCGGATCTGTTCTGCATGGCCCTGCTGGCAAGGTTCAAGGGCTATTACCCCGACTATTCCCTCGATTTTCGCAAGGGGCTCGATTATCTGACGTTTGCGGTCTTGAAGGCGCATACGATCAACCGGGCGGGCTATGTGCGGTTGCGCTCCGCCGATCCGCAGGACCGTCCAGAAATCAATTTCCGTTATTTCAATGAAGGCTCCGACTCCGAGCAAAAGGATCTGAAAGCGGTGGTTGCGGGAATCCGGTCCGTCCGTTCCATTGCCGCCTCGGCGACGCGGCTCAGGCCCGGAGACGAAGCGCCGCTGATGGACACGGAATTATTCCCCGGGGCGCATTTGCAAAGCGACGACGAGCTCGCGCAGCATGTGCGCGACACCGCCTGGGGACATCATGCCTCCTGCACCTGCGCGATCGGTGCCCCCGATGCCGGGGGCGTATTGTCCAGTGACTTCAAGGTGCATGGAACGAAAGGGCTGCGCGTTGTCGATGCCTCCGTGTTTCCGCGCATCCCCGGTTTCTTCATCGCGAGCGCGATCTATATGATCGCCGAGAAGGCCGCCGACGTCATTCTGCAAGAAGCGCAATCACAGGACGAATCGCGCCCAGGTTGATGATTTTGCTTCTTCCCGCCTGGCGGGGATTGCGATCCAAATAGTGCTAGAAGCGAACTGAAAATTGTGCAATTCTTTCGCCGGAAAATAGGGCGTTCAATTGACGGCCTGAAAGCGACAACCGGGGGAGGAGCCGCAATGGCCTATGATGTCGCTCAATTGCTTCGCATGAATCAAACAGAACTCGACGATCTGTTCAGCGCCTCGGAGTCTGGGCCAATACCGGACGGTCAGGCGGACGGGACAGCCATCATCGCGCCCGGCACTGCCTATTCTCCTGAAATAGCGACCCTGATCAACCATTTCGCGTGGCAGGGAAAAGTTTTTGACGCCAAGGCCGGGTATTTAAAGAACCGGATTCTGCCCTTCGGCTTCAATGCCATTGTTGCAAAAGTCTACAAGGCGCCGAGCTGGCTGGACGGAAAAGAATGCATCGTCCTGGATTACTCGGATACATCGCTGGTCGCGCATTGGATCCGGGACGAGATTCGCCTCATTAGTCCGAATTTCTATCTCGGCAAGGTCTATTGGGACAAGAAGCGGCTGATCGATTTCGCGCTGAAGTTCTAACCCGTTGTTTTGGTCAAAAATAAAGTGACCCCGCAATCCAATTTCATGGTTGCAGCTCCGATCCTGCCGGGTCGGGAAGCGGAATTGCGCCAGCTTCTGCTGACGATGAACAAATGTCCTGGCACGGTGGATCCGGCCAACGCCCTGGTTCCGTTCGGCCAGTTCGGTACGCTGCATTTTGCCCGTTTCGTAATCCTGGACGACGTCACTCTGGGCGATCTTGCCGCCTATGGCGTAACGTTTCCCGACCCGCCGGTTTATCTCGCTTTCCTTGGCGATTGCGACGGATCGGCGGATCGGCTGCTCGCGGATTTTGCGTTTCGAGCCGAGCCAGGGCTGCGCAAAATCTTTTCCTATTGCAAAGGCTTCCAGCCCAATGAGGATTTGTTGGCCTGGATGCGTAGCCATTCGGTCAAACCGGCCACAGCCTATGTCAATTGGATCGGCCGCACGGTTCGGCAAATCCGCGAGGAAGCGGAGCTGCATGAGGCTTTGAGCATTTATCTCGCCGGTCTCCCCAAAGAATTGCTCGACGAATCCCCGCAACAAATCCGGGCCGAGCTCATTCGCAAGGTGCAGGAAAAAGGGCCGCGTGTATCGCCGCCGGCTCCTACGCCTCTCCTATGGCAAATCAAAAGGCTAGCGCAGATTTCCGTCGCGGTCGCGGCGCTGATAGGCTTTGTTCTGCCTCTTCTGGTGTTGCCGTTGCTCGCTGCCTTCTTTCTTTATGCTCTATTTTTCTTTGTCTTGCTCGCGGCTCTCGGGGTCTTTCTGTACCGTCTGCGGCAGCATGAAACCACCGACCCTGAAATTCTAACGCCGCCCACCTCCGACCAATTGACGGCCCTCGGCGCTATCCAAGATTTTGACGTGACCAACCAATACAGCGCTTTCGGAGCGATCAAACCAGGGCCGTTCCGGCGGCGGACAATGACGTTCCTGTTGTGGGTCATCAATCTTGCCACCCCGTTTCTTTATCCCCGGGGCAATCTCGCGAGAGTGAAGACCATCCATTTCGCGCGCTGGGTTTTTCTGGACGACAAGCGCAGAGTTGTTTTTGCCAGCAATTACGATGGAAGTTCCGAGAGCTATATGGATGACTTCGTCAATAAGGTCGCCTTTGGGCTCAACCTCACATTCAGCCATGGGGTCAGCTACCCCAAGACGAGTTTTTTGATTTTTGGCGGCGCCTCGCGTGAGCAAGAATTCAAGAACACGCAGCGCCGGCACTCGCTTCCGACCGAGGTTTGGTACAAGGCCTATCCGGGATTGACCTTGATGGACATTTCTCGCAATGCCCGCGTTCGGAAAGGTCTGGAAGAACAAAAGCCCATGTCGGACGGAGAAATCCGTCAATGGCTGTCGGAGATATAGGGCGCGTCATGGTTCAACCCGTCAGCGAGCTTCACGACATTCAGGGTATCTTATACTCTGGTTATGGCACACTTGGAGAAGCCTCGTTTCTTCTGTTGCGGGTCAAGGACCGGGGGGAGGCAAAAGAATGGCTCGCTGCGATCGTCGAAGAGCCGAATGCCGAGAAATTATCTTACAGCGTGACGAGCATAGCGGATTTAAAGTCCGACGATCATAAGCTGCATCGTACACTCCAGGTCGCGTTCACCGCCCCTGGCCTGCGGAATTTGGGATTGCAGGAGGAGGTTCTCCATGCATTTTCCAGAGAATTTTACTTTGGCATGGCGGGCAAGGACGCGGAGGAAGAGGGCCGCCCTCGCCGGTTAGGCGATGTTGACGAGAGCGCGCCGACGAAGTGGGAGTGGGGCGCGCCTAACCATGAGCCCGACGTTCTGGTCATGCTTTACGCTGAACACGGCGCTCTCGCCGCATTCCAGCAAATGGTCATCGCCGACCTCGCCTTGGGCTTTGAGATCCTTGACACGCTCCGCGCGGCTGATGCGCCTGAAAATAATGATGACCAGGTGCGGCGCGAACCCTTTGGGTTTATCGATGGCATCAGCCAGCCTGCGATTGACTGGAAGGGCGAGCGTATCGTCGGGATCCGCGAGGATCTTGAATATGGCAATCTGATCGCCACCGGCGAGTTTCTTCTTGGCTATCCGAACGAATACGGTTTTTACACCAGCCGCCCGGTCCTCGATCCGGTCCAGGATCCCAAGGATATATTGCGGCGTGCCGAGGATGATCGAACGCGCCGCGACCTTGGTCGCAATGGAACCTATCTCGTGTTCCGCCAACTTGAGCAAAATGTTCCGGGCTTTTGGCAATTCGTGTCCAAGCAATCGCCCGAGGATGAGGGCGTCAGCTTGGCGGAAGCGATGGTGGGGCGGCGTCTTTCCACCGGCGATCCGCTTGTCCCCGCATCAGCGCCCAACACGCGCGGCGTCGGACCGGAAGCCATCGACATCCGTCAGAACGGGTTCACCTTCGATTCGGACCCCGAGGGTTTGACCTGTCCCTTTGGATCCCATATTCGCCGTGCAAATCCCCGAACGGGCGACATGCCGGGTGGAAGGCAAGGCTTTCTTTCCTGGATCCTTCGCATGCTGGGACTGAAGCATGACGGCCCGCGCGAGGACCTGATTTCTTCAAGCCGCCTGCACCGAATTGTGCGGCGAGGGCGGCCCTATGGCGATTTGATCGAACCGCAAGCGGCCCGGCGGGACGACGTACATCATAATAAGAGCGGAATATATTTCATTGCCCTCAACGCCAATATTGCCCGGCAATTCGAGTTCATCCAAACCGCTTGGATCATGAACGCGAAGTTCAACGGGATGAGCGGCGAAACCGATCCGCTGGTCGGCAATCGTGCCGCCTGTCCGGTCGGCAAAGCCACCGATTCATTTGTTCTGCCGCAGCCGAACGGCCTTAACCGCCGGATCGCCGGATTGCCGCAATTCATCACTTTGCGCGGGGGCGCCTATTTCTTTTTGCCCAGCATCCGGGCTTTGCGCTTCTTTGCCCAGCCAGGCGACAGGGGCTGAGACGGCGCCGGCCCCTTCGCGTTTTCGAGATAGCGTATGCGGCGGATCGGGAAGGACGGAGGACGGGATGTCGGACGAAGCCAAGCGCGGCGATCACGACTATGTCGACGCTCAAGTCGATGAGCAATGTCGGGCGGGATATCCACCGAAACGAGTCATGGAAGCAGAGGTCGCCGCGATCAAAGCGCGCCGCCTGCGTGTCAAGAAACCCGGTCGAGACCGAAGTTCCAGCGGTCTGACCGGCGTTGCGCTATCCGGCGGCGGGATCCGTTCGGCGTCTTTCGGGCTCGGCGCTTTGCAAGCTCTGGGCGTAAGCACGGGGGCAAACGAATCTGGCTTCGATGGAATTGATTATCTTTCGACGGTGTCCGGGGGCGGATACATCGGCTGCGCGCTAACGGCGACGATGCAGAAAACGGATGGCAAATTGCCATTTACCCACCCCGATAATTACAATGACACCGCCTCGGTTCGCCACATAAGAGACTATTCAAACTATCTGATCCCGCATGGCGGGCTGGACGTTGTCACGGCCATCGGCATTGTTGGCCGCGGTCTTATCGCCAATATCCTTATTGTTTTGCCCGTCCTCCTTTTCTGCGTCTGGATTACGCTCGTCAGCCATCCGACGATTAAGGCGCTGAACCAGCCCCGGTTTCTCATCTGGAATCTCACAGATGCCGTGGCCGCGCTGGGCTTGCCTGTCTCGGAGCCGCTATGGGGCCTGCCCGGTTTCTGGTTCACCGCGATTTTGGCGGTCGTCAACGTTCTGTTTCTCATCATCTGGGCGGTCTGGACGTCGCTGAACCTTGGCTCAAGTGCGACCCTTCGGGGCGGTTGGGTCGGCGTTTCAAAACTCTTCTTTCTCGTGACATTGACGACCGTATTTTTTGAATTTCAGCCGTTCATTCTGCGGTGGATCTGTGAACAACCGGCTGGTGTCGAGGCCGGGGGCGGCACCTTCAGCCAGAGACTGGGCACCTCGCTTGCCGCCATTTTCGCGTCGCTGGGCACTGTTTCCGCCTTTTTCTCCAAATATCTCGGCGATGTCGTGGCCGCGGCGAAACGCGCCACTGGCTGGATGGCCTGGTTCAAAAAGATCATGGCCTTGGCGGCTTTATGGATAGCCGCACTCGTCGTGCCGTTTTTCTTGTGGGTTTTGTATTTATATTTGACCTATTACGGCCTTCAGCACGGCGCTGTGCTTTTATTTTTCGGAGCTTTTGTTGCCGCGACGCTTGCGGCCTTGCTCATCAACCCAAATCGCACCTCCCTCTACCGCCTTTACCGGGATCGGCTCAGCAAGGCTTTTCTGTTCGATCCAAGCTCGGACCAAGGGCACCGCGATCTTTATGGCGACCTGAAATCCTACGAGCCCAAGCTGTTCGACATCGACACCGACCGCTGCCCTTACCCGATCATCAACGCCGCCTTGAACATCGAAGGTTCGCAATATGCGAACAAGCGCGGCCGAAATGCCGACTTTTTTGCCTTCACGCCGGAATATCTCGGCAGCGACGCGACGGGTTATATCGGTACGCGGCAGATCGATGGGAAAGAGCCCACCCTCAATCTCGGCACCGCCATGGCCATTTCGGGAGCGGCCATCTCGTCCAACATGGGCGCGCATACCATCAAACCGCTTGCCTTTACCCTTGCGGTTCTCAACATCCGCCTTGGATATTGGCTCCGCAATCCGAACCCCGGGTGCGCCCATCCGCCAATGGCGCGGCAGCGCGATTGGCTCATCGCGCAGCTCTTCAAATTGCCCAGCATTGTCCTCTTCGTGGAAATGTTCAGTTGGATTACCGAGAAGAGCCCGAAGATTTTTCTGACCGACGGAGGTCACATCGAAAATCTCGGCGTCTATTCGCTGATGAAGCGGCGCTGCGAGCTGATCATCGCCATCGATGCGGAGGCGGATCAAACGATGAGCTTTGGCGCTCTCCTCGCTCTTGAGCGTTACGCCCGCATCGATCTCGGCGCGATCATCGAACTCCCCTGGCAAGCCATTCGGGAACAGACCTTGGCGACGAACAAGGCCTTCGACGATGCCAATCAAAATGGCACGCCCGTCCCGCGAACGCCGGGACCGCATTGCGCCGCCGGCCGGATTCAATATGGGCCGGACAAAGAGGGCGTCCTGCTTTACGTCAAGGCGTCGATGAGCGGCGACGAGGACGACTATATTTTAGATTACAAGCGCCGCTATCGCGAGTTTCCGCAGGAATCCACCGGCGATCAATTTTTCAGCGAGGAGCAATTGGAAGTCTATCGCGCGCTCGGATTTCACATCATGAAAGGCTTGTTGAGCGGAGACGCACCGTTTGCCGTCAAGCGTCAGGCAAACGAAACGGAGGACGAAGCCCGCGCGCGTATCCTGAAGCGGGTCCGCGCCGCGCTTGGGGCTCCCGTGACTCGCTAAGTCTTGTCGAGGCAGGCGCGCGCAAACATTTGGAACGCGCGCGCCCGATGGGACAGCGCGAGCGATCCATCGGAGGGGATCGAATGTTTTTCCTCCGAGGCCATTTCTCCAAACGTCCGTTCGAAACCGTCGGGAAGAAAGATCGGATCATAGCCGAATCCGAGCCGGCCACGGGGCGGGAAAACAAGTTCGCCAAAAACTTTGGCCTCAAAGTTCCGGGTATCTCCGCCCGGATAGGCCAGCGAGAGAACGCAAACGAAATGCGCTTTGAAGGGCGGGCGCGCCTTCGCAGTTTGCAACGTCCGTTCGATTTTATTCATGGCCGCCTCGAAATCGCGGGAATCCCCCGCCCAGCGCGCTGAATTTATGCCGGGGGCGCCATCGAGCGCGGCGACACAAAGCCCGGAATCGTCGGCGAGCGCGGGAGATTGGGCAAGTTCTGCGGCCGCCCTGGCCTTGATTTCGGCATTCGCTATGAAGCTGTCGCCCGTCTCTTCGGGTTCGGGCAGGCCCAATTCCCCGGCTGAAACTGTTGTAATGCCATAAGGAACAAGAAGTTCGCGCATTTCGGCGAGCTTGCCCGCGTTATGCGTCGCAATGACGAGCTTTCCTTCGAGTCGCCCGGACATTTTAATCGACCGCGAGCTTTTGCAGTTCCACGAGCGTTGCAATGCCGGCCTTCGCGAGCGCCATCAAGGCGTGCAATTGAACGTCGCTGAACACGGCGGCTTCCGCCGTCGCCTGGACTTCGACCAGCGAGCCGGCGCCCGTCATGACGAAATTTGCATCCGTCTCGGCAACCGAATCTTCCGCATAATCAAGGTCGAGCACCGCCTCGCCGTTTGAAATGCCGCAAGAGACCGCGGCGACATGATCGCGCAAGGGATGATCCTTGATGATCGAACGGCCGTGCATCCATTTGAGGCAATCGTGCAGGGCAACCCAAGCGCCGGTAATCGAGGCGGTCCGGGTGCCGCCATCGGCCTGCAGCACATCGCAGTCGATCGTGACCTGGCGCTCGCCAAGCGCCTGAAGATTGGTAACGGCGCGCAAACTGCGGCCGATCAGGCGCTGAATCTCCTGCGTGCGCCCCGATTGCTTGCCTGAGGTCGATTCCCGCCGCGTGCGCGTATGGGTCGCGCGGGGAAGCATGGCATATTCGGCGGTAATCCAACCGCGCCCCTGGCCGCGCAACCATGGCGGCGGCTTGTCTTCGAGAGACGCGGTGCAGAGCACATGGGTTTCGCCGAATTTGACGAGGCACGACCCTTCAGCATACCGCGCGACATTGCGTTCGAGCGTGACAGGCCGCAATTCTGCGGCGGCGCGTTTGGAAGGACGCATGCATAACCCCGTAGCGTTGAGGCTCGCTTCTAGTGGTTCACCCGGATTTGCGCAACCACGAGGATTTGGCCCAAGAGGAAGAGCCTTGGTCCTGTTTAAATTTCGCCTTCCCAGCTAAGTTCGACACAAACGTCAAATCGCATCACGGGCCGCGCCATGAAACATGCATCTGCGTCTAACCGTCTCATGCGCTTAGCTTTCGCTGGCGCCGCGCTGGTTTTTCTTGCCACCCCTGCGCGTGCTGAAAAACCGACGCGTTTCTGGAATCTGACTTCGGCGACGGTCAACGAGCTGCGGCTTGCTCCGGCGGACACCGATCACTTTGGGGAAAATCTCTGCGTGGGCGATGAGGATGCCAGCGTCGATCATGACGAGCGTTTGAAACTGCCCGGTGTGAGCAGCGGCGACTACGACATCAGAATCGGCTTTACGAATGGCCGCGTCTGCAGCGTCAAACATGTTTCGATCGAGACCGGTAAGGTCTTTTCGATCGAGGATAAGGATTTGACCGCCTGTTCGAAATGAAGCGCGCGATTCAGTGCCCCTCGAAGGTGATGAGCGTTCTGACCGGCACGTCCAGAGCCAGGATCTTCTTGGCGCCCCCAAGTTCAGGCAGGTCGATGACGAAACAAGCGGCCACCACCTCGGCGCCGATTTTTTTCAGGAGCCTGACCGCGCCTTCCGCCGTCCCTCCGGTCGCGATGAGGTCGTCGACGAGAATCACTCTTTCGCCGGGCGACACGGCGTCGTCGTGCATTTCCATCTCGTCCAGTCCGTATTCAAGCGAATAGGCGATCGAGACTTTGGTATGCGGCAGTTTGCCTTTCTTGCGGATCGGCACGAATCCCGCGGAAAGTTGATGCGCCACCGCGCCGCCCAGAATAAATCCGCGCGCTTCCATGCCGGCAACCTTATCGATTTTCGTTCCGGCCCAAGGCTGCACCAATTCATCGATAGCGCGGCGAAACGCCCGCGCATTGCCAAGGAGCGTGGTGATGTCCCGAAACAGGATCCCCGGCTTCGGGTAATCGGGAATCGTGCGGATGGTGCTCTTGAGGTCGAAATCCAATGTCATGAATGCGTGACCCTTTGCATGATTGCCTCAAGTTTTTTCATGAGAATCGGATCCTGCGCGCTGGCGGACGTGAGCACCGCATGATCGAGCGCCCGGTCGGACCCGATGGGGCAGGGTTCATGCGCCGTCGGGAAATCGTGCAGCAGGCGAGCGAGAAGCTTGGCCGCATTGCCGGCATTGGCTTCCACGACCCGGATCACCGAGGCGACATCGACGGCGCCATGTTCTTCATGCCAGCAATCGAAATCGGTGACCATCGCAATCGTCGCATAGGAAATCTCGGCTTCGCGCGCAAGCTTTGCTTCGGGCATTGCAGTCATGCCAATCACGTCGTAGCCGGCGGCCTTATAGCCGAGCGATTCGGCCAATGAGGAAAATTGCGGCCCTTCCATGCAGACATAGGTGCCGCCGCGGACGCAGGCGATGTTTTCGGCTGCGGCCGCAGCCGCAATCCTTTGTTGCAGCAAGGGCGCCACGGGTTTGGCCATGGAGACATGCGCGACGCAGCCGTTTCCAAAAAACGAACTCTGGCGGCCGAATGTCCGGTCGACGAATTGATCGACCAGCACGAAAAGCCCGGGATAAAGCTCTTCCTTGAACGAGCCGCAGGCGGAGACCGAGACAATATCGGTCACGCCGGCCCGTTTCAGCGCGTCGATATTTGCGCGGTAATTGATCCCGGAAGGGGAAAACTTATGACCGCGCCCATGGCGGGGCAGGAATACAGCTTCCGTTTGACCAATTCGACCGAAGTGCAGGGCGTCGGAGGGCTCGCCCCAGGGCGTTGCCACCCATTCCTCGCGAATATCCTCAAGACCCGGCAATTTATAAACGCCGGACCCGCCGATGATGCCAACGATCGCTTTTGTCATACTCTCTCCAGCTCCTTGAGCGCCGCAGTTTCGATGCCCGGCGCCAACTGTGCAAGCGAACAATCTGTCTTTCCGAGCCTCGCGGCGTCTTGATTTGCCGGCATCGGCGAAGCCCCGTAATTCTCGAGCTCGAGCGTAACCGCACCTATAGCTTTAGCGGCCGCTGTTGAGGATTGCACCATGTTGATACGCCGCAGGAAGGGATGGGAAATTGCCGAAAGCGAGGCCACGCCTGAAAATTTATTGGCGGACCGCCGGGGTTTCCTCCAAATCGGGGTTGGGGCGGCCCTGTCGGCGGCGCCAGCTTTATGGACGACTGCCGCCCTGGCCGAGCCGACCGCGGATGCGCCTCACATTCTCTACCAGGCGAAGCAAAACGAGAAATTTGTGCTCGACCGCGAAGTGACGCCGGAGCGAGTCAATTCGCATTACAATAATTTTTACGAGTTCGGCAGCGGCAAGGACATAGCGGCCGCTGCCGATTCGCTCAAAATTCGGCCCTGGACCTTGAAAATCGATGGCTTGGTCGAAAAGCCCCAGGAGGTCTCTCTTGACGATTTGGTCGCCGCGATGCCGCTGGAGGAACGTCTCTATCGACACCGTTGCGTTGAGGGCTGGGCGATGGCGGTGCCTTGGACGGGATTTCCCTTGGCGGCTCTGCTCGACCGCGCAAAACCGCTTGGGGCGGCAAAATTTGTCCGTATGGAAACTTTTTTGGACAGGATCACCGCGCCGGGACAAAGGCAATTCTGGTATCCCTGGCCTTATGTCGAGGCTTTGACGGTTGCGGAAGCCGGCAATGATCTTGCCTTTATGGTCACTGGCGCCTACGGCAAGCCTCTCGGCAAATGTTTCGGGGCGCCGCTGCGCCTCGCCGTGCCGTGGAAATATGGGTTCAAATCGATCAAGTCCATTACCCGCATTTCTTTGGTCGCGGATCGGCCCAAATCCTTTTGGGAACAATTGCAGGCCTCGGAATATGGTTTTTGGGCCAACGTCAATCCGGCGGTCCCGCATCCCCGCTGGAGCCAGGCGACAGAGGAAGTGCTCGGCACCACGGAGCGGCGTCCAACGCAACTGTTCAATGGCTACGGCAAATTCGTTGCCGGACTTTACGCCGGAATGGAATCGGAGCCGCTTTACCGGTAAGAATCAGGGGCCGAAAAATTGATAAGTGGCGGAATAGCCAACCCGCGCGACCTCGCCCTTGTGCACGGCATCGCAACCCCCGACAGGTTCGACGCCGCCCTTGGTATCGATGCGGCGCACAAAGGTGGCCCCGGCGAGCTGGCCCTGACCTTGATGCGTTTTGACTTTGAGCAGCAGCCAAGGAATGGCGCCCGTGTCCGGCGAAGCTTGTTTGGTGATGACTTCGCCAATGATTTCGGAGCCGTCCGCCAACTTCCATGTCGGTCCTTTGAAATGAGTCCCGATTTGTCGGCCCTGGGCGTCGAAAAGGGTCGCGTCCGGTGCGTCGAAGATCCAGGCGAAGCCCTGATCTTTCGGCGTGCAGACATACCTCTGGACGCCGTCGGCGTTAACTTCCAGCAATTGCTTCACATCGGCAGGCGGCGCCAATGGGATTTCGGCCATTGCAGCAGCGGTGAGGCCGCATAAAATCACGCTTGCAGCGAGTCCTCTCACGTCCGTGCCCCTCTGCGTCCATGTATGTACGGCGGCGAATTTAACGTAAGCTCCGCAACCGCGCCAGCCACAAAACTCAAGGCGGACCGTCCGCCAGAGGCAGATCGATCGATGAACCAAAGAACGGAAATCGCATGAAATGGCAGCCGCAACAGGAAGCGGCTTTAATGGCCGTCTCCGCGTGGCTGAAGCGTGGGGAGCCGCAATTGTTTCGGCTATTTGGGTATGCCGGAGCCGGCAAAACCACGCTGGCCAAGAAAATCGCCGAGGATATCGATGGAGACGTCGCCTTCGCGGCTTTCACCGGCAAGGCGGCGCTTGTCTTGCGTTCAAAGGGCTGCAAGGACGCCCGCACGATCCACAGCCTGATTTACCGGCCGCGGGAGACCGACACGGAAGAACCCACCTTCGTTCTCAATGATGACAGCGCCGTTTCGAAAGCGAGCCTGGTCATCATCGACGAGTGTTCAATGGTCGATGAAGAACTCGGGCGGGATCTGATGTCGTTCGGCAAGCCGGTGCTGGTCTTGGGGGATCCGGCGCAACTGCCTCCGGTCAAGGGCGGCGGCTTTTTCACCGAAGGCGAGCCCGATGTCATGCTGACCGAAGTGCACCGCCAGGCGGCCGATAATCCCATCATCAAAATGTCGATGCTTGTGCGGGAAGGAGGCCGGCTTCCGCTCGGCACCTATGGCGAGAGCCAGGTCATCGAGCGCCGCGACATCGACTCGGGTTCGGTGACGGCGGCCGATCAGCTGCTGGTTGGTCTTAACCGGACCCGCCGATCCTACAACAAGCGAATGCGCGAGCTGTTTGGCTATGCCAATATTTTTCCCGAAGCCGGGGACAAACTGGTCTGCCTGAAAAACAATAAGACGAAAGGCCTTTTGAACGGCGGCATCTGGCATGTGAAAACCACGGCCACGACCCGCAAGAAGAAGCTTGCGCTCAACATCGTGCCGGAGGACGAACCGGGCCGCAAGCCGCTGCGCATTGGCGTTCTGCCGGAATTCTTCCAGGGTCTTGAAGAGAGCCTCAACCTAAAAACCCGTCGGGACTCCGATGAATTCGATTATGGTTACGCGTTGACCGTGCACAAGGCGCAGGGGTCACAATGGGATCATGTGATTCTGTTCGATGAAAGTTTTGCGTTTCGCGAACACCGCGCCCGATGGCTCTACACCGGCATCACCCGCGCCGCCGAGCGGCTGACGATCGTCGTATGAGCCGCGCTCTGTGGACGGCGCCGACACGGCGATCTTTTTTAGCTGGCACGCTCGGTCTTGCGCTGACCGAAAAAAGCAGTGCGGGAGAGCCTGTGGTCGTCGGCTCGAAGCTCGATCTCGAAGGCGGCCTTCTCGGTCACATGATGCTGCTGGCTCTAGCGGGGGCCAATATTGCCACCGAAAACCGTCTGCAGATCGGCCCGACGTCCATCTTGCGTGCCGCACTCTTGTCTGGCGCGATCGATCTTTGCGCTGAATATACCGGCAATGCCGCCTTCTTTTTCCATGAGGAAGGGGATGCGGTCTGGAAAGATGCCAAGGCAGGCTATGCGCGCGCGGCGAAACTCGATTACGAAAAAAACAAGCTTGTCTGGCTGACGCCCGCGCCGGCCGACAATGCTTGGGTGATCGCCGTGCAAGGCGCTTTGGCGCGCGAAAAAAAACTGCGAACCGTCGAAGATTTTGCCGGCTTCGTGCGCGAGGGCCACCGGGTAAAACTGGCGGCTTCCGCAGAATTTGTTGAAAGCGCCGCGGGTTTGCCGGCGTTCGAGGCGATCTATGGCTTCCGGCTGACCGCTGATCAGCTTCTGGTTCTTTCCGGGGGCGAGACCTCGGCGACGATGAAAGCTGCCGCCGATGGGATTTCCGGCGTCAATGCCGCGATGGCCTATGGCACCGATGGTGCGTTCAAGGCCCTCGATCTTATCGCTCTTCAGGATACGCGCCATGCCGAGCCCGTCTACGCACCAGCCCCGGTGGTGCGGGAAGAGACCCTTGGCAAATATCCTCAAATCAGGGACGCTCTTGCACCCGTATTCGCGCAACTCGATCTGGCGAACCTTCGCGACTTGAACGAAAAAATCGCCGTCGAGGGAGAAAATCCGGGCGTCGTCGCGAAGCAATTCTTCAAGGCACACGCGCTCTTTCGATGAGCGTCGAGGCCGGGAGTTTTAAAAAGGTGGAACCAATTCGATGCCCAAGGTCCATGACCGTGTGCTCCTCGCCTTATCCACTTTCGGCTTCCTCGCGGCATTCTTGGCAAGCTTTCTGACCTATGCGCCGAATCGGCTCGCCAAGGGCATTGCCTATTCCTTGACCCAGGCCCCCGCTCTTGAGACCATCGCCACGATCATGGGTCTGTCCGGCTTGACGCTTCTGAGTTTTATCGAGCGGCAAAGGCTTCGCTCCTTTCTGACGATCCCCGCGGCCGGGCTGTTGCTCTGGGGAGGCCTTGCCGGCGCCGGCTCTTTTGCGACTCTTCTGGTGAGGGGCGAGCCGCCGGCCGCGCGGGCGTCGCTCGGTCCGGCTTTTTGGATCCTGGCAGGCGTTGCGATCCTCGCCGTGGTGAATGCCGCGCAAAAGGAAAATTTCGGGTTTTGGGTTCGCATTTGCCTCGGAATTGCTCTCTGCGTCGGGTTTGGTTTGATGGTCGGTACTGGCGCGTTTGCAAGCCTTTCGCTCGCCAAGGAATTCGCAAACCATCAAGGCATATTTTTTGCTGAAGTCTTGCGCCATCTCGGTCTCGTCGGCGGGGCAATTTTTTTCGCCCTGTTGATAGGCGTTCCTTTAACCTTCCTGGTGTTGCGCAAGAACGCAGCCGAGGAGGTGGTGTTCGCGGGTCTTGGCATATTGCAGACCATTCCTTCGATCGCGCTGTTCGGCGTCTTGATCGTGCCAATGACCAAATTGAGCGAACAATTTCCGCTCCTTCGCAGCCTTGGGATCCATGGAACGGGACCAGCGCCGGCGATCGTCGCCCTTACGCTTTATTCGCTGCTCCCCTTGGTGCGCAATTTCCATATTGGCTTCAGCGAAGTTGCGGGGGAGGTCAAGGAGGCTGCCACTGCCATCGGCTTTGGCTGGCGCCGGCTGTTTCTCGACGTGGAACTGCCGCTCGCCATGCCGGCTCTTCTCTCCGGGCTGCGCGTCGTGACGATCCAGGCGATCGGCTTGGCCAGTGTCGCCGCCCTGATTGGCGCGGGCGGGCTCGGCACGTTTATTTTCCAAGGCATTGGCCAATACGCGCTCGATCTTGTTCTGCTCGGCGCGCTGCCCATCATCCTTCTGGCGCTTTCGGCAGATTTCTTATTTCAATTGATGCTTGGCATCGCGCGGAGAAACCTGTGATTGAGCTCCGCGACGTCTCGAAAACTTTTGGTGGCGTGCCCGCGCTCTCCAATTTTTCGTTGAAAATTGAAAGCGGCGCCTTTTTCACGCTTGTAGGTCCATCGGGCTGCGGCAAGTCGACGGTGTTGCGTCTGATCAATGCGATGATCATTGCCGATTCAGGACATGTCGAGATCGATGGCCGCGACATTCGCGAAATGGAGCCGGAACGACTTCGCCGCGGTGTTGGCTATGTGATTCAGTCGGTTGGCCTGTTTCCGCATTGGACGATCGCCAAGAATATTTTGGCGGTGCCGCATCTGCTGAAATGGAGCCCGTCTCAATGCGCCGCCCGGCTCGATGCTTTGGTGGCCATGTTACAAATCGACCCGTCTCTGCTGAACCGCTATCCAAGGCAATTGTCGGGGGGGCAGCAGCAGCGGATCGGCGTGGCCCGCGCGCTTGCCGCTGATCCCAACATTATCTTGATGGACGAACCCTTCGCGGCACTCGATCCGGTCAGCAGGTTGAGCTTGCAAGAGGAAATTCGGGGTATCCATGCGCAGAGCGGGAAAACGATTGTCTTTGTCACGCATGATATGGATGAAGCCTTGCGGCTGGCCACCAATGCGGCGGTGATCAACGGCGGTCGGCTGATCCAGTCTGGCACCCCGGCAGAAATCCTGTCGGCACCGGCGGATGATTTCGTGTGCAATTTCTTGGGGGGTGGCAATTTGGCCTTGCGGCTCCTCGATCTTCTACCGGTCCGTTCGCGCCTCGCCCGCAAGAGTGAAGGCGCGATTGGGAAGATTGAGGCCAATGCCAGTTTGAGGGATGCCTTGAATCTGATGTTGGCGCGACAATCCTCCAGCCTTTGCGTCATCGACGAAAAGGGCGAAAAGCTAGGCGAAATCCATATTGGCGACATCGTGGAGAGCCGCGATGCGCCTTGATTCTTTGATCGGCTGGCTCCGCCAGCCAGGGTTTTGGCTAACCCTGCTTTTGATCGCCGCCGTGCTGTTGATGCCAAAGGCCGAGCCGCTGATGCAAGCTTTGTTTCCGGACGATCCGCATCCGATTTACACGCGTGCGAGCTTTCTCGAACTGACCCTTGCGCATGTGAAGCTTGTCGCGATCTCAAGCCTTGCGGCTGCGGCCATCGGGATTGGCCTTGCTATCTTTGTCACGCGCGAAAGTGGGCGCGAATTTGCCGCGATGGTCGGCGCGATCGGCGCCATCGGGCAGACGTTTCCGCCCATAGCGGTGCTGGCGCTCGCCATTCCGGTTCTTGGCTATGGCGCGACTCCAACGCTTCTGGCGCTCAGCCTTTACGCGATTTTCCCGATCCTCGAGGCAACCTTGACCGGTCTTCACGCCGTTCCCGCATCCGCCCGTGACGCGGCGGTCGGAACCGGCTTTGCGCGATCCGATCTCCTTTGGAAGATCGAGTTGCCGCTTGCCTTGCCCTTCATCTTTGCGGGGCTCCGCAACGCGGTGATCATCAATATTGGAACCGCGACAATCGGATCGAGCATTGGTGCCTTATCGCTCGGCTCGCCGATCATCGAGGGGCTTTCCGCGTCGAACCCGGCCTTTGTCTTGGAAGGCGCGACGCTTGTCGCGATCCTCGCCGTGACGACCGATCGATGGTTCGCTTGGCTCGAAGAGATTTTGCGACCGGGAAACATGCGATTGAGATAGGCTAGAGGCGCTTGTCCGGCCAATGGCACAAATCGGCAATGATGCAGCGCTGGCATTCCGGGCGGAGGGCCTTGCAGACATATCTGCCATGCAGGATCAACCAGTGATGCGCGTGCTGCATGTATGTGGCGGGGATGATTTCCTCAAGGCCGCGCTCGACATCGAGTGGTGTCTTACCAGGCGCCAGGGGGATGCGGTTCGAGACCCGGAAAATATGCGTGTCGACCGCCATCGTCGGCGCGCCGAAGGCGACATTCATCACCACATTGGCGGTCTTGCGGCCGACCCCAGGGAGCGTTTCGAGCGCTTCGCGCTGTTGCGGAACCTCGCCGCCAAAATTCTTGATGAGCTGTTCCGACAAGGCGATCACATGTTTTGCCTTGGTCCGATAAAGACCAATGGTCTTGATCATGTCGCTCAGTCTTTCTTGGCCCAGAGCCACCATTTTGGCGGGCGTATCGGCGATGGCAAAGAGAGCTTTCGTGGCCTTGTTGACGCCGACGTCGGTCGCTTGCGCCGAAAGCACGACGGCGACAAGCAAGGTAAAAGGGCTCACATAGATGAGTTCGCTCTCGGGATGGGGTTTGGCGGCAGCGAAACGGCGAAAAATCTCCGCGATCCTTGCCTCGTCCGGCGGAGGATGAGCTGCTCCGGCCGGCGTCCTTAATGCGCGCGAGATCTTGCCAGCGGCTTTTGCGGCCGTTTTCGGCAAGCGCGTTGCCAATCCCGCAGCTTTGGCCGGAACCTTGCCGGCGGCTTTCGTATTTGCATTGTTTGCTTTGCCCATGGGCGCCTTATAAATTCGATGCGCGGAAGAAAGAAGGGCAGGGACCGGCCCTTTGTCGAGGAAATTTGATGGCAAGCGAGGTTTTTGCAGCCCCACCCGAAAATCTGCGGCTCTTTTCGGTGCGACTTAAGCCGCATCGCTCGCTCACCAGGCAGAATTTCCATGTCCTGATGGCCATTTTCGGTGCAGCCAGTTTTTTTTCGACCCTGCCGTTTGTTTTTTTTGGCGCCTGGCCTGTCGCCGGTTTCATGGGCCTGGACGTGGCGCTTTTTTACTGGGCCTTCCGCTCGAGTTTCCGGGCCGCCCGCGCCTATGAAGAGATCCAGGTCACTTTTTTTGAACTGAGGTTCGAGAAAGTCAGCGCCAGCGGCCAGCGGGCCGAATGGCGCTTCAATCCAGCCTGGGTTCGGCTCGAACGCGAGGAGCATGAAGAATTTGGAACCCAGCGTCTGGCCCTTGTGTCGCGTGGCAAGGCCGTGGAGATCGGCGGCTTCTTAGGCCCCGAGGACAAGGCGGATTTCGCTACTGAGCTTTCGAAGGCCCTGGCCGAAGCGCGTCGGGGTCCGCGCCATTCCTGATCGCGTGAAAGGTTCAGCCCTGCAAAAAAGTCCGGCCGTCCTCGGGGAAGGACGGCCGGTCCGGACAATGGTTCTACCAGGCTGGTTTGGGCTGGACTTCAGCAGGACCGCTGCCGGAAGAGTGCGGAGGCATCGAACTCCGCGACCTAATGTTAGCCAATGCTTCGTCGAATTCCTTGACCCGAACGCGCTAACGGTTTGCACTCGTTGAATGAAGCTTGGCCAGAAAGAATTTCCGGAAGGCGTAGCCTTGTTCTTGGATGCGACGGCTAGATCACGATGATTTTGGATTGATTCAATCCAAAATCAGGAACGTGATCGATTCCAAAAGTTTAGAGCGGGATGCCGGCGGAAAACCGGTTTCCACTTTTCCTCATCGCGCTCTAAGGGAACGGCATGGAATCCGCGTAAAGCCCGCGCGAAAGACAAACCAGCGTGGGGCGAAAACGCGCCGTGGCGCCATAGAGATTGGCTTGCGGCTGGGGAATGATCCGGCATCGTGAATCGACGGCGGGAACTACCCCGACATAACCATAGGCGGCCGGCGGGGGCGCGGTCAGATCAGCGGCGTGAGCTACGAAAGCCCCGCCTCCTATAACAATCGCGAAGCTGGAAAACCAGGCGCAAGCAGCCGATCGAGTGGGCGTGGTCATCATTTGTCGTTCCACCAAAATCAGCTGGCAAGCCTGTCGTTGTAGCCACCCCTTATGTCTGATTCGGCCTAACCCTCGATCAAGCTGAACGTTGGCCTTTGCGCATCCAAGAAAACTATTCCTTGACCTTAATTTCCTTAAGCTTGGCGAAAACGGAATCGACGTCAATGTCCGCGTCCGGTTGGGCCTTCTCCTTGGCGCTGCCGAAAACGCCAGCTTCCGTGACCGGCTGATCCCGCACTTCCCGCGTCGTGATTTCGCTGGGGACGAGCGTCTGGCCGTGATCTTCTTCCACATGCGGCCGGTCCTTGGCGGCGCGATTGACCTCAAAATCAAGGTCCATTTGCGAACAGAGGCCAAGCGTAACAGGATCGGTCGGCGTCAGGGCTGCCGAATTCCAATGCGTCCTGTCCCGGATCGCTTGCAGCGTCGTCTTTGTGGTCCCGGCAAGCCGCATGATTTGCGCGTCCTTCAACTCGGGATGATTGCGCACTAGCCAGAGGATTGCGTTAGGCCGGTCCTGCCGGCGCGACAGCGGGGTGTAGCGTGCGCCGCGCTTGCGGTGTTCCGGCAGCCGAACCTTGGAGACGGCCAGCTGCAACTGCCGATTTTCGTCCTTTTCGGCCGCGGCGATTTCTTCCCGAGTCAATTGGCCCGAGGTGATCGGGTCATGTCCCTTAATTCCGGCCGCCACTTCACCATCGGCAATTCCCTTCACTTCCAGGGGGTGAAGTTTGCAGAAATTGGCAATCTGTTCAAACGTCAACGAAGTATTCTCAACGAGCCAGACGGCGGTGGCCTTCGGCATTAGGGGCGCATTGCTCATATCAATCTCCTTTGCGCGAACCCGGAAAGTTGCGCGTTTTTCGCGGATGCGCCATCACGCCCCCCGCCCGCCAGTCCTGGGCTAGGCTCAGCAGAGTAGCTAAAATCAATATCCAGGAGGGGAATTGCAGGTTTATATAGGCGTCAGCCTGTTCAAACGCAATGCGGATGAACGAATTTACGGATGGAACGAATTAAGCTAGAGGTCTGGGCCGGCCGGGGCGAAACTGGCATTTCCGTCCGCCAAACGCGGCCCCGATTGACCATTTGGGTCAAGGCAACCCAGGGACATCGACGTAGCCCATGTTTCGATTGCTGATGCGATTTTTGGGCCTCTGCCTTGTGGCGGCGGGCTTTGCCACCCTGATTGTAGATCTCACCCGTTCGTTCGCAGACGGGAAACTGGCCGTCACCACGGTCGGTGACAGGGCCGCAGCATTTTTTCCGGACAAACTAGCTTTGGCGCAAGACGTTGTTGAACACCATCTGCATCCTTTCCTTTGGGACCCAGTCCTGCTGGATTTCCAGCGTTTGCCGGTCTGGGTCGTGGCTGCCCTTGGTGGCGCGCTGCTGTTCTGGCTGGCCCGCAAACCCGCACCTAAGTTCGGGTTCTCGAGCCGCTGAAATGGCTCGCCGCGGGCGGCGGCGCGCATTCGGCGTGATCCCATTGAATGTGCGTCACGCCAATCTCATCTAAACGATGAGGAAGCCGCATTTGAGAGGACTGGCCATGTTTTCCTTCGGCAAAAGACTCTCCCTGCCCAAGGCCGGCGAGGCTCTGCCGGGACGGCCCGATCCCATTGCCACCGAAGAAACCCATTTTTTAAGCAAAAATAGGCTTAAGCCTCCGTTTCCGGCCGGCATCGAGACGGCGGTTTTTGGGTTTGGCTGCTTTTGGGGCGCCGAGCGCAAGTTCTGGCAGCTCGGGAAGGGCATCTATGCGACGGCGGTCGGCTACGCGGGGGGGCTTACCCCCAATCCCACCTATGAGGAAGTCTGCTCTGGCCGCACGGGGCACAATGAAGTGGTTCTGGTGGCCTTCGACCCGAATCAGATTTCCTATGAAACGCTCCTGAAGACGTTTTGGGAAAGTCACGATCCGACGCAGGGAATGCGCCAGGGCAATGACGTCGGGACCCAATATCGTTCCGGCATCTATGTCGCAAACGCCGCCCAGCGCGCGGCGGCCGAAGCCAGCAAGAAAATGTTTCAAAAGGCGCTCACCGCGCGCGGCTTTCCTTCGATCACCACCGAAATTCTCGACCGGCCGGAATTCTATTACGCTGAAGCCTATCATCAACAATACTTGGCCAAAAACCCGGACGGCTATTGCGGGCTCGGCGGGACCGGTGTGGCTTGCCCCATCGGGACCGGTGTCGCGGCCGAATAGGGGTCGAAAGGCCGGATCCGAATTGTCTTGCGCCAGGCTTTCTACTGTGTGGCGCCGCACCGCCATCAATCGATTATTCACGTTTAAGTAGGTATTGGTTCACCTAGAAAGAAATCGGCAGGACCACGTTGTGCGGATGCAACATTTTGGCGTCCGGTGCGTTGTCGGATACGCGGATGTGCGCCCTGACGGTGTCCGCTTGTTGGAGTGAAGTGATGACTGTTGGTAAGATTTTTGGGTTGCTCGTTGTTATCAGCCTCGCCGCGTCCGGAGCGACCTTGGCGAGAGACAATTCCAAGCACCTTGGCGCCTCCGCGAAACAGGCGACAGCTTCCAAACACATCGCCGGCGGCAAAGGGGTGAAGCAGCCTGCGAAGGCGACGGCTGCCGCAACGGTTCCGCATGTCGTACCCGAGACCCCCATTGTTGTGGGGCGCAGCGTGGGCGTCCATCGCAAGTCCAAGCTGCATCACGTGAAAGTGAAGGCATTCGAGTCGAACGAGAATTCAGCGTCCGCCGACGACACGAAGTAATTTTTTCGAGACACATTGCGTCGTTGAGGGCCGGATTTCCGGTCCTCATTGATTCTGCGCTCCGCTCTAACGCGAGGTGAGAACGCTTTCACATTCGGGCGGCAATTGCGCCATGGTCAACGCCGGCTTGGGCTTCATGGGACCGGGTTTTGGATGCAGGAAAGCGTCCTTGAACCACCAGGCGAGAGACGCATCGCATCCATCGCCGGGCGGAACCGGATCCTGATCCTTGCAGGTGTTATCCCCGTTTGGACAAAACAGACGGACATGAAAATGATAATCATGTCCGAAATAGGGGCGAACCTTGTTCAGCCATGAACGATCGGAGCCCGCTTCGCGGCAGAGCGCTTTTTTGATCGCCGCATTGACAAATATCCGCTGCACCTCCGGTTCGCGCGCTGCCGCCTTGACGACGGCAAAATGATCCGAAGTCCATTTCTCGGGGTCGACGTCCCGCCGGTCGGCGCGCACCATATTGACTGCTGACATTTCCTCACGCTCCAGCCGCGACAGTTCGCGGTTCGGCATGGGCGTCAGCCAGATATCAACATCGAGGCCGATCTGATGCGAGGCATGTCCCGTGAGCATCGGGCCGCCGCGGGGTTGCGACATATCGCCGACCAGGATTCCTGGCCAATGGCTGACCGATGGTACCTTCCGCGCGAACCGTTCGAGAAATGCAAGCAGGGCCGGATGGCCCCAATTGCGGTTGCGCGAAAGCCGCATGACTTCCCAGGCCGGTCCATTGACCGGCAAGGCCTGTCCGCCAGCCAGACAGCCACGGGAATAAAAACCTATGGTCCGCGCGGCGAGAGCGGCAGGCAGAATTTTCCGCCCGAATAATTGTTTGGCCGGTGTTGAGGGGTCCTCTGGATGCGTGAGCGGCGGCAGCGGCACAGGATCCAGCGTGCCTTTGTCTTGCGCGATAGCTGCCCCGCTCAGGCTCGCCGTGGCAATGGCCATCGCGGTCAGCAACCGAATCCGGTGCGAACACATGGGCTCTCCTATCCTTCGGTGGCCCCAGTTGTGAAGCTCCGAATCAGCCACCAAGGCGAGGGCCATATTGAACGTCGTTTCGCGCCGGTTTCAAGTGGCTGCGTGCAAGGCAAGCCTTGATCCGTCCACTTGCCCAAAGAACTGATTCGTGGTCCACCCCCAGAGACTGCCACCGTCATTGACCCAACCGAAATTTCCACATGCGCAAATGGGTTCTCGCCCTGGCCGCCCTGGCTGGTTTGACTGGCGCCGGCGGCGTCATTCTCTCCGCCCTCGCGGCGCATAGCGTCGCCGATCCCCGCCTTGACGCGGCCGCCCATTTTTTGCTGTTCCACGCCACCGCGGCGCTGGCAGTCTGTGGTCTTGCTTCGGGCCTGCCGCAATGCGGCAGATGGTTTCTCATTCCAGCCGTCTCTTTTTTGCTGGGCAGCCTCTTATTCGGCGGCGATCTTTCCGTGCGCGTCCTGATCGGAGTCAAATTATTTCCAATGGCCGCCCCGATTGGCGGAATATTGCTTATCCTTGGCTGGATTTTGGTCACAATTGCAGCGCTTTGGTGCTGTCGGTGCGAATCGGCACAGAGATGACTCGACTCTGCTGCTCAGTTGGGCGATAATTTCTGTTTCGAAAGATCAAATTGTAAGTAACATGTTTTCCGATGCTAAGGTTCAGCCCAAGAGACCCAGAATACTGATCGTAGAGGACGAGCCCTTTATTGCTCTCACCCTCGAAGCGATGATGTCTGAACTTGGGTTCGAGGTTGCCGGCTGTGCCGCCAAGATTTCCACCGCGCTCGAGGTGATCCAGCGCGGACAGGTCGACGGCGCCATCCTCGACGTGAACCTCGGCGCGCACAGGATCGATCCGGTTGCCGATCTCCTGGCCAGTCTCGAATGTCCGTTTTTCTTTACGACAGGCCATAGCATATCCGGGGTTCCCACGCGCCACGCCGGACGTATTGTTCTGCAAAAGCCGTTCGGGATTGAGCAACTCGCCTCCGCAATGTGCTCGGAGTTTTGCGCCTCGACAGGCGAGGGGCAGGTCCGGTACGAAGCCGATGCTGGCGTTTCTGCGGGCGATCAGCAAACCAAAACATGTTGTGCTACCGAGGGGCCGACGCCGACCCCGTGAAGCCGCGGACCGGGCGACGCAACCGGCCAGATCTGCCTTGATCGTGACATAGTCGCGGACCAGACCATCACTTTGGCTAGTTCCGCGGCAACCCTTTAGGGCAAACTGAGAGCCATGGTCGAACCGGCAACCGTCGCTCCTCGGCGTTCCCCAACCCCACGCAAAAGCCTGCCGCGCATTTTCCAAATTTTTGTCGGCTTAGCCGTTCTCGTCGCAATCGCAGCAGGAGCTGCGCCTTGGGCCTTTTCCAATGCGGCCCTGCGCAATGAAATCGCCTTGCAAATCCGTCGCATTACCGGCCTGGCCGCTGTCTCGCAAGGCCGCGCGGTCTTCGTCGTTCTGCCGGAACCGCACATCAGCATCGACGACGTGAGTTTCGCCGATCCTTCCGGAGCGCTTCGCGTCAGCGCCCGTTACCTGAAAGGCTATCTGCGGATCGCGCCGCTGTTGGCCGGACGGATCGAACTGACATCGGCAACCCTCGGGCAGCCGGACATGCATATCGATCTCGATGGGCGGCCGATGCAGCCGGACAGTAGGATCGGGCGCGCGGCCGACGCAGCAACGGCAACTCCCGAGGCCGCCGCCGCCGATGAGGAGAGGCTCGGTGTCGTGACGCTCGTCAACGGCAGCGCTCGTTTGATCAGCAAGTCGTTTAAATCGGATGTCTTGATCGACGCCATCAACATGACCCTTGACTGGCGCAAACCTGGCGCGGCGGCCAATGTAATCGGCAAGGCACGGGTTCGCGGCGAGACCGCCACCATCGCCGCATGGATTGCAAAACCGGTTGAACTGCTGCGGGGCCAGCAATCCAGAATGGCCTTGAAAATCGACGCCCCCCTGCTTTCCCTCGCGACGGAGGGCACCCTTGGAAGCGCGCCGACTTGGCAATACGCCGGCCACGTTCATGCGGCGGCTTCATCGGTGCGCGAGCTCTTGGAGAAGGCCGAATATCCGATTCCGCTTCCGGGGCCCTTCAACGGCTTCGACCTGACCTGCGATGCAAATATTGTAGCAGCCAGTGCCGTTTTGTCCGGGCTGCGGCTGCAATTCGATGGGAATGATTTCGAAGGAACCCTGGCATTCCAGGCTGGCGACAAAATCCCGGTGCTTTCGGGAACATTGGCGACCAATCAGCTTTCGCTGCGGCCGTTCCTCTCCGCCCTTCCTTCGGCCATCGGCCACGATGGCCAATGGAACCAGGATCCGTTCAATCTCAAAGACCTCGGCTGGGCCGACGTCGATTTGCGCATATCCGCATCGCACATGCTGTTCTCGCATTTCGACATTGAAGACGCCGCCGTCTCGTTGATGACCAATAACCGGCGGCTGGAATTAAACGTTGCCGAGGCCAAGGCCTATCAAGGCACGATCAGAGGCCGCGCTTCGTTCGATCTGAACGACAACACCGTCAGTATGCGCCTTGGCGGCGCGCTCTCCGGCATCGATGTGGCAGCTTTTTCGTTCGATGCTTTGGGTTGGCCGGAATTTGCCGGGTCCTTGACGGGAACGGTCAATATCGAGAGCGCGGGAACCAGCATGTACGAGCTCATGCACAAGCTCGATGGTAAAGCGCAAATCGATGTCGCGCGGGGACAGCTCGGTGGGATCGATCTCGATTCGGCTTTACGACGGATCGACAAAAGTCCGCTTGCGCTTCTGACCAATATTCATAGGGGCCGGACCGCTTTCGACCGCGCGAGTTTCGGACTGCGTTTCGTGAAAGGCGTTGCCGACATTGAGGATGGCAAGCTTGAGAACCCGAGCCTCACGCTTGGGTTTGGCGGCGCCGTCGACTTCGGCGAACGGGCGCTGGATCTGCATGCTGCGGCAATGCCGTCCGTCGACGAAGCGAAGCCGGGCGAAGAAGCGCCGAAGTTTCGGTTCGATATTGCGGGTTCCTGGGACGATTTGGCGTTTGCCCCCGACGTCCGCAGTCTGATCCGTCGGTCCGGGGCAGCTGCCCCGCTGTTTTTGCAAAAGCCAACCAAGCACGTCGCCCCGGAAGGCGAAGTCCAACCGTAATCGCTGTGTGCTTAACCGGGCTCGCTTAAGCACGCCTCCGATCGATTGAATTCAATCGAAGCCATCCGATCTGCATCGCGCTCAGGTCGCCGAGGCGGCACCGGCAAAGGAGTGTGGCGCCGGGCTGATCGGCACGGCGGTGCCATCGTTGATCTGCAGGACAGAAAGACCACGCTCGTTTGTGCCATCGGCGCGGAAGCGAAAAACGCCGTCGGCGCCATTGAAGCCGGAACGGTTGGTCAGGACATTTTGCGAATAGCGCTGCGAGCCTTGCGTGTGTGCGAGCGCCGCGGCGAGCGAAACGGCATCATAGGCAAGCGTCGCGATCCGCGTCGGATCAGAGCCATATTTGGCGCGGTAGCGTGCGGCGAAGGCGTTGAATCCACCGTTTTCCGGCGCGGCGAACCATGCGCCTTGCAATGCAGGAAGCTTCAGAACACGTGCGTCGTTCCAAAGACCGGTGCCGAGGATCTGCACCTGCTTCGTGTTGATCCCGGCCGCGGTCAGAGCCTGCGAGAGCGCGGGCATTGCATCGGCTTGATCAGGAATGAACAAGGCGTCGATTTGATCGCCGAGCGCGGCGATTTTCTTTGTCGCTTCGGGCAAATTGCGGGGCTGGTAATGTTCGATCGTCATGACCCGAATATTGTCGCGGGCTGCCGCTTGCTGAAATTCGGCTTCGGCAACACGCCCGTAGTCATTCTCAGGGATCAAGGCGGCGATCGATTTCTTGCCTTTGGAGGCAGCGAAATCGACGATCCGGTCGACGTAATTTTCGATCAGGAAGGACAACAGAAACAGGCCCTGGCCGGCGGTCGACGTGTCGGTCGAAAAGGCGATGACCGGCTTACCTGAACCATGAGCGACCACGCCTACCTCGCGCACGCTCGAGGCGAACAACGGACCGATCACTAACTCGGCGCCCTGGGACATCGCCGCCTGGGCGGCCGCGCGCGCCCCGTCCGGTGTCGAATGATCGTCCTTGATCAACAAGGTCAGATCATTGCCGCCGGCTTCCGAATAGGCGAGTTCGGCGGCATTGCGTAAGGAGGTGCCAACGACGCTTGGACCCGACGCCTGCGTCAAGGGGAGGACGAGAGCCACCTTGGCCGGACCGGACCCGATCTGTTCGGATTGATCGGGCGCGGTTTGGGCTGCGGGGCCAGGTGGCGCCAATTCGCCCGATCCGCCCCGGCCGAGCATCCCGCTCATGGAACCGCAGGCCGCCAGCGAAAGTCCAAGTCCGAGCGCAATCATGGCGCGGACCGCAAGAGCGCAAGCTTTATCGGAAAGCCTCCGGCAAGCTTCCTTGCGCAATAAATAGCTCATCCGTGCAAAGCTCCTACAGCCTGCTTTTCCATAAACTTAACGGGTCGCAAAGGGATCATATCCGGAGATGGCATGGATCTATGCCCTTTTCAGTCATAAATTAAGGACGGCGGCAATAGACGCGGCCATTGACTTTAGCCTGACTTGCTAAAAAAGTGGCTTTGTTCTATAAATAGAACGATTGGATGTTTTAACGAACGTGGCTTTTTAACAGGGGCCGGCGATCGTCCGGCGGGATAGGGACCATGAACGCGGGCAATCCGAACAGACCCGGGAATTCGGCCCCGTCGGGGGTCGCTGCCGGAGGGGAGCTATCGCGTGCCACGACCTTGCACGCAAAAAGTTCCGAGGCTGAAAAAGCGTCGGGGGCTTTTACGGCTTTCGGTCTGAGAGCCGAGGCGGAGCCGATCCGGCGCGGACTTCATGTCGTGGCCACCCCGATTGGCAACCTTGGCGACATCTCGTTTCGCGCGCTGGCGACTCTCGCCGCGGCGGACGCGATCATCGCCGAAGACACGCGGGTCACGAAAACTTTGCTTGCGCATTATGGGATAGCGACGCCGCTGGTCGCGTATCACGAGCATAATGCCGCCGTCATTCGTCCGCACCTCCTGGCACGACTGGCGGGCGGTGCGGCGTTGGCCCTGGTGTCGGACGCGGGCACGCCCTTGATTTCCGATCCGGGATTCAAGCTCGTGACCGAGGCCCTGGCGCAAAATATCGAGGTGGTGTCAGTTCCGGGGGCTTCGGCGGTGCTCGCCGCGCTGGTGGTCGCGGGACTGCCGACCGATCGTTTCTTCTTCGAAGGATTTCTGCCGCCCAAGAGCGGTCCGCGGCGTCAGCGTATTGCCGAACTGGCGACAATTCCCGGGACGTTGGTTTTCTTCGAGTCGCCGCGTCGCGTGGCGGAAACCTTGAATGATTTATCTGCTGTGCTCGGTTCGCGCGAAGCGGCCATCGCGCGCGAACTCACCAAATATTATGAAACCGTCCGCCGTGGGACATTGCCGGAGCTGGCCGCGAGCTTTTCTCAAGAGACGCCGCCCAAAGGCGAAATCGTTGTGCTTGTCGGGCCGCCGGGCGTCCAGGAGTTCAGGGAAAGCCAGGAGTCCCTCGATGCCCGGCTTGGCAAGGCGCTGGAAACCTACTCGGTCAAGGACGCCGCTGCCGTCGTGTCGGCCGAGACAGGTCAACCGCGCCGGAAGATTTACGCCCGAGCGCTTGAGCTGTCCGTGCGGGCCCGGTGACGTCCACTCATTCCCGCGCGCTCGCGCATCGCCGGGGGATTCTGGCCGAGCGGGTCGCGCTCGCTGTCTTGCGGCTCAAGGGCTACCGCGTTCTGGCCTTCCGCTATCGTGTTCACGGCGGCGAAATCGACGTTGTTGTCCGCCGGGGCGACACCGTGGCCTTCGTCGAAGTGAAAGTGCGGCCGACCCTCGATGAGGCCAAGACCGCGGTCAGTTTTAGCAAAACTCGCCGCATTTCGCGCGCGGCACGGGTTTGGCTGGCGGCAAATCCTTGGGCGGCGCCGCTCACGCTGCGCGGCGATGCGATCTTTGTCGCGCCCTGGTGCTGGCCGCGCCATGTGATTGCGGCAATCCCCTTGGAATTGGGTTGAATTGCGGCCCGACGTCCACAAATAGTCTGAAGCCTTGGGAGAAAATTATGTAAAAACAAATGGATCGAACAGTAATAATAGTTCCCAAAAACGCAAAAAGACGATATGGATTTGAAGTTCCCACGAGCGGATCGAAACTCCATGAAACCCGGTGACGGCGCCGTTTGATGGGCACGTTTCCCGAGAGCAGTATGGTCAAGGCGAGCGCCCCTGCCGCACCGAACCTGGTCCAGGGTGGGATTGCTGCCGATCTTATTGCCGTGCTTGCCGCTGTCACCTCCGGAGATCCGCGGGTTCTGACGATTCAGGATCAATGCGCTCTGCCGTCCGGTCCCTTTGAGCTTGAGCATCGTTCGCTGCAGGCGGGACTGCGCGCCTGGGTCGAAGCCCAAACTCGGCTCCCCCTCGGCTATGTCGAACAGCTTTATACCTTCGCCGATCGGGACCGGGGCGGCCCGGGGCAGCATTCGATTTCCATCAGCTATCTAGGGTTGACGCATGAGCAGCCCGTTTCCGGTGCGCATTACGCGAGCTGGCGCAGCTGGTATATGTATTTTCCATGGGAAGACCATCGCGTCGGGCCGCCCGCGATGATCGAAGAAACGCTGCTGCCTCGGCTTGAAGCCTGGGCGAGCGCCGCGCGCGATGCCAGCGTGGAGCAGGATCGTCGGCACCGCATCTCGATCACCTTCGGCCGCGATGGCCGCCCCTGGAACGAGGAGCTCGTTCTTCAGCGGTATGAATTGCTTTACGAAGCGGGACTCATTCCAGAAGCCGCGCGCGGAAGCTTGCCGGGGGGCATTCGCAACAGCACTCCCAGTGTTCTGCCGGACATGGGCCAGCCGATGATCCTGGATCACCGCCGTATTCTCGCAACGGGTATTGCGAGGCTGCGGGCCAAGATCAAATATCACCCGGTGGTGTTTGAGCTCATGCCGGCCACCTTCACGCTTCTCCAATTGCAGCGCTGCGTCGAAGCCTTGGCGGGGCGGCTGGTGCACAAGCAGAATTTCCGGCGCCTGATCGCGCAGCAGGAACTGGTCGAGGAAACCGGGGAAACCACCCCCGACACCGGCGGGCGTCCCGCGAAACTGTTTCGCTTCCGCCGCGACGTGATCAGCGAACGCGCCGTCGTCGGAACCAAATTGCCGATCTCCAGGGCTTGACAAATCTTATGCTCAATACCAGCATATGTGTATGTAATGCTCGGTTGGAGTATAAGGCTATGGCGGTACCGGGTTCGGAAACGCTTCGCGCGAAAAATCTCTACGCGGAAAACCTCTATGCGAAGGTGAGCCATGCCATCCCGGCGATCGAGTGGCCGGTCCATGCGCAGGACATCGACGCCATTATGACGTTGAAGCGGACCCGGAATGCCGTGGTCCTCGCGCATAATTACCAGACGCCCGAGATTTTTCACTGCGTTGCCGATTTCGTCGGCGACAGCCTTGCCCTTGCCCGCGAAGCCATGACCGCCGATGCCGATGTCATCGTCCTGGCCGGCGTTCATTTCATGGCCGAAACGGCGAAACTGTTGAACCCGGAAAAAACCGTTCTCATTCCCGATACGGGCGCTGGATGTTCGCTTGCGGACTCGATCAGGCCGGAGGATGTCCGGTTGCTCCGGCAAACCTATCCGGGGGTTCCGATCGTCACCTATGTGAACACGTCGGCCGCGGTGAAAGCTCTTTCGGATATTTGCTGCACCTCCGGCAATGCGCGCGCCGTGATCGAATCGCTGGGTGTGGATCGCGTCATCATGTTGCCCGACGAGTTTCTGGCGCGAAACATTGCCGCAGAGACGAATGTCAAGGTCATCGCCTGGTCCGGTCATTGCGAAGTGCATGAACGCTTCAGCGCCGAGGAAGTCCGCGAATTGCGCGAGGATTATCCGGGCGTGATCGTTTTGGCGCATCCCGAATGTCCGCCCGAAGTCGTGGCCGAAGCTGATTTCGCAGGATCGACGGCCGCCATGTCGGCCTATGTGAACAACCATCGGCCCGCCAGGGTGGTGCTGCTGACGGAATGCTCGATGAGCGACAACGTCGCCCTGCAATATCCCGAACTCGAGTTCATCCGCCCCTGCAATCTCTGCCCGCATATGAAGAAGATTACGCTGCGCAACATCCGGCATGCGTTGGAGACCATGCAGCATGAAGTGCAGATCGATCCTGAAATTGCGGTTTCCGCGCGCCGCGCCGTCGAACGCATGCTGGCGGTGAAGTGATGGAAGCGGTCGACACGCGCGGCGCCTGCGTCATCATTGGCGGCGGCCTCGCCGGTCTCACCGCAGCCCTTTCCATGGCTCCGGCGCCGGTGATCCTGCTGAGCAAGGCACCGCTCGCATCCGAGTCCTCGAGCGTGCTCGCGCAAGGCGGGGTTGCCGCAAGCCTTGGGCCGGACGATGATCTTTCGCTGCACTTGACCGATACATTGAAGGCAGGTGACGGCCTTTGCGACCGCGCGGTGGCACGCACCATCCTCGCGGCGGCGCCGGCGGCAATTTCCGATTTGAGCCGGCGGGGCGTTCCCTTCGATCGGGACAGCCATGGCAAAATCGCGCTCGGCCTTGAAGCGGCGCATTCGCGCCGTCGAATCGCGCACGCCGGTGGCGATGCCAGCGGGCGTGAAATCATGCGGGCGCTAACCCATCTCGTGCGCCAAACCCCATCCATTACCGTGATCGAGGGAGCTGAAGCCCGCGAATTGATCCTCGACGACGAGGCGGTGGCCGGGGTTCTTGTCGACATCTCTGGCGGACCGGTGGTTTTCGCGGCCGATCGCGTCGTCGTCGCCACGGGGGGGATCGGCGGACTTTTCCAATACGGCACCAATCCAGCCGGGTCATGGGGGCAGGGCCTCGCGCTGGCGGCCAAGGCCGGCGCACGGATGGCCGATCTCGAATTCATTCAGTTTCACCCGACGGCTCTCGACAGCGACTCGTTTCCGCTCAAGCTCATCAGCGAAACGGTGCGCGGCGAAGGCGCGATCCTGATCGACGAGACCGGACACCGCTTCATGGCTGGGGAGCCCGGCGCCGAACTGGCTGCACGTGATATCGTCGCGCGGGCGGTTTGGCGGCATATGGCGGCCGGCCATCGGGTTTTTCTCGATGCACGGGATGTCCCCGATCTCGATTTTCCGCGCCGCTTTCCGGCCATTACAAGTTTCTGCCAGGCTGCCGGCATCGACCCTGTGACGCAACCCATTCCGGTCCGGCCCGCCGCGCATTATCACATGGGCGGCATTGCCGTCGATCTCAGCGGCAGGACGTCGGTTCAAGGCTTATGGGCCTGTGGTGAGGCGGCCTGCACCGGGCTGCACGGCGCCAATCGTCTGGCCAGCAATTCGCTGCTCGAGGCGGCGGTTTGCGGTCGGCTTATCGCCGAAAGCATCGCGGCGGTCCCGACGGCCCGGCGCAAGCCGCGTGTCCAAGCTTCGGCCATGATCTGCCCCGATCCGGCTCCCGTGCGCCCTATCCTCACCCGCGCCGCCGGCGTCTTGCGCGATGGCGATGGTTTGGCGGCGGCGGCGGGAAAGCTTTTACCGATGGCGCTTGGCAATGGCGCGGCGCGCGATCCGGCCATTGTCGGATTGATGATCGCAATCGCCGCTCTCCGCCGCCAGGAAAGTCGCGGCGCTCATGCGCGCACGGACTTCCCGGATCGTGCCAGCCCCG